>CALMTC010000012.1 GCA_937872535.1 uncultured bacterium
ACACTTCGTAAGTAAGGTCGCATTCTTATTTTTTCTTCGTTTCCCTTGAAAAAATAAATGCTCATCTTAAAAAAACTCTAGCCAACGCAAAATCTCGTCTTTACTCTCCTCCTTACTCCTTGACTACTCACTACGTTTTTTCTTGAGTTCTACCGACTCGCCCTGATAGTGATCGAGGGCAGGCCATCAAAGGATTGTCTCGTTTTTCCTCTTCTATCACGAGGTTGGACCTCAGACAAGGTTGCGTTGGCGATGATAACCAGTGA
Organism: uncultured bacterium; assembly: GCA_937872535.1. Taxonomy (GTDB): domain Bacteria; phylum Patescibacteriota; class Gracilibacteria; order Absconditabacterales; family Absconditicoccaceae; genus CALMTC01. The sequence goes on from CALMTC010000012.1 coordinate 267, forward strand.
TTTTCTACTGAAAATTTTTTTTGAGGCTTCTTTTAGTATTATTTTACTTTAATTAAACAAATTTTTTTGCTATGGAAAATAGGTATGTAATCTCTATACTCTGGTGAGTAGCTGGGTTCTTTATTTTTTACAAAAAAGATGAGTGGAACGATTTATGTTCTTGATTGGCTTATATCCAAACATATTGAAGTGAGAAATGCTAGAAATACTGAACAGCTTAAACCATGAGATAAAGTAATTTATAGAGTAGATGGTGAAGATGTCGATAAAATAGGTCTTAATGTCTGATTTTTTGTTCAAACTGATATTGTTGGAAGTTTTGTAGAGCATCTTTCTGGAGAAAAAGAGATTTTTTTTCAGAAAAAATATGATGAGGCGTTAAAACTTTATCAGCTTTTTAGGAAGGATTTTAGATCTGAGTTTAGTGAGGCTATTCCAGTGACAGCGAGATTTAATTTACAGTGAACGACTATTTATTTTTATTTTTATTCGGAGCAGAGATTTCAGTTTTCAGATTTTGTGAGGAGATTTAGACAAAAGATTGGGATGAATTTCTTCTTGTATCAAGTCGGTGCTAGAGATATGATTAGACTTCATCCTCGTTCGAAAGATTGGCTTTCTCAGTGTTGATGCTGACCTTGCTGATGTTCAGGACTTGGTCCATTGCCGAGTATTGAGATGGAAAATGTGGTGTTACAGAATCTTGAATGAAGAGATGTAGAAAAACTCAAGTGAAGGTGCTGAAAGCTCAAGTGTAGCCTTGTTTATGAAAGAGATTTGTATATTGAAGAGTCCAAGAAATTTCCAAAAAAGTGAGAGATTTTGAAAATAAATGGTAAAGATATGACTTGTTTTTCGTATAATATTATGACTTGAGATGTTGTCTTAAAAAGTCTTGAAGGAGAAAACATGTTCACTACTATTACAGAGTTGAATTTATTATCTTGAATAAGTCACAATGTTGCAAATACAAGTAGTTAGTTGGCTTGTGGTCTGAGTAATTTTATTGGCTTTTCCTATCGGAATTGCTGCTTATTATTTTATTAGATTTTTGATGAAGTGATATTCTCTTAGTAAAAAGAAATATCAGGAAGTGCAAGCTCTTTCTCATTATAGACAAGAACTTTTGAAAAAGGTAGCTGATGAAAGTAGACAAGAATTATCTATTGAAGAAAAAACTTCTGAAAATAGATTGATAGATATTCCTCTTGAGAATGCTGTTCAAAATTCTTCATTAGAGGTTGAAAGTGAATCGAAATCAACTCAAAAGATTCAATTGACAGATAAAGAATATGATAAACACCAAAAACTTCTTGAAAAAATTAGATATGAAGCGCTTCTTCAAAAAGACAAAGGAAATGTCGATAACTATGAAAAAAAACTGATAGAATGATTGGCTATGGATCCAGAAAATTTTGAATTTATGAAGCTTCTGAGTGATTTTTATTTTTCTATCTGAAATCATACAAAGGCTTTATCTCTGCTCAAAAAAATATTAGAACAAAGACCTGATGATCATAAGGCTATCTGGCAGATCTGAGAAATTTATCTAGCTAAGGGTGAATTTGATACAGCTGAGTTACTTATAGAAAAAGCTATTTCTCTGAAACCTAATGACCCAAAATACTATGTTAGTATGGTCGAAATTAAGTATAATACTCAAAAAAAAGAAGAAGCTGCTAATTTGATGGAAAAAGTTATCAAATTGAGGCCATCTCATGTTTGATATTTGTTGGCCTTGGCAAAACTGTATGAAGAAATAACAGATTATACCAATGCTAAAAAATACTACTTCAAGATACTTGAGTTTGAACCAATGCATGATTTAGCTAAGCAAAAAGTTCAGAGTTTGTAATTATTGTTCATAAACCAGAGAAAAATATTTTTATATTATTATTTTTAGAAAATGAAACATTTGAGTTCAAATAGAAAAAGATTTGCTGTAGTAATGATTGTTTTGATCGTTTTTATTATGTTGTTTTCAACTGTATCGACGCTGATTATGTATATCGGAACGGATCAAGGAAGCGGTGAAAATCTCTCTGGTGTTATGGTTGATCAACAGGTGGTGACTGGAGCTGTGACTACTGGGTCTTAAAGTTTTTTGATAGTAGTTGAGAATAGGTTTTTTATGTTTTTTCCCTTTGGTGATGAAAGGAATTGTCGATCATGTTCAAAGAGTAGCTAAGATGAGAGCACATACGGCGACTCATTTACTTCATGCTCATCTTACTCAGATTTTCCCTGATACGAAACAAGCTGGTTCGCTTGTAGATCAGGACTATTTGAGATTTGATTTTCAGGCTCCGAGAGCTTTGAGTGAAGCTGAAGTGGTGATGATCGAACAGCATATTAACTCTGAAATTCAAAATGCTTTGCCAGTGATAATTAAAGAAATGAGCTATCAGGAGGCTATCTGAACAGGAGCTAAGGCTTTTTTTGAGGATAAGTATGGCGATGTGGTGAGAGTTGTTTCGATTTTGGATAGCGGCCAGGAAAAAAAACTTTCTGTAGAGCTTTGTGGAGGGACTCATGTTTCCAATACGAGTGAGATAGGAGCTTTTGTGGTGGTTGACCAAGAAGCTGTCGCATCTGGTACGAGAAGAATTTCTGCGTATACTGGACCAAAAGTAGGATTGTATGCTATGGATCAGGTTAAAAAACTTCATGAGATAGCTGTGGTTTTGGATTGTACACCAAAACAAATTTCTGAAAAACTTGAGAAAAATCAGAAAGAATACACTCAGCTTCAACAACAATTTCAATCTCTTCAAGATCAAATTCTGGTGACAAAAATAAGTTCATTCGCTGAAAAATCTAAAAAAACGGCTGATATAGAGATGGTGATCGATATTTCTGATGATTCGTTTTTGATGAGCTTGCCGCTGAAGCAGATTGCTGATCTGGCTAGACAGCACTACTCTACTCAGACACTTGGATTTTTTGCGAGTACTGGAAACTATCTCATCAGCTGTCCTGCTGGCTCGTCGGCTAAAGAGCTTCAGAAAAAACTTGGTCTGCAGTGAGGCTGACACGATCAGATGGTCCAATGAAAAGATAGTTCATTTAAAGAAAAACTAGGGCTGTAGCTCTGGTTTTTTTTACTCAAAATCTCGTATGGTATTGACTGGGCCAGAAAGGTTTTGATTGATTTCCATATATTCTCCAAATTCTCCTGTGATGAATTTTATTTCTGATTCTTTCATCTGAAATACTAGTTCTTCATAAACGGATTTGGCTCGGTCGAATGAGGCGCTTTGGCTGAAGTCTATTTTGCTCCCTTTGTCGTGTCTGCCGTAGAGGGTGAAATTTGATACAAGGAGAATTTCTCCGTTTATATCACTATTTGAGCTATTGATTTTTCCACTTTCGTCAGAAAAAAATTTTATTTGATTTATTTTATTGCAAAATTTCTCGATCGCTTTTGGGTAAATTTTTTCATCGTTTTTATTGATACCCACAAAAATAACCAGTCAGGGTCATATCGATCTGGTTATCTTTTGATCTGGTATAGTGATGGTTGCTGAAAGTACTCTTTGGATAAGAAAACGCATTTTTTTGCTCTAAAAAAATATTTTTATTCTGGTTTTACTTCAAGTTCTACTCTTTCGTACATATTTTCAGGAGAAAGATTGAGAATGAAAGTATTGAGATTTATAAGTTCTTTGAGAGAGTCAGAAGAAAAAGTTTTTAATGTAGAAATGGTTTGAAGCTGAGCAATTCAGAGGATAGATTGAATTTTTTCAAAACCTTTGGTGAGGAATGGAGCTGATAGTATTGCTAGATTTTTTATCATGAAGAGCAAAAATTGAAGATCAGCTTTTCATTCCATTTCATTTCAGTTTTTGATCTTGGTTCGAGGTTCTTCGTCTTGCATAAACTGGTTACAAAACTGGACAGCATTGTATCGGTCTTTGATAAGTGTCTGGAGGTTGTTGTTTTCTAGGTATGTTTTTTCAAATATTTCTGGAGAAAAATCTGTCATGATAAGCTCTAGGAGTTTGTTATTTTTGTAACTTTCTCAGATTTTTGGTCGCATAGTGCTATGTTTTTCTGAGAGAGAGACGCTAGATATTCAGTTTTTTTCTGAGAGCTTGGTGACTCTACTGATGAGATTTCCTCGTCCGCCAATGAGCATACTATTGTGCATATCGTGGAGTCTAGTGCGAGAAAAATCTCAATCGTTTCCGATGATAAGATCGTAGAGAAAGTAAAGAATGAGAGTGTCTCTTGAATATTGGTTGATGATGTCTATCGGCTTGATGACATTTCAGAGAGACTTTGACATTTTTTGACCGTCGATGGTGAAATATCCTGTTACAAGACAGTGATTTGGTAGCTCGTAGTCAGCTGACATGAGCATAGCTGGTCGATAAATAGCATGAAATCTGACGATGTCTTTAGCTAGAAGATGGTAGTTAGCTGGTCGAAATCACTCTTGGCCTGGATTTTGGCAAACAGTGAGGTAGTTGAGAAGTGCATCGTACCAGACATAAGTCACTTGGTCTGGAGCAAAAGGCAGTGGGATTCAGAATTTATTGGTTTCTCTGGAGATAGAAAAATCTTCTAGTCATCCTTTGACGAAAGCTTTTACTTCATTGAATCTGTGATCTGGTATAACAAAATCAGCATTTTTTTCGTAAAAATCTTCGAGCTTTTTTTGGTATTTACTCAGTCTAAAAAATCGATTTTTTTCTACGATTTCTTCAGGTTTTTTCAGATGATCTGGACAGAGTCAATCTGGTGTTAGATCTTCAGGTTTTTTGAAGCTTTCACATCAAACGCAGTATAAACCTTTATATTCTCACTGGTAAAAATCTCTCTCATTTTCTGGTAGAGCTAAATTTTTGTCATAAACTTTTTGGAGAACTTTCTGAACAAATGCTTTGTGCTTTGTATCTGTTGTTCTGATAAAATCTGTGTAGGAAATTTCTAGCTCGTCTCGAACTTTTTTGTGCTGGCTAGCCATTTCATCGAGAAAGTCCATGACTGGAATATTTTTTTCTTGGGCTTTGAGCAAGATTTTTTGGCTGTTTTCATCTGTTCCAGTAGAAAATTTTACTTCATAGCCAAAAAGCCTCTTGTATCTTGCATATGTGTCGCAAATAAAGCTAGCATAAGCATGTCAGATATGAGGAATATCGTTGGCGTAGTATATTGGTGTGGTGATGAAAAACTTTTTGTCCATTGTGAAAAATAGCCAGAGTAAAAAATTTTTAAATAATTTAAGGAGAGCAAAAAAAAGTAATAATTTCCCTTCGATAGGCCTGCCTGCGGTAGGCTTAGGGAACGAGAGCTACTATGAGATTGCTACCCCGCAGTACTGCAGGGCAATGACGAATTGTTTATTTAGTGTTTTTTGTTGAAGTAGTTCGTGAAGATGAGGTAATTTCCCAGAAGAAGGAAGATGATACCGATGATGAACTCTCTGAGCTGATAGAGACCGAGAATGATAAGAATGATACCAGCTATGAGGATAAGATTAGTTTCGAGAGAATTTTTTGAGAATTGGTTTAGCATTTTGTTGTATTGATAAGTAAGGTAAAGTTATAATTCTGGTGTAGTGAAAAGTTATTTTGTTTCAAGAAAAAAGTGGGGTAAACTCCCCCACTTTCTGTTTTTAGAATTTTCGACCTTGTCTATTGATGAATTTTTGTTTTTTTTGAGGAATACTTACTTTCTCTGAATCATTTTTGTGGATGCATACTTCTCCACTTTTATTGATTCTTATTTCTTTTTTTTGATTTGTTATGACCTTACATTGGTCATTTTCGAAGTCGCCTACCTCTTTGTACTGAAAAGGTATAACAAGTTCTCCTTTGAGATTCATAAATCCCCATAGTAAAGTTTCAAAATCTTCTACAGCAGCTAGGCCGCTTCGAAATTTTCTTATGGTTTTTAGATCGGACAGCAATATTTCATTTGTTTCAGTTGAAACTACTGAAAAAAGGCCGTTTTTTTTTTGTTTGGTTTTGACCTCTATTGGAGGTCTTTCTTTCACCCTCATGCGAGGTCTTGGATTTTTTTTTGCCATTTTTTTTATATCCGTTTTTTTGGTCGGACTCCACTAAATATTGTTTTTTATTGAAAAGTCAAGTAAATTATTTTTTTTGCAGAATTAAAAATTTTTTAGATCATGTGTTTGGCGTTTCGATCAACTTTGAAGTGTCTTTTGTTGATTTGGAGTTTTATAAATGCTTCATCGACGAATGATCTGATGTTTTTTCCTTTGATGATGATGGAATATCTGTATTTTCCAAAAATTTTGTAGATGAGAGGCGGAGTGGCTGTGATTTCGATGGTCGGATTGTCTGATTTTTCTTTGAGATAAAGTAATTCTTGGTAAAGTTTGTTGACTTGAGAAAAAAGTTTTTCTTCGATTTCATTCTTATAGAGAAGAAGGCAAATTTCGTGGTATGGTGGGTAATTATGTTCTTTCCTAAAGATATTTTCAGTTTCGAAAAATCAATCGGGGTTTAATTTGCAGGCAAAACGAATGCTGGGATTATCTGGTTTGCTGGTCTGGACGATAAAATGGCGAGAAGAATGTTTGCTGAGTCACTCATACAAAAATTGAAAATTATTTTCCTGGCTAGAAAAGTCTGGTATATTGAGACCAAGATCGGCATTGAGGTATATGACGAGATCGAAAAAATATTTGGCAAAAGGATGATTGAGCAAGGAAGTTCCGACAAAAATGAGATTCTGATTGAATGATTCTTCGATGTTTTTAATCTTTTTGAGTGAGTTTACCGTTTCACTTTCTATCATCAGAGGCTTAATTTTATAATCTTTCTGAAGAAGCTCAGAAACTTTTTCGATACCAATACCATAATGCTGAAGCTGTGTACTCTGACAATCTGGACAGTTCGATGGTTGGTTATACTGTTTTTTACAAATATGACAAAGGCCGATGAACTCTTGAGAATCTAACTTGTGAAAAGCTATTGGTACTGAGCAGTTATCACACTGTGGAATAGTCCCACATTTTTGGCAAATAATTCAGGTGGCATAGCTTTTCTTATTGACGATAATGGCTATTTTCTTTTTCTGGTCGATTGATTTTCTGAGAGATTTTTCTGTGATTTCTGAAAAAATCTGAGACTTTTCATTTCTCATATCTACTAAAAAAATTTTTTTTTCTGGATGATCAAAAAGTTCGTAGTTCATTTGAATATTGTAATGCTATTTCAAAATCTTACTATATGAAAAAATTTATCTAAAAAAAGACATTGTCTATGGGGAAAAAATTACAGTGATATGTCTGAGAAACTATAGTTCTTCAGCATTATTTGGGTAGTTGATGGACTTTATTAGAAAAAAATTATACTATTCCTGGTGGTGAAATTGATTTAATTATGTGAAATAGTCAGACAATTATTTTTTGTGAAGTAAAAGTGGTTGATAAGACAGATGATTTGATGGGTTATATTACGCCAAAAAAGCTTAAGGCTTTGAAAAAAACGGTTGAAACCTATTGTCGAAAAAATAATGTAGAGAAAGATTGTAGATTGGATGTGATTTTTGTTAAAAACTGAGAAATTCTGCAGCGTTATGAAGATATTTATTTTTAGATTTTTTTTGCTGAGTATGAAAAAAATACCTGCTCTTATCTTGGTGTTGGTTGGGTTTGTTCTTGGTTATATGACTTCTCTTGGTATTTACGGAGTTCGTTTTTTGAGTCTGCAGCCACTTTGATTTGATCAAGCTGCTCTTTCTGATCTTATGAAAGGAAGTCTTGGATCTGGAGAGATGGTTGGTTCGACTTACAGTACTTTTGATCAGATTAGAACTGTTCTTGAAGAGCAATATTTTTCGAGTGGAGAGCTTGATAGCGGAGCTATGATTGATAGAGCTTTGAAGGGCTATGTTGCTGCTTTGGACGATCCGTATACGGTTTATATGGACAACAAAGAAAATGAGTGATTTCAGACAACACTTAAATGAGAGACTGACTTTGAATGAATCTGAGCTTATGTAGCTAAAAAAGACAATGGAGTGATGATCGAAGAGATCGTCAAAGGTTCTCCTTCTTTTAAGGCAGGATTGCAACCTCTTGATCTTATTATCGCTATAGATGGTACTGGAGTCGATAATCTTGATCTCAATCAAGCTGTTGAGAAAATTCGTGGACCAAAGTGAAGCACTGTCGAACTTACGATTATTAGAGAAAAAAAAGAAAAAGCAGCTCAAAAAGATTTGATGAAAATAAAAGTCGTTAGAGATTCTATTTCTATTCCTTCTGTTTCTCAAAAAGTTATTGAATCTGCTGGGAAAAAAATTTGATATATTGCGATTTCGATTATTTGAGAAGAAACTGAAAAACTTTTCAAGGAATCAGTAAGTGAACTTAAAAAGCAGTGAGTTTGATGAATTATTTTAGATTTGAGAGGAAACTGATGAGGATTTTTACCTATTGCTGTCGAAATTTCTTCTCATTTTGTGGAATCTGATAAGGTTGTTGTTTCTACCAAATATAAAGCTTATCCTGATGAAGTTTATAAGTCAAAAGGTTATGGAGACTTTGAGAACTTTCCTGTTGTAGTTCTTGTTGATGGGATGACCGCTTCTGCTGGAGAGATTATTGCTCTGGCTTTGAGAGAAAACTGATGAGCTACTATTGTCTGATCTACTACTTTTGGTAAGGGTTCTATCCAGACTATGGAAGAACTTCAGTGATGAGCATCTCTCAAGTTTACTATTGGAAAGCGATACTCCCCTACTGGGACTAATGTAAATGGTATTGGAGTAAAGCCAGATGAAGAAATTATTTTTGATACTGAAGAATACAAAAAAACACAGGCTGATAATCAATTGGAAAAAGCAAAAACTATTCTTTTTAAAAAAATTAAATAATATAAAAATTTTTATTCTGGTTTTTTGGTGTAGTATGGCAGTAAAAGTAACTTTGGAAGATGAAGAAGGTAAAAAACTGATAAATTTTCAGGCTCAGGACTATAAAAGTTTTGTTGATATGGCTGAAGAGCTTGATTTTGAGATTCCATCATCTTGTAGAGCTGGAGCTTGTTTTGTCTGTGCTGCAAGGGTCAAAACTGGAGCTGAATGTATTGATATTTGAAAGATGTGAGTTCCTTTGGTGGATATCGAAGAAGACCAGATTTTAACTTGTATTGGTGGAATAAAGTCTGAATGTTTAGAAGATGGGAAAGATCATGAGGTTGTCTTGCAAAAACTTTTTTAGTATTTTTTGTTTACAGTATTTTTTATTGTTTTTTAATTGCTGATTATTAGAGTGTCCTTGTAAAACAAAAAAATATTATGCAAGATTATGTGAAAGCTTTTAATCGACTTAAGGGATCTTTTGTAGTTCTTAAGTTGGATGTTCTTTTTTTTTGGGACAGTTCTGTAGATACTCTTTTAATTGAAGATGTTCAGTTAACTAGGTATTTTAAAATTTCTGATTTGAAGATTCTTGGACTTGGAAAAGATGCTGTTTATATCAGTTTTCCCATGAGAGATGTTGTTCTTTCATTGGTATCGGACTTTTATGTTTTTGAAATGGTCCTACAGATTGAGCGCTATTTGGCTGATGGGAAATGTTCAAATGCACACTATTGCTCACTTTGTTCTGAATTGGAACATTATATGCTTTCAGAAACTTACTTTTCTTCTGTAAAATATGAGTTTGATGCATATGATAAGAAGGTTGATATTATCACTTTTTTTCAGGAACCTTATGAAAGATTAGATTATTTAGAGTGTACTTTTGAAAAACTAGATGGAAACTTTTTAGAAGTTCCTAAAAGTATGATAGAAAATATTCGAATAATCCAGAAAAAAAATTTTTTTACAGTGGCTTGACCGTGGTTATTTAACTACGGTTTTTTTATAAAAAAACATCTTGGCTGCAATACAATCAAGATGTTTATCTGCTACAATGAAGAATGATGAATGTTCTGAGTTCTTCTTTAATTGTTTTACTCAGATCATTTTTTTCTTTTTTATAATTCTTTCCTAGATAATCTAGAGTTTTCTTTCTTTCTGGTAGGCTATTCATTAGTATGAATAGTGGATTTTCAATTCTTTTTAGGTGAAAGAATATTGTTTTTATAAATTCACTACCCAATTGAAAACTTTCTTTGCGGAAAGAATCTTTTTTTTTGTTCCAATACTGTTCTCTTTTGCCGATACCTAACTTTTCAATAGTTTTAATATGTATTATATCAAAAATATCGTGAATTATCTCGTCAACGAAGCTTTCTATGATCTCTTCTGTTTCCATGTTTTTTATTTTTTTTCACTATCTTTTTTTCCTTTTTAATTGCAAGGGTTTTTTTGAAAAAGTCAATTAATCTAGCGCACTTGGTTTTATGATGATTTCTTTGATAGTAATACCTGCTGTGGTGAAAAGATGGGAAAGAGCTTTGAGTGCATTTGATTCTGCTTCTTTTAAAATTCATTTGGATATAGCTTCTTTTTCAAAATTTTCTAAGGCTTGATTTCTGATTTCTGACTCTAACTGAATATTTCATCTCGTTAAGATTCCTAGTTGTCTTTCAAAAGGCTTGGTCTCTTCGCTGAGTCTTTTAGAAAGGATCTTGGCTGGTGGCAAAGAGATCGTGATCGATAAATCGTCATTTACTTTTATAGATCAGCTCTGAATTTCACTGAGATCGAAACCAGCTTCGATGATTCACTGTGTCATCAAAATGATCTGATCTTTGAAGAGAAAATCTATGAGCTTGTTGTCTCGTTGCTGGCCTGGGAGGTAGTCAGAGAGAGCTTCTTTTCCTTCGATAATTTTTTGGAGAGTCATCTCTGCTGTGACTAGTTTCTGAGAAGCTTGGAGCTGAGTCATGACGGTGGTTTTTGTCAGATCGACTTTGATTCCTTTTTGTCGCTGAAAATAAAGCATCAATGCTAGACCTCCTAAAATACCAATAATAAGTGCTGAAATGACGAGTCTGAGTTTCTGAAACATTTTTTTATTGTCAGAATATAAATTTTTTTATTTTGGTGGATTGACGATTAGTTTATTGTAATTTATCAGTTCTTTTACAGTTTCCAGATAAAAAATTTTTTTAGGAGAATTGTAGTGAGAGAGTTCATTTTTGATAGCGAGTTCAAGTTGTTTAATTTTTTCTGTTTGGGTAATGGAATTTTGGATAGTTTGATTGATGCGAATCATGTGGTCAAGATCGATTTGGCTCGGACTAAACTGAATTCCTATACTCATAATGACACTCTTTGAGATTTCACAAATCAAACACATGATTTTTTAGGCAGAAAATAAAATGAAAGGCAGGCTCTGTTCGTCTTCCCGCAGTTCTTCGGGGCAGGCGCAATGACGGCTCTTAGTATTTGATGTATCTGTCTTCGACTCCTTGGTAGTGAGAAATAATTTTTAAGATGTCTCCATTCCTTACTCCATATTTTTCCAGTTTTTTGATGAAACCTTGTTTTTTCATCACATTTCGAAATCGTAGTTCTGCTTCATCGTTTCCTCGAGGTACAATAAATGCTAATCTGACGACTTCAGGATCGGTTACGCGAAAAACTTTCGTATAGGGGACATCATTTTCATCGATGTACTCTTTCTCTTTCAAAGTAGAAAGTTCATCAGCTGTAACATCAGTGATTTCATGGGTTGTTTTTTTAGAGATTGCGATTTTTTCTATCGTGATGATCGACTGAAGAGTTTCAAATTCTTGGAGTATATGACCAAAGAAATCTTTCAGTTTTTCAATACCGTTATAGCTGGCTGCTGAAACTTTTTCTATTGATTGACTAATAGTCTTGCTGGTTATCTTAGTAGAATAATTTTTTTTGAAAAAAGTAAGAATAGTTTCTGTGAGATTTTTTTCATATTCTTCAATAATTTCTTCATCTCCATCTAAAAGATCAATCTTATTGATGATAAATGAAATTACTTTTTCTAAAATTATTTTTTCTGATGAATCCTCAAAATGTGCTTTAATGATAATCAGAATTTTATTTTTTTGCTGAGATAGTTCGAAAGAAATCTTTTTAATCGGTGAACCGTATTCGGTTGATTCAATGAATCTGGATGAGATATAGTTCATAATTTCTTCTCGAAGGAGAGGAATTTCACTGATTCCTTGTTCATATCTACTAGCATCGACGACAAAAGCGAATACTTTGGCTTTTAAGATGTGTCTCAAAAAGTCATTTCAAAGTCATTTTCACTGGCTGGCTCATTCGATAAGACCAGGAATATCGATGATGTTATATGAAAAATTGTGGGTTTTTACTGAACCGAGATTGGGGATGAGAGTCGTAAACGGATAGTCTGCAACTTTTGCTTTGGTGTTTGAACAGGCATTGATGATGGATGATTTTCCTACACTTGGAGTTCAGATTAAAGCTACATCTCCTAAAAGCTGAAGCTCTAGCTCGAATTCTCTAGTCTGTGCAGGTTCTCCGAGAAGACAAAAGTTGGGATACTGGTTTCTAGAGTTGGAAAAGTGCATATTTCCTATTCCCCCTGCTCCACCTTCGACAGCTATAAATTCTTCTCCGTCGCTTGTAAACTGATGAATTATTTTTCATGTAGAAATTTCTTTGATAGTCGTTCAGAGTGGGACTTTATAGTATTTATCATCTGCATTCTTTCCGTATTTTTCTTTTGATTGTCCTGGTTCACCATCATTTGCTGCAAGGTATCTGTTGTATCTAAACTGAAGCAGTGTGTTTTCATCTTTTGCACCAACAAAAATAATGTGACCTCCTCTTCCTCAGTTTCCTCAGGCTGGTCCTCCATAGGGCATAAAAGCTTCGCGTCTTGCTGAAATAGCTCCGTTTCATCATTTCCCAGAGATGCATGTTATTTTTACTTTATCATAGAATTTCATGAATAACCTTGGTATTTGTCAGAATAAAAATATTATTTATATATTTTAGAAGTTTTTTTATGATTGTAGCAATTTTCCTATGAAAATCAAACTGCTCTGCGTTAGTGATAGTGATAAACATTTTCAGTCTGCGATCGATGAATATCTGAAAAGACTTGGGAAAGATACTGAGATTGTGACGATAAAACCTGAAAAAAATGGGACAAGAGAACAAATTATTATGAAAGAAACTCAAAAAATTTCCGATTATCTTGAAAAACATTTTTCTGGTTGGGCTCGTGTTTTGCTTGCTAAAAAAGGTAAAAACTGGTCAACGGAAGATTTTTTACATTTTATCACGAAAGAGGCTCGTATTGTTTTTGTGATTGGATGACCTTACTGAATTGATGAAAAATTTTTAACTGAAAAAATAGATGCAAAGCTAGCTCTTGGAGCTTTGACGCTCCCCCACTGATTGGCTAAGCTGGTCTTGCTGGAGCAGATTTATAGGGTGGCGATGATCCAGGGAGGGAGAGAGTATCACTACTAGGTGAATAATCTATGAAATATTTGTTTGCTACGACTTACTTACCTTTGGCAGACAGGTTTCATAATCTGTATTCTTATAATTTTTTTAAACCCTCGCCGGGTGGCATTTCTTTTTTGTCATTGCCACAAAAAAGAAACCAAAAAAACGCTAGCCAACGCAAAATCTCGTCTTTACTCTCCTCCTTGCTCCTTGACTACTCACTGTGTTCTTTCTTGAGTTCTACCGACTCACCATCAAAGGATCGTCTCGTTTCTCTTCCTCTACCATGAGGTTGGACCTCAGACAAGGTTGCGTTGGCGAGGATAACTAGTTCCAGAGAACCTCTAGTTTATCAGTTTTCCAGAAAATTAGTTTTTGTAAATGAGAATTATGTCATATCAAAAAAATTATTATTTTTTGAGTTGACCTCGTGAAAGAAAAAAATAGAGAGGAGATAAGTGTTGTTTTTAGTTTTTCAAGAATGCCGATGATGAATGCGAAGGAGTATATGAAAAAGTTTGGAACGAGTTATTATTTTGCGAATTTGTTTTTTGATGGACAGACGAGAAAAAAAGTCTATGAGCTGTATGCTTTTGTAAGAATTCCAGATCTGGTGGTGGACAATGCTATGGTGACTCCTGAGGCTGCAATTTCTCAGCTGAGTGAGCTGTATGATCGTTGGCTTGATGTTTATAAAAATCACCGCTATGATGATGAACTGTATGGCTCGGTAGCGAAAATTTTTCACGATCATCATATTGATTTCGCTTATAGTAAGGCATTTTTTGATGCTATGATTCAAGATGTTCATAAGAAAAGATACGAAACTTATACTGAGCTTCAGGAGTATATGTACTGATCTGCTGAGGTCGTTGGCTTGATGATGTGCGACATTATTGGCTGTGAAAAAGACTGATTGCCTTTTGCTCGTAAGTTGGGAGAGGCTATGCAGCTGACTAATTTTTTGAGAGATATCAAAGAAGATTATCTTGATTTTGGGCGTATTTATCTGCCAGAAGAAGATCTTCATAGATTTGGGGTAAGCTATAAGCATATCAAGGATTTTTGCTATACTGGTGAAATAAATGAACAATTTCTGGCTTTGATGCACTACTATATCGACAAGTGTGATGATTTGTACTTTGAGGCGATGCAGGGCTTACCTTTTTTGAGAAAGGGATCGAGAAAAGCTGTCTATATCGCTGCTAAACTCTATCAGGAAATTCTCAGAAAAATCCAGAGAGTGGGCTACAATGTTTTTTCTCATTCTGCTAAAACTACGAGGCTGGAAAAAATTGCTGTGATAGCGAGATATTTTTTTGGAGGGAGAAGATAATATTTTGAAAAACTATAAAAAATAACTTTCTGGTTTTTATCTAAGAAAAAATCCTACTCATCAAGCAGGATTTTTTTTAATTTATGCTGAGTTTTTCCAGAATTGATAATCAAGCTTGTCTGCCAGTGGCTCGGCTGGATTGGAGGTTGAATCAGCCAGTGACGCCGTCGATGTCCATGACTTCACCAGCAAAATAGAGATCTGGACAGATGAGAGACTCAAGTTTTTTACTGGATATTTCGGAGAGAGAGACTCAACCAGCAGTAACGAATTCGTCTCAGGGTCTGCGAGCGGTGAGGTTGATTTCTCGAGAGCCAGTGAGAAGATGGCAAACTGCTTTGCGTTGATCTTTCGTGATGGAGCTGACTTTTTGAGTGGTTGAAATTTCACAGGCTTTACAGATTTCTTCGACGAGTCTATCAGGAAAAAAATTTCCTAGGATGGAGTTGATTTGTTTGGCTGGATGAGCTTGAAATAGGCTAATAAGATCTTTTTCTCGATCGTGAAAGTAGCGACTAGAGTCGATAGTCAGAAAGATTTTTTGTGGAGATTGAGCTGAGATTTCTTCTTTGGAAAGATAGGCAGAGAGAGCGAAAACTGCTGGTCAAGAAATACCAAAATGTGTAAAAAGCATAGGTCATGTCACTGATTTTTTTTCTCCTGAAAAGAGACTTGTTTCGAGTTTGGCTGATGGGAGGCTGAGTCCTGAAAGGTTTTTTGGTCGCTGCTGGGCTGAGAGGAAGCTATTTAACGATGGGCCGAGAGGTGTGATGCTGTGTCCTAGCTGACGAGCAAACTCATAACCATCTCCTGATGAACCGGTCTTGGCATAGGCATTTCCTCCTGTCGCAATGACTAAAATATCTACTGTCTGTGTGGTGTTATCATCGAGCGTCAGAATAAAATTTTTATCATTTTTTTTGATAGAAATGACTCAGTGGCCTAGATAATTTTCCAAAGAGTTGCTTTCAGAAAAAAGTTTTTCAAAGATGCCTACAATATCTTTACCGTCATCTGAAACCGGAAAAACGCGTAAATCTTCTTCTATTTTCAGTGGGACGCCATGATTTTCGAATCGAGCTTTGACTTTTTGAGGTGGAAATGAGGAGAGAGATGGTTTGAGGAAATCAGATCAGCGGATATATTTGGTCAGCAATATTTTTTTGTCTGTGATGCCAGTCGTGACATTGCAGCGGCCGCCACCGCTGATGAGCACTTTGACTCCGAGCTTGGTGTTTTTATCAAAAAGTGCGACGCTCAGCGGCTCGGTGCTTGGCATATTTTCTAGCAAAGTCGCTGCACACATCATTCCTGCTGCTCCTCCACCGATAATTGCTACTTTTTTCATCTTATCTTATTTAAAAAAATATTATTCTGCAAAACCTCCCTCACCCTCCTTCAATGAGGAGGGAATTAATTGTATATTTTCGAGTTTTATAGTTAATTTAATGCTGAAATGCAAGTGGCTGTGATTTTTTTGAAAGTAAAAAGCTAGAGAAATTCCCTAGCTTTTATTTTTTGCGTTTATCGGTGCCGAGAAACTGGCACATCATTTTTGTAATAGTAGTAGTTACCACTACCAGCTGCAGTAGATCCTTCATATTGGATTTTTGTTTTACCATTTGGCTTTTTTTTTAACTTTAGCCTTTCACTTTTCTGGTAGTAGCTACTACCAGTACTGCCTGATGGAACCTGGATTACTTTTGTTTTAGTGTCAATTGGTACGAGTTCTTCTCTGATGATTGTCGTAGAATTTTCTACGATTTCTCCATCATCTTCGATAACTACAATTCCTGGATTTTCTTTTACAAAGGTTCCTGAAGCTTGAGAGCTTCCTGTGATTACGGTTTTATTGGCTCCAAGGTTATTGGCAATAATCTTAGCGGGTATACCGCTAGCGGTGACTTGAATTTCGTCTCCATTTGGGGAGCCGTAAAATGTACAACCGCTGAGAGCGGTAGAAATCGCTACAATCAGCATAATAATTGGATTTTTCATTTTATTTTTTGTTTTTTAGCTTATAGGATTTTTTTTGAGAAAGTCAATTGTTTTTTTAGTACAAAAAAAAGAGAGAACGAGTCTCTCCTTTTCTATTCTTAGCTTTATTTACCAGTCTTATTTCCAAATACAATGTAATCAAGACTGATTTTTCCAGGCCCAGTTATCATAAGTCCAGCAAATACAATGAGAAGAGCTAATGTGAGCTGAGAAGCTTTGATGAGATCCAAAATATTGCTTTCAGCAGGAACAGTAGAAAGATGCATCAAAGTAGCAATAAACATAGTGAAAGCGATCAAAAATGCAGCTGGACGTTTCATGAATCCAAGGATAACAAGAATACCTCCTACGAATTCTGCAAATGCAGCCATAAATCCTCGAAATACTGGCCAAAAAGTAATTCCAATAAGAGACATGTTACCACCAAGCCAAGCTCGCATTTGAGTTCCTCCTGTAATTTTTGGTCGTCCAGCGATAACAAATAAGATTCCAAGTCCAACTCTGATGACAAGAAGTCCAATGTCTAAAGGTTTTGATGTTTTTGGGAAAAGCATTTTTTTGTGTATTAAGAAAAGATTAAAAAAATATTAAAAAAATATACCACCTCTCTATAGTGAATTTGGATATTTTTACAAGAAAAAGATAGTTGTTTTGAGGAAGTATTTTTTTATAGTATTCAGAGATAAAATTTTTATTTTTAATGAGTTTAAAGCGATGAAAAAAAATTTATTGTTTAGTATGGGAGTTTTTACGATTGTATGTTTTTGATCGACTGTAATGGCTCAGAGCGAATGAGAGCCAATGCTTACGACTACAGCAGTAATTTGTAAACCATCTATTTCTGCTTCTCAAAAGAGTCAATTAGAAACGGCTAGTCTCTTTTTGAAAACGCGTGGTGGTGAAATTGATGCTCTTTTTTCTCAGAAAGAAAATATCGTAGCAATGGCTAAGAGTGTCAGAGAAGATTTAATTTCAAATATTGATGCTCTGCTTAGTTGTCAGTATGGAATTTTTTCTAGTTATAGAGAGGTAATAGCTGGAGTGAAAGATTATGTTCATCAGTTGGTTGCAATGAAAAAAAATTATCAAACTTTACTTGATTTGAAGCCACTCAGAACGACAGATTCTCAGATTCTTGCTCTTCAATCTCATTTACTTGATATACTTTTGCCTTTTGTTAATCAAGGTAGTGTTTTTTCTCAGAGCTCTAGTTGAGTATTAATGGCATCTGGAAGTATTCCTGAAATGGGATCACTCGATCTCAATTTGAACTATGATGCTGTTTCTACTATGGATCTTCAACAAAATCTTATGGATTTACGTGCTAAACTTGATGCAACTGTTGATGCTTCTGATACGAACTGATTTTTTAAGATTGCTGGTAGTCTTAATTTTGATGTAGCGGTCAAGCAGTATGAAAAACTTTTTGTTCAGTTACTTACTGCGAAAGCTAAAAGTACTAGTACTGAGACTACATCGCTTTGATTTTTTGATTCGATTCAAAAAGAATTTAGTGGCGCTAAAACTGTTCTTGGTGACTCTTTTTTAGAAGTTCCTTCATCTGAGGCTCCTGAATTTGGTAGCTTTGTCAATGCTGCAAGGGCTTTTGTTGCTTTGAAAACTGTTCCAATGTTTGATTTTTATGAACAAAAAAATGGTGTTTATTATGGTTCAATAGGAGAATGAGCTTGTGGTTTCTTTGAAGGACAGATCAAAAATAACTGTTTGAATGATATCCAAGCTACTTTACTTGAAAATCATACTTCTGTTTTCTTGAATACAAATCAGGATAATAAACTTGGTTTTACGACTGATTTACAAGCTGATGAAAGTATGCCAGTTTATCTCAATAATCATCCGATTGTTAGCTGGAATACTCAAAGAATTCACTCTGTTTCAGTTCCTTTCAATGCTGAAAAAACTCAATGAATGAATTATTCTGCTGATAAAGAACAGTTCTCATTAAATTTTTCTGATGAAAATGCTTCTTTGGATCTTTCTGGTGCTATGAAAAAAAATCTCATTGACTTGAAATGAGTTTTTCACTGATTTACGGAAAAATTTGATGGTTTTCTTTCTCTCTCAATGATTACAAATCCTCAGACTAATCTCAGAAATAGCGACCTTCTTTTTACTCTTAAAAAATCTGATAGTACTCTCTTTTCAGTTTCATTTCACGACCAAACAGTTATTTCATTTTTAAACTCGTTTACTAAGATCTTGCCAGCTAAAACTATGAGTCTGGAAGAGTTTACAAAGGCTATGGAAATGATGAAATCAGGTAACTAAAAAAAATGTAATGTTTAGAAAAAAAGTCTCTACCTAGCTGTAGAGATTTTTTTTATCTATAAAAAATTTTTATTCTGGAAACTGATGAAAAAATGTAGACGCAATGAATTGCGTCTCTATGAAAAATACAAGGGTAAGAATCTCTGGAAAAATTATTCTCCTCTGAGGAGTCAGACTACACCAATCATAGCTGAGTTATCGGTGCAGTAGAGTTTTTTGGTGGGAGTCAAAAGCGGTATTTCAGCTAATCATTTTTGATTTTTAAGATCTGTGGTGTAGGAAATCAGTCTGTCATTGGCTGAGACTCAGCCGACGAGAGCTATGGTTTTGACTTCGTGAGCGAGAGCTGCTTTGAGGAGTTTTTTGGCTAGAGTTTCTACGACTGCTTCTTGAAATTCATAAGCTATATCTGCTTTGAGTTTGTCAGTAAGGGGAATTTTTTTTTCTTTGTAATTTTCAAGGAGAAAATGAACTTGAGCTTTCATTCCTGAAAAACTGAAATTAAATTCATCTGATTTAAGAAAAATTCTTTTGAAAGAAATTTCGGGATTTATTTTTCAAAGAGTAGCGAGATCTGAGATTCGTTTTCCTCAAGGATAAGGTCCACCAAGCATACGAGCTACTTTATCGAATGATTCTCCCGCTGCGTCGTCGAGAGTAGAACCGAGTTTTGTTATTGATATGTCATCAAAAACCAGAAAATTATTTTTTTCAGATTTTTTCTCAAGTAGATAGAGATCATTGTGTCATCCGGAAACACTCAGTACAACAATTGGAAATTTTATTTCTGAAAGCTTTCTTTCTAAAAAAATACTTAAGAGATGTCCGTGGATGTGGTTGACTTCGATCAGAGGTTTTTGGTAGTACTGAGAGAGCATGGTGGCAACTGTTTTTCCGATAACGAGAGCTCCTGGAAGTCCAGGATGAGTAGTGACGCTGATGTTATCAACTTGTTTGATGTTTTCCTTGCCAATTTTGCCGAGAAGAGCTATAATTTTTTCACTGTGAAGTCTATAAGCAAATTCTGGTACTACTCCACCATATTTTTCATGTTCGATCTGTGAATAAGCTACAATTTGATCTACAGAAAAAGTTTCTCCATTGTAGGAAATAATTCCAATTGAAGTATCGTCACAACTCGTTTCTATAGCTAAAGTTTTTTTGATGGTTGACATAACAGACACATTTTCGCAGAATAAAAATTTTTTTTATAGTTATCTGAATTTTTATGAGTCAAAATCAAGAATTGTATCAATAAAATCTGTATTAGTAGTTTCATAATCTGCTTTCATCGTTCTGATGTGTTTGAGACAGTACATGAGAAGTAAACTGGTAGCTCATCAGTACAGAAAAATCATAGAGAAAAGAAGCTGTGTAGCGAGATTTAGTTGGATAAGAAAAAAACAGTTCACAATAAAACCTCACACTGTTGACCAAAACCAGAAAACGAGATCTTGAACACGAAGATACTCTCTTTGGATAAGTTTTTCAGAGTTGAGAAGTCAGATCATCAGAAGAATATTTCGCATGACTCCAATGGTCACAAAATAGAGAATTTCGTTGCCAAAAATTGAATAAATGCTTACATAGATACAAAGGTTCATAATGGCAAAGACAAACGGTCTTTGGATTTCATATTCAAAATCTATTTTTTTTATCATTGAATAATTGATACCAAAAAGTGCTAATCAACCTCGAAAGAAAAACTGAAGAAATGAGTCTTGAAACTGAGTTACACTCGAAAAAAAGTATATCATCATCGCTCAGACTATGATAACATTGATTATACTAATTGCTTTTTTTATCCTGTTATCTGCTTGGTAAAAAAACTCATATAAATCAAGAAAAAATGGTATGATTGTTGGCTTTTGTATTTCAGATATTTTTAAGCCTTGGAGCAAATCTTTTACATCTATTTTGATTTCACTGTGCTGTGAATAGTAATGATATTTTCCTAAATAGACAATGAGTGCTATAAAAAATGTATAATATAGCTGAGCTAGGAAAAAAGCTACTGCTGGCATCGTTTTATTTATATTGATGATCCAACCGATCAGAGCTAAGGTAAAAAATAAAAGCAGTAAGTATTGTTCTTTTTTCCCAACTTTTACGAATGATCATAATGCAAAGATAATAAAACTATAAAGAGCCATAGTACTATAGATTGCTAATAAGAAGACCTCAAAAAAAATAGATCAATGGTCTCGTCATATGAGTCAAAGTAAAACAATCCATCATATGTAGTAGAAAAATTGGAAAAGGTTGATTCCATCTTTATAGTGCCAAAAGTACGAACAAATTCGTAAAAATGCGTTTAAAATTATTGTACTTCCTATAATTGACACTAAATTAAATCAAAGATATTTTAGCATTCCTACTGTTCCTATTGTCATCATTCCCCATCCTCGATAGACACTTTGTTCTTCAATAATTTCTAAAAAATTTTTTTCTCTGGTTCGTGCTCCAGAATAAAAACTAAAAAAAATCATGAGCAATAATAGTGGCAAGATGCTTAAATATCGCATCCCTATTTGCTGAAAGAAAAAAAAGAAAAAAAGATGAGATAGTATTAGAGTGACTACCATTTCTTTACAGAAAATTAGAAATAATAAAATCCTGAAGTCGATATCGAATAATGAATGCTATTGGAAATAAGAGTAGCAGAATGATAATTTTTTGAGTCCTTAATGGTTTTGCTAAAGAGATTACTATCCCTGCGGCTCAGAGTTGAATAAGATAAATATATCGGCTAGGAGTTATTGGTTGTTGAAGAATATCTTGTCGCACCATCAGTAATAGTCACCATTCTATGAGCACAAATACTAAAAAATAGTCAACATAGTCATATAATTTACTTAATATTGCTGGAATTTCTTGAAATTTAGCCAGAAAATCTTTTTGAAGAAATTTTTGATAAATTGCTCCTTTTCCTAAAATGGCATAATAAGCATCTTCATATGTTTTTGCTACTCATGCTTGAGTTACTTTTTGAGCTTTTTTATATTTATCGTACTCTGATACGACATCAAGAGTCGAAACAAGAGAATTTTTCATGACTTTCGTCTCATTAGTTTTCATTACCTCTAAGTATTCTAGTTCTATTTCCTCCATAACACCAAAAAGTTCTTCTAGGAGAATACTCATTTTGTCAACATTGTTTCATAGCTTTGTTTTTTTTAATTCTTCCTCAAGAGTCTTAATCTTTCTTAGATTAGCGGTTCACACATTTCCTGTTGTCTTTTCTACGAGATCTTGTATGTCTTTTAGAGTTGTTTCTGTGAGAGCTTGTACTTTTTCTATATGTTCATCAGTATATTTGTTTTTTTCTTCAGCTTGGAGAGCTTCTTGGGCTTGAAGTATCATCTGATTTTCTTTTTCTACTTGTAATTTTGTCTCTTCTACCCACTGGTTGATTTGGTCTGCTGAAAGTGAATTATCAAAAACTTGGGCTGAAAGTATAGAAAATCAAAGTGTTTGGATCAATCAAAGTGAGCTTTTTAGGTCAGTATCATTGTGAATAATTTGAAATGTTTTTCCATTATAGTCTACAGCTATGCTATTGTTTCAAAAGGTTTCTGGTTTTCAGTTAAACTGAGTCAATGATAAAATAATAATTTTCATTTCTGAAAAAATTTCTCTTACTGCTTCCTCAGAGTCTATGGCAAGTAAGATATTTGCGTTATATTGCTGATTTTCTTTTTTCTTTAAAATGGATAGTTGGTATAGCATACTTTATAATATTTATAAAAAATGTCAATCCATTATTTATAGCTTGTAGCTCTATAATTTAAAAGCTTCAGAAGGCTTATTTTGGTCAATTTATTGAAATACTCATAAAAATCAATATATAAACTCGTCATTGATTTGTATGAATCTTTTTTTTACGCTTTATCATTACTTAGTTTATGGAACAAATTATTGGTAAAAGTATTCTTGATCAGTATTTTGACGATCAGACTATGTCTGCTCATTTTAAGGAAAAATGTCCTCTTCTCCAAAAAAAAGGAAGACCTTGACATTGGGAATCTGTTATTTCTGATACTGTTTATTCAAAAACAGATCTTGAACATATTATTCAAAATATTTTTAGGGAAATTGACGAAAGAGATGATGGATTTCTGGAAATTGATAAAAGTTTATCTAAGGTGGTCCAGCTTGGCCCTTATAGAATAGTTATCGTCTATGCTCCTTTGTCCGATGGGCTTGAAATTACTATCGTTAAACCTGTTAAAAAACTTAATCTTAGCGACTATAATTTACCAGAACATGTTATCAATCTTCTTACAGATAAGGCTCAATGAATTCTCATTTCTTGAGCTCCTTGATCTTGAAAAACCACTTTTTGACAAGCATTAATTGATGTTCTTGCTTCAAAACATAAAGTTATCAAAACAGTAGAGTCTCCTCGTGATCTTTTGGTACCAGAAGAAGTTGTTCAGTATAGTTTTTCTTATGCTTCTCATAGCGAAATTAGGGATATTTTACTTTTGTCGAGACCTGATTATACGATTTACGATGAGGTAAGAAATACTGAAGATTTTCAGCTTTATAAGGATTTGAGATTGACAGGTATTTGACTTATTGGAGCAATCCATGCTACGAAAGCTATTGATTGAATTCAGAGGTTTATTTGAGTCATTGAAATCTGAATTATTCCACAAATTGTTGATACCGTTATTTTTATTGATTCTGGTGCTGTAGCTGAAATTTTACAGTTGAAATTAGTCGTCAAAATACCTCAATGAATGAATAGCGAAGATTTAGCTCGTCCTGTCATTCTTGTTACTAGTTTTCTTACAAATAAACCAGTATATGAAATTTATAGTTTTGGTGAACAAATTGTAGTTATGCCTTTGGATGAACTTTCTCATGTTGCCAAGCCGGAAAAATCTGGTGTTACGAAGTTTGCTCAGCAGTATCTTCAAGAATATTTTGAAAGCACTCTTGATAATGACTTTATTCTTAAGGTAGAGTCTGAAAATAGAATTAAACTTTTTGTTCCAGAAGACGCTAAGGGTAAAATCATTTGAAAATGATGAGACAATATCAGAAAACTTGAACAAAAACTTGGGATAGAAATTTCTTTAAAATCATTGGAAGACTTACCTCATAAAATGATTTGATTGAATGATATTGAAGAAACTTGAAGAAATTCAATTGTTGTTCATTTGTGATCGTCTTATGCTCTCCAAATGGTTGTTTTTTCAGTCAGAAATGAAGTTCTTTCTTTCAAAGCAGATCAAAAGGGCGATGTTTTTATACAAGATAAAGGTATTGCTAGACTATTTGCTAAACATACTGTTCACCTTCTTGATTTAGCTTAATTTTATTTTTTAAGGTTCTTTTTCAATTATGACTAATTTTCATTTTTCAAAAATAATAGCGACTGTTGGTCCTTCATTAGCTAAAGAAACTATTCTTTCTAAAGTTATTAATCTGGTTGATGTTTTTAGAATTGATCTTTCTTTGTGATTTGATGAAATGAGAAAAAAGTATATTGATACTATTCTCAAGCTTGATAATAGTAAAACAATTATGATGCAGATAAAAGGATGAGAATTTAAGTCCAAAAATCACAAGGCAAAAACTTATAAAAAATGACAGCAAGTTCATATTGACTATTCTGAGTTTGTTGAAGAATCTGATTGAGATACTCTTTTTACAGACTATCATAATTTATCATTAATTTCGACTGGAACAGAAATTAGTTTTGAAGATTCTACTACTATTTTTATTGTAAATGAAGTCAATGATACTCGTCTTTCTTGCGTTATTAAAACTGCTTGAACAGTCCATCCTCACAAGAATATTCATTTCCTTAACTTTGAAACTAATGATACTTATTTAACTCCTAGAGACAAAAAAGATATTAGCCGATGAATGCAAGCTGGTGTTAGTATTATCATTGCTCCAAATGTAACTTTGGCTGATGAAGTTAATGAAGTAAATTACTATATCAAAAATAATGGTACTAAACAATTAAAAGTTTTTGCTTATATTCAAAATAAAGAAGCTCTTAGTCAATTTGAAGAGATTTGTCAGTCTGCACATGGTATTATTTTTGCTGATGAACTTTTTCAGTGATTAAAACCTAAAGAGCAACTTAATTTTATAACTACTTGTAAAGTTTTAGCTAAGCCTCTTATTATTGGGACCCATTTTTTTAATGGTAAGAAAAAAAATAATGCTTTTATAGAAAGTTTTTCTGAGCATTGAATTGATTGATTTATGCTTACTGATGAAACTTCTATTGATGAAGATCCTCTTGCTGCTATAAGTGGACTTTATGATTGTATTCATCAAAGACCATCTCAAACTATAAATGCTATTAGTTTTCCTGATATGAGTATTTCAAATGAGAATGAAAACCAAATTCTAGATTATATTATTTTTAATGCTCATAGAATTACTCAAGAAATGGACATTAAAGCTATTGTTTGTTTTACAAGCACTGGTCTTACTACAGCAAAAATTTCTTCTTCTAAACCTCTTATTCCTGTTATTTCTTTTACTAAATCTGATGAAACTTATAGGTATATAAATATGATGTGGTGAGTTAAGTGATATAAAATTTCACATACTTTTAATTATGAAAATCTCAAGAAAATTGGTAAAGAGATGATCAGAATTATTTTCAAATGAAATATATCACTTGATGATAAAATACTTATAGTGCTTGCTCATGAAGATGAAAATGAAGTCTCGAATATGATGAATGGTATTGAGATTTATAAGTTTAAAAATATTTAAACATAAAAAATTCTGTTTTTATTTGATAGTATTACTGAGTATATTGTATGGTCAGCATTGAAGATATTAAACTACCTCCCCATCATATTGAAGCAGAAAAGGCAGCTATTTCTGCTATTTTTATTGAGAATGATGTGCTTTTTATATTTGATTGACTACCTCTTTTACCAGATGATTTTTATCAAAAAGAGCATGTCTTGGTCTATGAAGGAATTCATCAACTTTGGCTGAGTCGTAAAACAATTGATGTTCTCACTCTTTCTGACCAGTTGCAAAAAATGGGCTATCTTGATATTGTTGGTTGAACTGACTATCTTTTTGAATTAGCTCATTTTTTGGTTAGTGTACAAGGTGCTCAGGATTATGCAAGAATAGTTAAAGAAAAGTCTATTTTAAGGAGAATTCTTAGAACAAGCCAAGGCATTATTGGTGATGTTTATGAACAAAAAGATACCCTTGAAATTATAGATTCTATAGAAAAAAAGATTTTTGATTTGACTCAAATCAATATTTCTGATTCCACTATGCATATTAAAGATATTTTGAATAAGAGAATTGATGTTTATATGGAAATTGTTGATAATCCTGAGAAAATTAATGAGAATAAAGTTCACACAAAATATCAAAATCTTGATAAAACTCTTTGAGGTATGAAACCTTGAGAACTTATTATCTTAGCTGCCCGTCCCAGTATGTGAAAAACTGCTTTTGCTTTAAATCTTTTGGCAAATGCTTCTGTTCAACAACAAAAAACTTGTGTTTTCTTTTCTCTTGAAATGGGAGCTGATCAGATTGTGGATAGAGTTTTGTCGCTTATTGCAGGTATTCCTATGAGTAAAATTACTAAATGAGCTTTAGATAATAATGACTTTGCTCAGCTTGGAGATGCGATGGAAAAACTCGGTGAGACAAATATTTTTGTAGATGATAAGGCTGGAGCCAGTGTTTCTCAACTCAAATCAAAGCTTAGAAGACTTAAGATAGAAAAATGATCACTTGATTTGGTTATTATCGATTATCTTCAGCTGATGAATAGCGCAGGTTCTAAATTTGCTGGAAATAGAGTCCAAGAGATATCTGAAATATCTAGATGACTCAAAGAATTAGCTAGAGAACTTTGAGTCCCTATTGTTGCACTTTCTCAGCTTTCTCGTTGAGTTGAACAAAGAGTTGATAAAAAGCCAGGGCTTTCAGATCTCCGTGAATCTGGTGCTATTGAACAAGATGCTGATACCGTTATTATGCTTTATAGAGAAGACTACTATGATCCAGAAACAGAAAGAAAGTGAACAGCTGATGTTTTGGTTAGAAAAAATAGAAATTGACCAACTGGAGAAATAGAATTCTTGTTTGAAAAAGGTATTATGAAATTTTTAGAGTCTGATAAAGAAGTCTGATATTGAGAATAGTTTTTACTTTTATTCACGGTTTTTTGTACAAAATGTACCCCAAAGAGTTCCTTTCGCATGTTTTACTTATGGGTTCACTTACTACTCTACCATTTTCTTCCGTTTCTGGGCAGACTGAAATTACGTCTCGTGAACTTTATAGTGTTTTCCAGAAAAAAAATTTAAATGGAGAAGAAAATGTATCTTTTGAATTTTTTATGGGTTTGCTTGATAGTTTTGTTATGGATACATCTGCTGAATTTTATGATGCTCATATTTTGATGTCTTATACTAATTGGGAAGAATATCTTGTTTCTAGACCTGATCTTCATGCGAAAACTTGAAAACTTTGGCATACAATGATTACTAGTCCTGAATTTTCAGAAGTCAATCCAGCTCAACTAAGATTTTTTCTTCTTGCCTGTATCTTTTGAGATGAATTTATTGAGAATGCAATGGTAGATCCGCAATTATATTCTCATTATGGTTTTACTGGTAAATCTATGAGATGAGCTCTTTCTCAATTTTTTAACTCAGAAGATGGGCCTTGGTTGAACTCTTTTACATTTGAAGATAAGTAATGGTAATACCTTTAGAACGAAAACAGCTGGTTGATACCTTTTTGCACAAGAATTCTCAACTCAATCTTTCTGCTATTAGAGATGCTGAGTGAGTTTATATCAAGCATATTCTTGATAGTCTTGAAGTTGAGAAATTTTTTTCCTTCCCCGAAGGTGCTACTGTTTGTGATGTGGGTACGGGTTCTTGATTTCCGCTTTTACCTCTGGCTATGCGTTTTCCTCAGTCTCATTTTACAGGACTTGATTCTGTAAGAAAAAAACTTATCGCAATTGAAGAAATGATGGCTGTTTTAGGGATTATGAATGCTGATACTGTTTGGACAAGAGCTGAAGATCACCACAAAAGTTATGACATTGTAATGGCTAGAGCTGTTGCTTATATTGATTCTCTTCTTAACTGGACTTATCATCTTGTTAAACCAGGATGACTGTTTGTATTTTTTAAGCTTTATACCGATGAAGAATATCAAGCTGTTTTGAAGTTCATTCGTCAAAAAAAACTGACCTTACTAAAAGAACATCGCTATAAACTTTTTGACTGAGATGTAGAAAGAATTATCTATATTCTCAAAAAATAATTATTCTGGAAACCAAAATACTATGGGATAGCGTCATTTATCTATTACTATTTTTCCAGAATAATAATTTTTTATGTATATGAATTACAAAAAAAAGCAGGAAAATATCCTGCTTTTTTATTACTACATCATAATTTTTAAACCATTTTTTTTCATTTCTAATAAAAACGGAGGTAGACTTGTTATTTCTGTATCCGAAAGCCGGAGTTCTTTCAGGTTTTGTAAATTACCAATAGACTCTGGTAAACTTGTTATTCCTGTAGTCGAAAGCTCGAGTTTTTCCAGGTTTTGCAAATTACCAATAGACTCTGGTAAACTTGTTATTCCTGTAGTCGAAAGCTCGAGTTTTTCCAGGTTTTGCAAATTACCAATAGACTCTGGTAAACTTGTTATTCCTGTAGTCGAAAGCTCGAGTTTTTCCAGGTTTTGCAAATTACCAATAGACTCTGGTAAACTTGTTATTCCTGTAGTCGAAAGCTCGAGTTTTTCCAGGTTTTGCAAATTACCAATAGACTCTGGTAAACTTGTTATTCCTGTAGTCGAAAGCTCGAGTTTTTCCAGGTTTTGCAAATTACCAATAGACTCTGGTAAACTTGTTATTCCTGTACAGAATAAATACAGCTTTTTCAGGTTTTGCAACTGACTAATAGACTCTGGTAGACTTGTTATTCCTGTATACGAAAAACTGAGTTCTTCCAGGTTTTGCAACTGACTAATAGACTCTGGTAAACTTGTTATTCCTGTATTCGAAAGCCGGAGTTGTTTCAGGTTTTGCAACTGACTAATCCAGTCTGGTAGACTTTTTATTCTTGTATTCGAAAGCAAGAGTTCTTCCAGGTTTTGCAACTGACTAATCCAGTCTGGTAGACTTTCAAGGTTTGTCTCACATAAATCTAGCTCTTTCAGGTCTCTGAATAGATTTATATATTTACCCACAAAATTTATATCTTTCCAAGAATTCTCATTTGATATTACTATCTGTTTCTCCGTTATGTATTGTTGAAATACTTCTGAGGTTTGTGCTAGATCTTCTAAGAAAGTTATTATTTCGTTTGGGTCTACTTCTTTTAGTAGTGCTTGTTTTTTTTCTGAACCTGTTAGTTCAGAGATAAGGTGACCAATACCTTCCTGAGAGAGAGTGTTTTTGATTACAGCAAGAAGACCTTGCACCACTTTTATTTCATTTTCCATTTTTTTATGTTCGTTGGTTTAGACGAACTTTTCACTTCTAACTATAAAATTAAGAATGTCAATCCCAAAGCTAAAAAATATAGTAAACTAAAAAAGCTTTTTTCTATAGAGATTTTTTATAAATGATAGCAGAGAATATGTACCAAATCTTTGGGATATTTCAAAAAGAGAGAGAAAAAAATTCTGATTTTCTTATTTTTATCTTTCGATGAGTTCGTAATTAATTAGGAATTTTGCAATTTGGTTAAATACTTTTCCTGCTGTAGCATCTCACCAAAGATTACTTCTGGGGCGACGAACTTGTACGACGACGACATATTTTAAATTGTCTTTTGTGACAATTCAGACAAAAGAACCGTTTGTTCGTCATAATCATTTTTGGTACTTTCCTTTGAAAGAGATCTGAGATGTTCAACTTTTTCAGCCGATTGTGTATCCTACAATATAACTGAATTTTTTAATTACTGGATTATTAACAGTTCTGAAGAGAGCTTCTTTTAAATAATCGCTAGTTGTCGGTTTGAATATCTGAAATTCTTTTTTAGTCTGATTCACGATAAATTGATTGGTGTCTCTTTTGTATACTTTTTCTATAATGGTGGGTTTTACATAATATCAGCCATTTACTAGTGCTGCGTATGCTACTGCCATTTGAAGTGGAGTCGCTAAAAGTCACTGTCAAAATGAGTTATTAAAAAATCTAGCGACTGATACTGTGTTGCTATCTTCTACGAATCAGCCATCTTCTCATGCTAGTTCGACATTGGTCATTTTTCAGAATCATAATTTTTCAACATAATTATAGAAATTTTCTTTACGAATTTTTTGTGCAATTCTTACCATACCAATATTACATGAAAATATGAAGGCATGAAGAAAATTATTTTCTCAAAGGCAATTTTCATCAACATTTGAAATTGTATATGGTCAAATTGTTACTTTCCCTTCATCTTTATAAAAATCATAGAGACTAATTTCGTCGCTATCAACTCAGACACCAATAGTAATTGCTTTGAAAATACTTCCTGGTTCATAAGGGAACGCTATGTTTTTGTCGATGAAAGCTTGTGGTCATACTACATTTTTGGAAGTATACTTTCTGAGATTTGTGTTTGTTCTATCCGTAAGAGTAGCTACTTTTACAGATCAGCCTGTTAGATAAAAAACTGGAATATCTGTAAAGGTCAGATCAGTGAGAAGACGAGCATCCTCAGGAGCTAGGGGTTGAAGATCATAAATGTCATTGTAATTATTTGGATCAAAAGTCGGATAGTTTGCAGAGGAAATAATTTTTCCATTATAAGGATCGAGCACGAGAGCTGAAACGGAATCTGATCTAAACTCTTCATTTCATGCTTTGATTATTTTTTCTACTTCTTTTTGGACTGCTGGATCTATTGTCAGATAGACATTATCTCAGTGCTGCACATCGACTACGGTAAAATCATTTGATCAAGCTTCTCCAATCCAAGGTGTCGAACGACCTACAATATATCAATCTTTTCCCTTGAGAGCCTTATCAAAATATTCCTCTATTCCATACTGAGCTATACCATTTTTTCAGACATATCAGAGTACATTTGAAAGAAATTCACCGTATGGATAATATCTTTTTGCTATTTTTTCTGTTCCTAGACCATGAAGCAACGGAATTCAATCTTTAATTTTATTGAAATATTGAAGTTTTAGATCATTGACGAGTTTTATAATATTTGGATTTGCTTCAGAAATCAGTCTTACATATCTGTTTTCTTGGGCATAAAATACATTGGAAATATCTTTAAAACCTAACTCATATCAGTATTTTTGTAGAATTTTTTGAATTGCTTTGGTGGCGTTTCAAATGTGAGATACTTTTGAAGGTTCGATGTAGACATAATATTTGGATTCTATGGAAATATAAGGTAAATTGAGAGCTTTTAATTCATCTAAAAAAACCGTATTTTCAAAAAAGCCAAGATAATTTTTTTGTCTATATCAAATCACTATCATCTCATCCATTTTTTTCTTGATAAGTTCTAGTGCTTTAGCTGTAGTAAATAAATTTACTGCAGAATTAAATTGTACCATATATCCAGAACTTATTTGACTTTTCTGAGTGTAATAGGGATCTCGATTATAAATGTACTGGTTAATACCACTTAACCACCACCCTGTCAATTGCATATTAATTGTTCCGTCAATATTCCCTGATCCTTTATAAAAAATTTCTGGTTCTTCTGGTAAAATTTTTGTCTGGCTAAATTTTTCGATATTTTTTATACACTGTATTTTTGATGGTTTGCTGGTAGTATTTATTTCACAGTAATGTTTGTAGATAATTGGAGACAATACTTCTATGAATTTAGCTTTATCATTTACATATTTGGGATCGACAAAGACATTAAAAAAGTCAATATTTTCTGTTAATTTAAGTGCTTTCCCTGCTTTATCAAGAACAAAAACATGTCATCTATTTGCTTTGAGAAGTGATTCACTGAAGTGCTGAGAGCTAAGAATATTTTCATAATAGGAAGCCATTACAACTTGCAGATAAAAAAGTCTTGCAAGAATGATGAAAAAAAGAAATCAGAAAAAAAAGAATAGTTTTACTTCTTTTGTTATCTTTATTTTACCAAAAAATTTTGACTTATTGAGTCGTTGAGATATTTTTTTGAAGATGATTTTTCTATATGATTTTTTTACTATCATACTTTTGATGATAGTATTTTTGAGTTTTATTTCAAATGCTTATATTTTTTTTACTGGACTATTTTTCCTAAATCGATCAAAAGAGTTTCTTTGTCGAGCATCAATTTATCATAGGAAGATAATGGCAGAATTTTTAATTTTTCAATAAGATTTTTAGTAGTAGTAATTTGATCTTCAATCGAAGGTATCGTTTCTAAGGTGCTCAAAAATCTGAGTAAAAATCTATTATTGAAACCGTAGTTTAGATTGATTCCTGCCGTCTTATCATTTGGTCTATAAAATGCATCAAAAATCATTTTTGCTGCTTCGCCTCTTGATATTATACTATCTGCAGCAAAAAAATCTTGGAAAAATCATACTAAAGAATGGCTTCATGCTGTATTGTTTTTTAGTTCAATTGCTTTTTGGAGAAGTTTTTTAGCTTCTGAAGTTTTAATTTTTTCATATGGTTTAATTTTTTCGCTTGTATAATTTGAAAGTAACCCTAATTCATCTGCACTATTAAGATATCCTATGACATTGGTTCTTTTACCAGCATCTGAAAATCTTGGTGTAAATTGATAACTTTCGAGATTGATGACATTTGGATATTTAAGCAATCTTGTCAAAGCCATAATCATTTCTATACGCACAATTTTTTTATCTGGTAAGAATGATGTGTGGCGTTTAAATTTATATCCATAAAAAATATCACAAGTAGTTAATCAAAGTATTTCTTTAGTATATTTGCGATTTAGTGTATATAAATCTCTATATGTCGTTGGATTTTTGGAATCATTTGGTCCTAGGCAATAATTTTCTAGTATGATCTCCAGCTTTTCTGATGGTGAAGTTTTATTTTCTTCGTGCTGAGTTCTATGTGTCAGTGTATTATTATTTATAGCAGTATCTTGGAATCACTCACAGCTGATGGTTGCTGAGAGAGATCTTTCTTTTTCATCTCAAAGTCTCATTTGAATTGCTATCGTGCTTGATCAATTTATTCCCAAGATCGGTAATGCACTGAACTGATAGAGACCGTTATTACTACTATATGGAATTGTTTGTCCATTGATTTTTCCATCAACTAGCAGCATATTTGCTGAATTTCAGATGAGAAGTTTAGTTGATGAAGATGCTCTTTGTCAAAAATTTTTAAGAGTAATGAGATAGGTAGCTATTCATGAAACTAAACTATTAACTTCAATTTTTTCTATACCACAATCTCCATAGTTTTCTGTTGCTCTTGGCGTGCCTTCAATTATCATATTTTTGCTTTGTGAGTTATTTCCTTGGTTCACATCAAGAGTACTTGAAGAAATTGTGGCGATCAATCAAGCTGTTGCTCCCATTGGTCCTTGAACTTTTGCTTTTAGAGAAAAAGAAAGTACTCCAGATACTCATAAATTTGGAAGAGTAAATGTTCTTGATGAACCACTATTTGCTGAAGAGTTGAGAGAGCTGGATTCAAAAACCAGATTTTGAAAATTTACTGTAATTGAAGTATTTTGTGTTGTGGCTGGTCAAAAATTTTGATAACTGATTTCATAGTCTATTAGCATTCCTGATTCTATAGAATTACTTGGCGAGGCAGTTATTTGAGGAATTGCTAGATCTGCATCAATTTGACCTATTTGACCATATTTTGAGTTAGTATTATTGGTTTTATAGTCTGGCACTGGAGGCTCGTAAGCTGCTGAATCTATTGTTCCTGAAATTCCTGCCAAGGAATTTGCTGCGATGCTCGAATTTATTATTCCTTTGAGAGTAAATGATTTTGTTTCTCATGGAGCAAGGTTACTTACTGTGATTTTACGACCACCGCCACTTATTGCTCATCAATCACTAACATTATTTCCAGAAACACTACTAAAAATCATATTCTGAAAACTGATATTTATGAATGTACTATTTGAAGTTATATCCGCTAAGCTGCTGTTTGAATAAGTGATCGTAAATGTCCCTGTTTGCCCCGCTGTCAAAGGAGATGGAGAGTACGAAATAGAATTAATTAGCAAGTCAGTCTTTGGAGGATATACTGTAATTGGTCTCAAAGAGTTACATTCGTCATTTGTTGTCACGGCATTATTTGGTCAGCTTAGTTTTACACTTACTTTATTTTCACCTTCTCTCAATTTTATCCTCAGAGGAAGGAGTACATCAGATGGATAAACAAAAGAACTAGGTAAATTGCTCGTTCTTTTAAATGTAATAACTGGATAATTATTGCTCACTATGGAAAAAGCATTTGTATAACCTGTAGCAATTCCCAGAAATTCTGTATTTTCCATAAAAGTTACCTGAATGAGAGATCCAGAACGCCCCACCATATCTGCATTATATCATAGATAGATAAGCATTTGCCCAACCTGTCCTGAATAAGGAGCTGGAGACTGTGGAAAATTATGAGTAATGGGATATTGACGCAAAGTACTACAAAAAATATCAGCATTTGAGGTTTGAAATGATCCTATATTTGAAGAATTTTCATTTGCTGCAAACGAAAAATACCTATCACCAGAAAATATATTTTTTACTAGTATTGCAGTGCCGATCATCACTATAGTAAGTGCCCCTCGCATTCTTTTTTTCATTGTGAGACTGAGAAAGATAAAACCTTATAAAAAGTATATCTCTCTGCAGTTTTTTGTCAAATTTATGAGAAATTTTTTTCATAAAAAAACCACCTTCTCTTGGGAGAAAATGGTTTTTTATTTTTATCATGATTTTACTGAGTAGCAAAGTCAAGAACAAAGAATACTAGTGAAATGAAGAACCAAGCAAGAGCTATAAACGCTAGACCAATACCAGCTTGTTTCAAGATTTTGAAACCTTCGTTGTATTTTCCATCATCACCTGCTGCTGTTACCATATTGAAACCTCCGTAAAGAAGAATAATAAGAGTAATAAGTGAGAGTATTCCTAGTACCCAGTTAACAAGATTTGTAATGACTGTAAGAAGTCATTCACCTTGTACTTGATCAGTACCAGCTACTCCAAGACCTTGTACTCTAGCTGTTCCAAATCCTTGATTGGGTTGGATTGAAGTTTGAGCACTTGTAACCGCAGTAGCAAAGAATGCTAAAGCCAATGCAATGAGAGAACCATTTAGTAATTTTTTCATCTTATTTTTGTATTATTTGATAAATAAATATCGTTGTAACACCGATAAGCTTTAGAAATCTTTATATTCATCGTTTCACTCGAATCTAAAGAATCTAAATGCAATCGGTATGCATCTCTCATCCATAAAAATCTTTTTTACAGATTTTTATGGTGGTTGAATGTATTATACTGAAAATAATCTCATTTTGCAAATTTTTGGTGACTTTTTTAAGGAACTTATTCAAAAACTCATAATTATTTGTTTTGAACTCCCTTTCCCTTCGACAGGCTCAGGGACCGGGCAATGACGAATCTTTTTTTATCCTGTAAGTCCTGGAATATTTGGCATAGCTCATCCTCCCATCATGTTAGCAAGGTTTGAAGGGTCAAATCCTAAGATATCTTTGGTCTTTTCTTGGGCTATTTCTTGGGCTTTTTGCTGACCTTTTTCAAAAGCTGTCTTGATAGCTGCTTCTAGCTGAGATTTTTTTTCTGGTGAAAGATAACTTTCATCCACAATCTGAACCTCTTTAAGTTTCATTTCTGCTGAAATGTCGATCATTACAATTGGGTTTTCTGAATTATCTTTTGCTCTTACAATTACATTTTTGAGAGCATCTTGTAGTTTTTTGTACTTATCATACATTTTCTTGAGTTCTCCAATCTGTCAAAACATCGAGAAATAGTTAAGTTATAAATTATCTTTGTTGAATATAGTCATTATTTTCTCCAATGCAATCTTTCTTTTTTAGTTTTTCTCTCGAAGGTTAGGAGTTCATTTGCTCTGCAATCATGGCATAGTCTTTTGCTATTTGAGCATCAGATTTCATAATTTTTTCAAAGTTTTTGATAGCATAAATAACGGTAGCGTGATTTTTTCATCAGAAGTAGTCTCCAATTTTTTCTAGTGTTCGAGAAAAATGTTTTTTGGCAATATACATCAACATTTGTCTAGCAAGAGAGTGTTCTTTTTTCCTGCTATCTCCTTTTATATCGCTCGTTGCAATGCTGTAATAGTCTCCTACCATTTCTATGACTGAGCCTAGATTTTTCTCGTTTCTCTTATTGAGATTACTTACTTGAAGAGTCTGGGAAATATCTGAAGCGGTTTTGTAGCCTAGTGTTTTGAGACCAGCATAGATATCTTTTTGTTCTAAATGTTTTCCCAGAAGTTTTTGCTGTGTAGCAAAAAGATTTAATGCTCCCTCCAATTCTCTGACATTGTCTTTGATGGACTGTGCTATAATTTCGAGATAGTCGTCTTCTAATGGATTATCATTGAGTTTGATTTTTTCCTTGAGAATAGCGAATCTCGTTTCGTAGTCAGGATTTTTGATGTCACAGACAAGACCATTTCCAAAACGGCTTTTCAGACGAGCTTCGATGTTATTGAGCTCCTTCGGAGGACGATCTGAAGTCATGACGACCTGTTTTTTCTTTGAGACAAAATCATTGAAAATATTGTGAAAAATTTCTTGAGTTTTTTCTTTATCAGCAAGAAACTGAATATCATCTATCATCAGTACATCAACTCCATCAAATTTATGAAGAAGTTCATTTAATTTTTTTCTTCTAATTCCTGAAACAATTTCGTCGATAAGTTTGCTGGCTGGCATGTAAGTGATCACTTTTTCTTTCTGATTTTCCATAATGGTATTGCCGATGGATTGCATCAGATGTGTTTTTCAAAGTCCTACGTTTCCGTAGAGAAAAAGTGGATTGTGGATTTCTCCAGGTTTTTCCGCTACGGCTTTTGCTGCTGAAAATGCTAAATTATTGCTATCCCCTACTACAAACGAATTGAATGAATATTTTCTCTCAAACATAATTCCAAAAAAATCAGAAAGCGTTTTTTTTGTTTTAGTGTCAAACTCCTGAGTTATTTTTTGAGTCTGTTCAAGATCTTTAGTCGGAATATCAAGGAGTTTGGTAAGATTGGCTTGGAGGGGATGCTTTCCTGATTGAAATGGTGGGAAAACTATGAGTTTTGGCTTAAAATGAGTATTATATATTTGCTGAATAGCTGCTTGCATTGATTTTCCAAAAAATTTTTTAACCTGCAAAAGTACAAACTCATTTGGCAATCAGATATAAATGACTTGCTCTTTGTCATCAATAGATAAACATCAGCACTTTGCCAAAAAAGAGACGATCTTTTTCGAGTCGTCATGGTGAGAGATATTTGTGACAATTTTTTCCCAAAGAGAAACAAGAAATGAAATTTTTTCTTGATCGTACTCTTGGACGACATCAATAAGCATTGAACGCTGTGTCTTCACCAGAGATAAAATTTTATATTATTTTCGTTTTTGTGTGAGAAAATTTTAGATATCTCGGCTGAGAGGTTTCATTTTTTTTACGCTTTTTGAAGTTGTTGTTTTAACGACCTGTTTTATTTTTGAATCAGCTGCTTCTTTGCGAAGAGAAACTTTTTGAGAGGATGGAGTGAAAGTTTTTTCTAAAGCTCCAGTATTTTGAGCTGTTATCTTTTTTCGATCTTCAAATGAAAGATAAACTCACTGTGGTTTGCTACCATTCATAATCATTTTAAAGTCATTTGGATTTTTAATGATTTCTTTTTGGAGATCTTCAACTCCTAGAAAATGTTCTTGATCGATAAGAGAAGCTAAAGAAATAACTTGATTTGCGTTCATTTTTTGTTGTAGAGATAAAACAGATATTGGGGTGATCATACTGAATTGATTAAAAGATTCAATCACTCTTGTTTCACTTTGTCTTTACAGTTTACTAATTTAGGTATTTTTTTAAAAAATTATTCTGGTTATTGTTGAAAAATATTTTTATCTGTTAATATCTTCGCTTGTTTTGTCCTCGCCGGACCGGCAGTACTTTTTTCTGCCGGGAAAATCCCGTTACGATTCAATCTAAAAATCTTCACGGGATCACAAACAATTTGAAAGTGAAAAAACTCAAAAACCCCTCTCCACCGCAAAATCTCGTCTTTACTCTCCTCCTTACTCCTTGACATACTCACTATGTTTTTTCTTAGTTCTACCGACTCGCCATCAAAGGATCGTCTCGTTCTTTTTCTTCTACCACGAGGTTGGACCTCAGACCCCGCAGTACTGCGGGGCGTTGGCGAGGATACTAGATTCAGCGAAGCTTTAGAAGCTTATTTTTTCAGTGAAATTAGTTTTTGTAAATTATATGAAAACCAGAAAAAAATTTTTATACTTTTTATTAGTAATTTTCGAGGGCTTTTATTCTATCTTCGATGAGAGGATGAGTAGAAAGGAGAGATGTGAAGAATTTTTTTGGTCAAGAGAGATGGTGAGCGAAAGGTGTTTGGATACACATCGCTGCTACGGTTTGTTTTTCAATACTTTCGATGACTGGATCGGCTGAGATTTTCTCGAGAGCTGAGATCATTGCTAGTTTATCTTTTGTGAGTTGAACAGAGCCAGCATCAGCTAAATATTCTCTTTTTCTGGAGATAGCGAGCTGAATAAGTGGATAAAATACATAGCCCAAAACGAGTAAAACTAACCCAAGAATAATCAGATAACCACGGCCACTGTCTTTATTATCTGAAGATCTGGAGTTGAGACCGATCCTGAGCAGAATTTCTCCAAGCGTGCCTATGATTCCAATGAAAACTACTACGATGATCATCAGAAGGGAGTCTTTATTGATAATATGAGTCAGTTCGTGTCCAGCTACTGCTTCAATCTCTGTTCTATTGAGCTTGTTTATAATCCCACGAGAAAAAACTATCCAAGCATGCTTGATATCTCGACCCACTGCAAAGGCATTGAGACTGTCGTCTTCGATGATTCCAATTTTTGGAGTAGGGAGACCACGAGAAATACATAGATTTTCTACAATGTTGTATATTTCTGGTTCATCTTTTCTGGTAACGGGCTTAGCTCCTGAAAATGAAAAAATCATCTGTCTATGAAAGAAAAAACTTATCAGTCACCAGATAATTATTATTGGACCTAAAAAAACGAATACTGATGAAACTTCCATAAATATTTCATTTCCTATATTTGCAGAAGAATAACCTTCATAAAAAGCCAATGCTAAAAATATGAGGTAGATAATTCCAAATAAAAATACTGGGAAAAGCAGTACAAGAAAAAATGATTTTCGTCTATTGGATCGAATTGCTGATTGAAGTCACATGCTTTTTTGAGCTATTAACTAAACTAGAAGTGTACTTGAGGAACTTTTTTTTCTGCTTCATCTGTCACTTCAAAATAACCGCGTTCTTTTTGGAATCCATACATCCCAGCTAAAATATTATTTGGGAAAACTTCCAAAGCTACATTGTATTCTTTGATCGCTGAGTTGAAAAATCTTCTTACTGCTGCAATTTTATTTTCTATATCAGCAAGTTCAGTTTGGAGCTGTAAAAAATTCTGATTTGCTTTTAGGTCTGGATAGTTTTCTGAAACTGCAAAAAGCGATTTTAAAGCTCCAGTAAGCATGCTGTCTGCTTCGATCTTGTCGTTTGTTGACTGAGCTGACATAAAACTTGTTCTGGCTGAAGTCAGCTTTTCGAGAGTATCTTTTTCGTGACTAGCGTAGCCTTTTACTGTGTTGACGAGATTTTCAATCAGATCAAATCTCATTTTCATCTGAACATCAATGTCTGCAAAAGCATTTTCTACATTGTGTTTGAGTCAAACGAGTCTGTTGTAGATGGAGATCAAAAACAAGATTACAACTGCTACGACAATAAGTATTCCGATAAACATTTTTTCAGCTATAAGAAAATAAATTTTTTTTACGATAGTCTTTTTTTTTCTCTTTTCAATAAAAAATTTTTTCTGGTTACTGCTGAAATAAATGTAGACGCAATAAATTGCATCTCTATAGAAAATTATTTTTTCAAAAAGAAAAATTCCACCTGTTTCAGGTGGAATTTATTTATTGGGTATTGATCCATTTTTGAATTTCTGGATCTACGATGGTGACATCCCAAAACTGGTTTACAGCCATATCGAACTCAAAGATATATTGAGCTCTGTTCTGTGGATTAGCTTTTACTTTGGACTGGTAGCTTTTCAAACTACTCAGGTAATTTGCTTTTATACCAGCAAAGACGCCGTCTCTGTCTAGTAAATTCGGCTCAGTATAGGCACCTCTGGATTCTTCGTTTTCCCAACGAGAGATTTCGGAAGCGTTTATACTCTGAATTTCATAGTCTAGAGTCTGTTTGAAGGTATATTCCAAGTCAGCTCTAGGCTGACTGTTTGACATATAGCCTCTTTTGAATACCTCAAATTGCTGGTTATATGCCTCAATCAGTGGAGACAAGATGTCTCGAGGCTCCGGAGTTGCTTCTTCCTTTTTTTTGCATCCTGAAGTGAGGATGGTAACCACTGCTATCATAAGCAGTAAACATACTTTTTTCATATTTTTTTTGTTTTTGTGGCAGGAAGATAATTTTTATTTTAATTTTGTCAATAGATATTTTTGGGATTTTTTGAGTGAGATGGGTGGTTTTTTGAGGTTGACTTGATTTTTTTTCTCTTTTCCTGATCTGGGAGGAGATCTTTTTTATATTTTTCTCTTTTTTCACCATGTTTAAAGGAAAAGTTGTTATTTACAAAAATATTAACGGGAAAGAACAGCACATTTCTAAAGAATTTGATAATCCTCAGGACTATGAGTATTTTATCAAAAATTCTCCAGTAAAAGAAATTCAACATCTTGAACAATCTATTAAATTTCCTCAGCGAAATGAATTTACTGACTATATGGAAAATTTATTTGATAGTAAGTTTGTGAGCCATCTTAGTGATGCTTTTGGGAAAATTAGCTCTCAAGCTGAAAAAGCTACTCCTATGCTCGTAAAAGCTTCAACTCCTACTAAAAAGCAAGCTACTCCAGCTAAAAAAACTGCCCCTGTAGCTAAGAAACCTATAGCTAAGAAAATAGTTTCAAAAGCTTCTCCTAAAAAACCGGTTAAAGTAGTCGCTAAAAAAGCTCCAGCCAAGAAAGTAGCCCCAAAGATGATTGCTAAAAAAGCGCCTGTTAAGAAGGTAATGGCTAAAAAAGTGGTAGCTAAAAAACCTGTCGCTAAGAAGAAAAAATAGTTTCTCATTTACAAAAAACCTCTGAGAGAGATCTTGGTGGTTTTTTTAGTTTGAATTGAAGAAACCAATCAGTATAATGACTAGGATTCAATTGTTTAGCTCCCCATTCATTTACAATGACACAACTTCCAAATCAAGAAAATTATGACGCTTCGCAGATTGAGGTTCTTGAGTGACTTGAACCTGTCAGAAAAAGACCTTGAATGTATATTGGTTCTACTGATATTAGAGGACTAC
This sequence comes from uncultured bacterium, assembly GCA_937872535.1. Lineage (GTDB taxonomy): Bacteria > Patescibacteriota > Gracilibacteria > Absconditabacterales > Absconditicoccaceae > CALMTC01. The sequence goes on from CALMTC010000012.1 coordinate 41,796, forward strand.
ACCACTGTGTAGCTGAAATTGTTGATAACTCTGTCGATGAAGCGATGGCTTGATTTTGTAAAAATATCACCGTCATTATTCATTCTGACTGAAAGGTTACTTGTTTTGATGATGGAAGATGAATACCTGTCGACAAACATCAAAAAACTGGGAAATCTGCTCTGGAAACAGTTTTTACTGTACTTCATGCAGGATGAAAATTTGAAAAAAGTGCCTATAAAATTTCTGGTGGACTTCATGGAGTAGGTGCTTCTGTGGTCAATGCACTTTCTGAAGAACTTACTGCTACTGTTCACAAAAATGGTAAAATTTACCAACAAGTTTTTCATAGATGAGTCCCTCAATGAGATATAGAAATAGTTTGAGAAACTGATGTCAGTGGAACGACTGTTTCTTTTAAACCAGATAAGGAAATTTTTGAAACGACAAAGTTCGTCTACTCTACTCTTTCTACAAGACTGAAACATTCTGCTTATTTGACTCCATGAGTAACTTTTTCGATTGTCGATGAAGCTAGTGACCAAAAAGAAAGATTTTACTATGAAGGTGGAATTAAAACTTGGCTTTGAAATCTGGTTGGCGAGCAAAAAGCTATCTCTCCTCTCGCTTATGTTAACCAAGAAGGGAAAGACTGTCGAGCAGAAATTGCATTTCAGTATGTAGATTCTCCAAATGATAGTTCTCTTTCATTTGTTAATAATATTTCGACAACTGACTGAGGAACTCATGTCAATGGATTCAAAACTGCTCTTCTCACTGTAATCAATGAATTTGCAAAAGCTAAAGGCCAGCTTGATAATAAAATTGGTGAATTTCAGCCGTCTGATGTTGCTGATGGTCTTTATGCTATCGTGACAGTCAAAATTCCTGAGCCACAGTTTGAATGACAGACTAAAGGAAGACTAGGAAACAGCTATGTAAAAAAAGAAGTCGAAGAGATTATGAGTACTTATCTCAAAGATTTTTTCTCTCAAAATGAGTCTGTTTTTATGGCTATCTTAGAAAAAGTTAATCTCAGTGCTAGAGCTAGAATGGCTGCTAAGCTTGCTAAAGAAACAATCTTGAGAAAAAATGTTTTTGCTGGTGGAGTGTTACCTGGAAAGCTGGCTGACTGCTCAAACAAGGGTAAAGAAGGTACAGAGCTTTTTATTGTAGAGGGAAACAGTGCGGGCGGATCTGCAAAACAAGGTCGTAATAGTGCTTTTCAAGCGATTCTACCACTCAAAGGTAAAATTCTGAATACTGAGCAGGCTATGATCAATAAAATCCTCTTAAATGAAGAAGTAAAATCTCTCATCACTGCTATTTGAGCCGGTCTTAAAGAGTGATATGATATGGAAAAACTTCGCTACGATAAAATAGTTATTATGACCGATGCCGATGTTGATGGAGCTCATATTAGAACATTACTTTTGACTTTTTTCTTTAGATATATGAGACCTTTGATCGAAAACTGAAATCTTTTCATCGCAGTACCACCGATCTACAAACTCAAACAGTGAAAAAAAGAGCAATATGTTTACCCTCCTATTGAAAGTCTCGAACATGCTATCCAAAGTAACTGATTTGAACTAGGAAAAACTGAAGTTCAGAGATATAAAGGTCTTGGAGAAATGAATCCTGAACAACTTCGAGAGACAACTATGGATCCAGTGAATCGTAAAATGCTTCAGGTAACTGTCGAAGATGCTGAAGATGCTGATAAACTTTTCAGAATCTTGATGGGAGAGGATGTTATGTCTAGAAAACATTTTATCCTGACTCATGCAAAGAGTGTAAAAGATCTGGATATTTAGTATTTTTGCTCTGACAAATCTCTGTCTGGAAAGATGGAGATTTTTTTACTTGTAAAAAAAACTGGCTTTCACCAGCTTTTATATTGTAGAATATAAATTTTTTTACAGTTATTTTACGAGAGGTCTGACAACATATTTATAATGAGAGTCGTCTTTATCTGTGAAAATGATTGGTTTATCGCTAGCAACGATTCCCATTACTAGTTCCGAACTTCCAATACTTCTGATAAAGTCTGAAACATATCTACCATTGAGACCAAAAGCTACTTCTTGTCCCTCAAAAACTGATGAAATCTCAGTCTTCGCGTCTCCTTTATCTGTGTCTCCAGAAGTGACGAAAAGTTTGTCTTGTTGCCCCTGAAGAGCTATGTAGTTGTTGATGTCTTTCGTCAGAATAGAAATTTTTTTGATAGATTTGTCGAGTTGATCTTTATCGACAATTATTTTTGTATTGTGCTGAGTTGGCATGATATTTTCATTGTCGTATTCTGGAAAATTTCCTTGAATAAGAAGTGATGTAGCCATTATTCTCATATTTTCAACATTGAATACAAAAGAAACAAGATTTTCAGACATTGTTATTTCCATTGATTCTGCTTTGTGACTGATGGCATAGTCTGCAAGTTTTTTAATTTCGTTGATATTGGTCTTTGGGATGATGAGACTCATTTCTGGACTTGAACCTTCGTAAGGAATCTTATACTCAGCTAATCTAAAGGAGTCTGTTCCTACGAAAATAAGATTATTTGTCTTGCTATCTTTTTTTATCTTGATAAGTACTCCTGTCAAAACTGGTGAGAAATTTTTTTCTGTGACAGCGTATTCTACTTTTTCTACTCACTGAGAAAAAAGTTTTGATTCAAGGCTGAGAGAATGGACTTTTACAACTTCTGGAAGAGCTACATATTCGTTAGCTGAAATTCCTTTAATTTTGAAAGAATCGCTTGGAGATTTGATAGACATAGTTTCTTTGGCTGAATCTATGTTTAATTCTACTTCTTTTTCGTCGATACTTTTAATGATGTCTGTAAAAGTTCTAGCATTTACTGTAATAGCTCCTTCGTTACTCACTTTACCTGGTATTTCAATCTCAACAAATTTCTCCATATCTGTAGCTCTGAAAATCAAGGAATCCATAGTCCCTTTGATGTAGATATTTTCCAAAATCTGAAGCGTAGAGTGCTTGGAGACAAATCTTGATACTAAATCTAAAATATCATTGAGCTGAGCGACTTGTAATGTGACTTTCATTGTTTCAGTATCAAGGTATAAAGCTTTTTCTATTTTATAGTAAAGATAGGGCTAAAATCAATAAAAATTTATTATTCTGCTTTTTTATGAAAAAAGTCTCGTAGATTACGAGACTTTTATTTTTTGCATCATCTTAACTATTGGGTCTGGAACCTCGCCCCAAGATTTGATTAAAGTCGTAGCGATTCACTACAGGATCTGGAACAGGATGAGTTTTACCAGTAGAAATATCCAGAATATATCTTTTCCCATCTTCAAGCATGATGATAAATTCATCAGTACCTATTGGGCTACCTTCTATGGCTTTAAATGGGCCATAATAAATTCCCATTACAGCGAGAATGTATCTCTGGTGTAGTTCTCCATATCTTTTCTCTTCATTCCAATCCAGGAAGGTTTTTCCTTCAGTAGATGGTTCATATTTATAAACCATCGAGTTCTTTTTTTGGTACTCGTTATTACTAAATACCAATTTTTCCTCAGCATTTTTCAGAATACTGATCTCTTTTTCTTTTAAATTTTTCATTTTTTTTGTATTGGGGCCAGCTTATAATCATATATCATTTTTTGTCAAGTCTTTTATCATTTGTTGTTCTATTCACAACTCAATAGCTTATTTTCTGTTTCTTTTCATTGAATATGAGGAAAATAATAATATAAGGATTGGAATTATTTTTTATCTTTCATTTTTTCTATGAGAACACTTATCTTAATGGTTGTTTCTTTTGTTCTTTGATATGTAGTCGCAACTTTTTATAACATTTGATCTTTAGCTCTTTTGAGTGATGGTGCTATTGATCAAGTAGTCAATAACTATTCTGAAGCGATTAGTGCTTCGCTTTCTGGAGCTATGATGTCTGGAAGCCAAGAACTAAGAGAAACAGCTAAAGAGTCTGTAGAAGAATTTAAGCAATCTCTTTATGATCGCATCAATGAAAAAAAAGCTGAGCTCAAAGAAGAAGCTAAACAAACTATATCAGAGAAACTAAAGAGTCGAGTTGATGAGCTTTTGGGAAGCAGTATGTAATTTGAGTTAGAACCAGAATAACCCCGATCGACTCTATTGATATGTCTTACCGGGATCACAAACATTTTGAAAGTGATTTTTTTAGATTTTTTGGTAGATTTTAGTATGAATGCACTCCTTTTCCTTTCTTTACTTATTGCTGGTCTTGCTTTTCTTCTTTGGTATTTCTGGACTCAAAAAGACTCTTTGGTCGAATGAGATTCACCACTTGACCAAAAAAAACTTTTGGGAGCTATGAAGAAATCTTCTCTTGATACTAGTTTTTTTCAAGCTGGACTGGCTGGTATTGATATTATTGAACCAGAATTTGTAAAAATTAAAAAAGAAATTCAGAAAAAAATTGTTTGAATGGAAGATTTTTTGCATACAATTATGGTCAGTTTACTTTCGGGAGGTCATCTTCTGGTAGAATGAGCTCCTGGATTAGCAAAAACTAAGACTATCCAAACTATTTCAGATATTGTTGCTATGGATTTTAAAAGGATTCAGTTTACTCCTGATATGCTTCCAGCTGATATTATTGGTGTCGAAGTTTTCAACTCAAAAATTAAAGATTTTGAGATTAAACTTTGACCAATTGTCGGAAATATTATCTTGGCTGATGAGATCAATAGGACTACACCAAAAGTTCAATCTGCTTTACTTGAATCAATGCAAGAAAAGCAAATTACGATAGGCGGTAGTACTTATCTCCTTCCTGATCCGTTTTTTGTGCTAGCGACTCAAAATCCTCTCGAACAAGAAGGTACTTTCCCTCTTCCAGAGGCTCAACTTGATAGATTTATGTTTAAGGTGCTGGTCGACTACCCTACTGTAGCTGATGAACAAAAAATTATTTCACTGATGGAACAAGATAGTACTGTTAGTGTAAAAAAAATGATTTCTCCAGCTACTTTTTCTCAGCTCAGACGCGAATCTCAAAGCGTCATCGTGGCTGATAGTCTCAAAGACTATATTGCTAGACTGGTTACAGCGACGAGAGAAACGAACTCTTATCTTCTTTACTGAGCATCTCCTAGAGCATCTCTTAGTTTACTTTTTGGAGCAAAAAGCTTAGCTTATCTTCAAGGTAGAGAGTTTGCAACTCACGAAGATGTCCAGCGTATAGCTCTTTCAGTTATGAGACATAGAGTAGGTCTCAGTTATGAAGCTCAGGCCGAAGGTATCTCTGTTGATCATGTTCTTTTGAATATTTTTAGTGGTGTAACTCTTGAATAATTATGCTTCATTATTTTTTTGGAACAGTACAAGCCCACTGACAAAAAACGTATCTTATGAATAATCTTTTTGGTATTGAAGCTCATTATAAAGGAATTCAGAAGCAATCACATTTTTTTCTCTTTCCTTATTTTGATGAAAATAATTCTACTACCATTTATTTTGCATTTGATTCAGCAACGCAGAAAGATATTTTTACCGATCTTTTGAAGATTTCTGGCATTGGTCCAAAAACTGCTTATCATATAGCTTGGAGCGATCAAAAGGAACTTTCAAGAGCAATTGATGAGTTTGATGTTAAATATCTTCAATCTATTCCTGGTATCGGACCCAAAACTGCTAAAAGAATGCTTGTTGAACTTAAAAATTCTTTTTCTGGTAAAGATCTCGAAAAACTTGATATAGATGCTAAACTCCTTAAAGATATTACTAAGTCTATGAAACAACTTGGCTATGAAGCAAATGCTGTCAAAGATGGTCTTAAAAAAATTCCTTTCAAACTTTCTCGTGACAATCTAGCTGAAATCCTCAAATGGCTTATGAAAAATATTTAATACCGATAATCTTTAGAAATCTTTATATCCTTCGCTTCGCTTGAATCTAAAGAATCTAAAATCATCGGTATTTCTCTCATCCATAAAAATCTTTTTAAGGTGGTCTAGTTTAATTTCTACTCTGGATAGACATGTTTACTTTTGGCATTCTTTGACTTAACGCAAGAAACCTCAATTATATAAAAAAATTTAACCCAAAAAAAACAATTCGTTTGGCTGATAATAAAGCTAGAACGAAAGATTTTTTGTCTGCTAGAGATATTCCTGTTCCAAAAACTTTTGGCAGAATAATGAATCATCATGACTTGATGAACTATGATTTTTCGGAACTTGAACAAGAAGAATTTGTCATTAAACCAAATAAAGGCAGCAAAGGAAGATGAATTTCTATTGTCAGTTTTCGTAAAAATTCTCATGATACTATAAGCCCAAAAAGTTTCTGATTTTTTGATAAACTGCTCTACTGATCGTACTCATTTTTTGATCATACTTATACGATTTGAGGAGTTGACTATGACGATCTTAGTTTCAAAAAAAAACTCATTGCTATCCTTGATGGAGCTTATTCTTTGGGAGTCTGATCCGATACGATTTTAATTGAAGAGAAACTTATTCCATGAGAATGATTTGAAAAGTTTTGTAGTTATGGTTTGGCTGATATGAGAATTATTGTTTTTAATCTCGTTCCTATCGCTGCCATGGTAAGAGTTCCTACCATACATTCTGGTGGAAAAGCTAATCTTGCTCAGTGAGGAATTGGTTTAGGAATAGAGATTTGATCTGGAAAAATTACTTCTATGCAGCTGGATTGAGTTTTATACGATGAAAATTTCCCTGAAGAACATAAGCACTATCGTAATAAAAAAATTCCTTTTTGGGATGAAATTCTTTTACATTCATCCAGAATACAATTTTTTACTAATATGGGTTATCTAGCTTTAGACTGGGTTATTACAGAGAAATGACCAAAACTTTTGGAAGTGAATGCGAGAGCATGATTGGAAATTCAAAAAATTTCTCTGACTCCACTCGAAAATGTCTTGGCTAAAATTAGTGATTTATCAATTCAGACGCCAGAAAAGTGAGTGAGTATTTGAAAAAGTCTCTTTCACTGATCTCATCAAAATATTTCTGAACAAGCTAAAACTATTTTTCTTTCTCAAAAAGGGACACTCGTTTCTCAGAAAGATGGGATAAAAAAAGAACAACCTGTTATTATTCGTCTTAATCTCACGAAAAGAAAAAATTATGTCTCTAGTAAAGTGATGCAGTGAAAAGTGCCTGAAAATTTTTCTTATACTTTAGTTTTACCTGATAGTGAGGCAAAGATTAAAGACCTTCAGCTTGCTGTTGACCCTTCTTTAAAGAAAAATACTATTATTTTAGGCCAAAGATCTCTTAGTTCTTTTGTCATTAAACCAGAACATAAATTTTATTATGCATCTGAGTTTTTGACTGAAGATGCTATTATCTCTGATGAATTGAGTGATTTACAGTCATTGGATCAGATTTTAGGATCGTATAATAAATATATCAATCTCGGTAGAATCTTGAGACCACTCAACCTTCTCGATGAGTTTGATACTTTTATCACTAAGCACTGAAACTATAATCCTCAGTTTTCTTATAAGTTTCCAGAAATTGACTTTTTAGATAAATTAACTTTTCAGCATGAGGACTTATTCAAGAAATTTTTTGAAATTAAGAAACTAAAAAGCCGTTTTGCTACTCTTTTCCGTGAAAAAATTCTTTACAATATCGAAAAAATAAAACTTATTAGGGCTTATGTACTTCAAGATTTTGATGCCATTGCTCACTATAATACTTTTTTCTTTCATCCGTTTAATGAGCAGGTTTTACATTTATGCCGTGAAAAATGTGATACTTTGCCTTTACTTGAGCGCAAAAAACTCGGTAAACAGCTTCACCTTGAAGATATCAAGAAGATTATTTCAACTCATCTTACTAAAAACCATCTCACTGGTGTGAAAATTAAAGTGGTTTCATCTAGGTCCAGTAGAATATCAGTTTGATTTTGAAGACAAGCTACGATAAAGCTTCTTGCTCATTTAAGACTGAGAGAAAAAGAACTTAATGCACTTATTGCTCATGAAATAGACTGTCATCTCATGAGATACCAAAAAGGACAAAGACTTGGCCGAAATATTCTAAAAACTGGGACAGCACACTATATTTTTGATGAAGAGGGATTGGCTATCTTTCAAGCGAATAAAATCTATCAAACTGCAATTCCTGGCTATGAAAATTCCAATATATATAAACATCATATTCAGCTATTTTCAGCTCAACAGACCAATTTTTCTGGTATGGTTGAGAATCTTCTTGACAACCAAACTCATACAACCTCTCTTAAACTAAAAAACACCTTTAAATCTATTTTTAGACTAAAAAGGTGAATCATTGATACTTGAGTTATTCATTCTGGTTCTGTTTTTATGAAAGACAAAGTATACCTTGATGGTTATCTTAAAATAAAAAAATGGGTAGACCAAGGTGGTGATATAGATGATCTCATGCTCTGAAAAATAAAAATTGAAGATTTTCCTTACCTCTAAAAAAAATAGTGGACTACTCTCTCCACTATTTTTTTCTATGAGCTATTATTACGCAGTAAGTTTTTTGTAGTTAAGATGATAGATTTTCTGAACTAGCAACATCTTCTACAGTCAGTCATTTTGTTACTGATTTCAACCACTTAAACGAGACTCCAAATAGAATTCCATTTAATGCTATGGCTGCTGCTATGAATGAAAGTTTTTCATAGTAAGGGATAGCAAATAGTGTATTGATTATATAGTTTCATCCAAAGGCAAACATAATTGATAGTCCAAGCAGATATAAAATTTTTTGAGATGAAATTTGCGGTAACAGTTTGTGTTTTCGTGCTACAAAAAGCGAGCCCATCACGAATAATATTTCTAGAAGAAGCTGTGTAATAATTCAACCAACAATATTATAGTGCTGGATTAAATAGAAACCTATAGAAGTACCTATTGTTACACCAACGAGATTGATCGACCAAAGTTTATTTTGCAAATCTGCTGATACAAAAATATAATTGAAAATCTGCTTAATAAAACTAAGAATCAACACTATTCCTAAAAATGGAAGAATAAAGTCTGCTCCATAAGTTCAGATATAACCAGTCATATAACTTTCTCCTGCTATTTGAAAAATAATATTCTGATTAAATATGAAAAAATTTATAGCTGCACAAATAGCAATCCAGACTATAAGAAGCATGAGATTACCATAGCTTTTCATCTTTTGAGCGTGAGAATAGTTCGTCACTTTTTGCATGATACTATTTCAAAGTGCTGATGGAATAATCAATAAAATTTCTATGAGAGAAAGTGCAATTCATCGTAATCATACATACTTATAATTGAGAAGAGTTGGAAAAAAGATTGAGAGAATAATCAAAACAATCAAAGTATGAAAACTACTTAAATAGTAAGCAAATCAATATTTTCGGTTTGAGCTCATTTGCTTTCGCGTAAACGATCGATCCAAAATCCATTTAAATGGAATATATTTTTTCCCTCTAAACCAAACAAATAAAAGCTGAGTAAGACCGCTTGCTACAACAGAAAAAACCATGACTGTAAAAATAGGCAATGGCACGATTCCTCAAGCAAAACTCATTTTAGGATAAAGCAAAACAGTCACTCATAAAATAGCAATCTGAACGATTCTTGCAAGAACGAGAGAGATACTCACCTGCTCCATTTTCCAGAAAAGCTGTAAAGGAAGCTGTACTATACCAGCAGCCATAAAACTTCCTGAAAAAATAACTCAGCCAAGCAATCACCAAAAAATATAAGGATTGTAAAAATATGAGGGAATCAGATATGCTATAGCTAAAGCCACTGAATAAACTATCCCGATCATTACTAATCTGCTCGTAACAAATTTAGAATAATAAGTTGTTAATTCTGAATTTGCTTTCTTAAGTTCTTGTTTGGTTTTTTCTTCTTGTTTTGACTTTATTTGTCAAAGTTTTTTTAAAGCCAAAACATAAAGACCGAAATCTGCAAGAGCCGACCAAATTGCAAAATACTTGAGAATAGTAGTATAATCTCAGTATCTTAAAGGACCAAGATAAGGAGTCATTAACATCACTACCACAAATCAACCTCAAGCACTTAGTACTCTTCCAATAATCTGTCGAAGAGCATCTTTTACTACCAGTTTATACGACATAGAGAAAAAAAATAACTAAATGAGTCCTCTACCGATAAGCTTTAGAAATTTTTATGGTGGTCGAGTATGTCTTCATCGTCTGACTCGAATCTAAAATTTCTAAAAGCTATCAGTATCACTCTCACATCCATTCAAAATTTAATGGTGGTCGAGTATAGAAATTTTATTTCATTACTTTTTAAATGAAGTTTTCTTCTTTATAGATTTATTTTTCTTTTGGGCTATTTTTACTGATTTTTTTTCTTTTGTTACATGAATAGCATCCGCTTCAATAATCACTATTTTTTTCTCATCTTGAACATTTTTTAACATTTTTATAGCTTCAGATGGTGTTTTCATCAGATTCTCAAATTCTGATTTTGTAAGATATTCTTTTTCAATCAGTATAGAAGCCATGGTTTCAACCAGAGATTTATTTTTTTGAAGAATAGATTTTGATTTTTTATAGGCATCAGCTAGGAGCTCTTTTACTTTTGTATCTATTTTTTCTGCTGTCTTTTCACTGAAAGGTTTATTGAAAGAATCTTGCCCTTCAGTGTATGAAGCTAATCAAAGTTCATCGTCCATACCGTATTTGGTGATCATATCGGTAGCGATCTTGGTAGCTCTTTCAAAGTCATTGGAAGCTCAGGTCGTGATATGTTCCTTACCAAAGAAAACTTCTTCCGCAGCTCTTCAGCCCAATAGAGTCACTAGCTCATCGAGAAATTTTGCTTTTGAAATCAAAAACTTATCTTCTTGAGGTAACATCCAAGTCACTCCTAACGCCATTCATCTCGAAACGATCGAAATTTTCTCTACTGGATCCGCGTGTTCAAGATTGAATGCAGTGACTGCATGACCAAGTTCGTGATAGGTAACTATTTTTTTCTCGATATCTTGCAGAGATTTAATTTTTTTCTCTGGTCACATAACAATTTTTTCTAAAGCATACTCAAAATCGTGGCCTTCTATAATTTGTCTATGATCTTTCGCAATTCTGAGTGATGCTTCATTGACCAAAGTTTCAATATCTGCACCTACAAATCCTGAAGTCCTTCTGGCCAATGAGTTAAGATCTACTGTATCTGATACTTTTTTATCTTTGAGGTAGTAGTCTATAATTTCTATTCTCTCATGAAGAGTCGGTCTGTTGACCATTACTTTCCTGTCAAATCTTCCTGTTCTCAAAAGTGCTGGATCGAGAGTATCAGGACGATTTGTAGCTGCTATGACAATAATTTTGGTATCTGTATCAAAGCCATCCATCTCAGTCAAGATCTGATTGAGTGTTTGTTCTTGTTCTTGGTGTCACCCAGTATATCAGCTTCCTCTTTTTTTACCGATAGCATCGATCTCATCAATAAAAATAATTGAGGGAGAGGCTTGTTTTGCTTTTGTGAAAAGTTCTCTTACCTTGGCAGCTCACATACCGACAAGCATTTCCATAAATTCTGATCACGATGCTGAAAAAAATGGGACATTTGCTTCTCCTGCTACTGCTCTCGCCAAGAGAGTTTTACCAGAACCTGGTTGACCAAATAATAATACTCACTTTGGTGGTCTTGCTCAGACTTTTTGATATTTTTGAGGATTTTTGAGATAATCTACAATTTCTGAAAGTTCTTGTTTTACTTCTTCCATACCAGCGATATCTGAGAACCTTGTTTTCATTTCTGATTTGGTCTTTAGCTTTCCAGCAGATATTGAAAACGGCATTCCTCCATTTTTTGGTCCAAAATATCTCATCACCAAAAAGAGTAGTAAGACAAAAAAGAGCAGAGGTAAAATTTGTTCTGTAAAAAATGACCCAATAAATGATGATTCATTAAATAGTATTTCAATGGTAGTCGAACCTGTTAGTGAAATTCCAAGTTCTGCTAAAGAACTATCGGCAGGTTTATTAGCTGTAGTGATACGATATTTCTGTTCAATAAGTGGTTTTTTGAGGAACTGAGAGTACTGACTTACAGACTGAGAAATTTGTTGGTATCACTCAAAGTGAGTATTGTCTATCAGTTTGATTTTTTGAAAAGCTCCCTTTTGATAAAGATCTAGAAAATCATTGAGAGTGGTTTCTTTCGTTTCTTCTATTTTGGTAACGATATTTTTACCGTCTGGCGTCACTTGGAGCTCCATAGTATTGAGCTGCGTCAGACCAGCTATCACGATAACCATAAATCACAAAAAGAATAGCAATCATTTTCTCATTTGTATTTTTCTTTTTTAGTGTAATGTAAAAACTTCAACTTTTTCTATTGTTTATGTATAGTCAACAGCAAGTTGATTGCAAAAGAAATTCTCAAAAACTTTTATTCTGACTACTGCTAAAAAAATTCCTTATTATAAAAACCCTAGCCACATAATGGCTAGAGATTCTTGGTCACTTGCAAATCTCACAATTAGGAGACAAGCTTTTTAAGGCTCCGTAATTAGTAATTTTTTTATTCCATCTCAGATCTAGTTCTCGTAGATTGCTTAAACCAGATAATGAACTGATATCACTAATCTGATTAACACTAAGATATAACACTTGCAAACTACTTAAACCAGACAATGAACTAATGTCATTAATCTCATTTCTACTAAGACTGACTGTTTTTAGATTAATTAAGTTAGCTAATAAGCTAATGTCACTAATCTGATTGGTATGAAGATAGAGTTCTTTTAGATTAGTTAAGTTAGCCAATGTACTAATATTAACAATCTTATTACTACTAACACTTACTACTTTTAGATTAGTCAAGTTAGCTAATGAACTAATGTCATTAATCTGATTCTTATCAAGACAGAGTTCTTTTAGATTAGTTAAGTTAGCTAATGAGCTAATGTCACTAATCTGATTGCCCTCAAGATAGAGTTCTTTTAGATTAGTCAAGTTAGCTAATGCACTAATGTCACTAATCTGATTGCAACTAAGATTGAGTTCTTTTAGAGTGATTAATTCAGATAATACGCTAATGTCAGAAATCTGATTATATCCAAGATCTAGCTCTTGTAGAGCACTTAATCCAAACAATGCTGTAATGTCAGAAATCTTACTACCACCAGCAAGGTCTAGAGATTTCAGATTCACAAGGTTTTTTACGAAGTTTGGTATCTCTTCTAGTACTAAATTAGTCAGATACAAACTGGTAATTTTAGAATGAATAGCTGTATTATTTGCTAGTTCTTCTAATTTTTTTGTGTTTTTGATGGCAATTTTCATAGTTTTTTTTGTGGATATTTTTATAATAATATTTCTAAAAAAGTCAATTAAAACTTCAGAAAAGTATGAATAATGTGAGATTACTATCCACCAAAATTTTTTATGTCCCTTTTCATTTGTCTGTCGATATCTTTTTCTTTAAGAATTTGTTTTTTTTCTACTTTCTTGAGAAGTTTTCAAAGGCCTATTTGAATTTTAATAAGTTTAGTTTTCGTTTCAAAAACCATGAGAGGAATAATAGAAAGACCTGTCTTATGAGTTTTTCAGACTATTTTTGTGATTTCTTTTTTTTGAAGAAGAAGAGTTCTCGTAGCTTTGGGGTCGTAGTTTGGTGCTAATTTTGCAGAAGTTTTATGATAAAGAGGGACATTCATATTAGTAATAATCAACTCTGAACCCATGACTCTTACGATAGCATCTTTAATATCAACCTGCCCTATTTTTATTGATTTCACTTCGTGTCACTGTAAAATAATACCAGCATCATAAGTGCTTTCAATGTCGTAGTCGGAATAGGCAAATTTATTTTTGGTGATTATTCTCATAGTATTTTAGACGAAGATAATGAAAGTGTAAACCCATTTTTTAGTCACTTAAAAAAGCTCATAAGTACATTGAATGGGCTAGTCGTTTGGAAGCAAATAAAAAGAGAAAAGTAGACTATCCAAATCGGTAATCAGATTAAAAAAAATTGTCATTTCTGATAGAGAGTAGCATTTTTTCTCACAAAAAGAATCATATTTTGAGCTTTTTGAAAAGCAAGATTTGGAGTAGATACAAATGAATGCTCTGCTATGGTTTTATCTCTTTCAAAGTGATAAATCTGTATTTCTTTACTCACAATCAGATCTACTTCACTCAGAAAACAGCGATATGAAAAATCATAATCTTCCATGACAAATTTCAAGTTTTCATCGTACAGAGTAGCTTGAAATATTTTTGCTGGTCAAAATAGTGAAATGGAAGCTATCATTTGAGGTTTATAGTTTCATTTTGGCAGAGAAAAAAGTTTTCCTATTGTTTTTTTGAAAAATCAAAGTACGCCAGAATAAAAATTTTTGGTAATAGGAAGAGGTCGAGCTAATCGATAGATAAATTTCTGAATACCGAGCGTTTGAATTATTTTGGTATTACGGTAATAGACTGTAGGAATCAATAAAAAATTTCCATTCTGGTTTTTTTGAATTTTTTCTCGCTGCTGTCGCTGCACTGCAAAAAAGTCGGGATCTATAAAAACATCATCATCAAAACACTGAATAAATTCACTTTTACAAAGTTTTATTCCTGTATTTCTTACAAAACTTACTCCTTTTCCAGCAGTGAATTTTCATCAAAAAGGGAGCGAGTCTCAGGAAAAAATAAATGAAACACTCTTGAAAAATGATGAGTGTAGTTTGCTGCTCAGATTATTGAGAAGTTTTTTTTTTTCGTCTCATGAAAGTATTTTATCAATAATCACAAAAATCTCCTCAGGCTTGATAGTTTGAGCCTGAAGACAAAGCATTATTCTCTGAAGATTATTTTCTTGTCAACTTGATGGAATGACAACTGATACTGTTTTTCTCATACTTTCAGTATAGCTATTGATAGCTTAATTTTCAAGACATATCAATCTTCGAAGTTTCCAGAATACTATTTTTTATGCAAGATTTTTGGTTTGAATATCGATTTGAGACTGAAGCCAAGCAGAGCTAATAGCCTGATTATGAGCTTTTGCTCTATTAACTTCACGAGCCACGGAAAGAAGAAGTTGATAGCTTGTAGGCCCATGCTCTTTGGGAGTAATAGATACTAAGCTTCCATCTTCAAGGATAAGAGCGTTTTTTGCTAGATCTATCTTCGTAGATTGGCCATCTGTCTTGAGTGTTTTAGTTTTTAGATCAAAAACTTTCTCGAATTTTTCTCCAGGATATTTAGTCAACAAAACAGTTTCTGCTAAAGGATACAAAAGTGCTACTTGTTCTAATTTTCCACCATTTTCAAATACTTTCTGAAAAAGCTGGTTTGCTTTTTTTGTCTTACCATCGTAGTAGAATTCCGTAGCCGCCAGAGATAAGATTTGTTTATTATTTGGTTCTGCTTTTAATCACTGCTGATAAAGATTTATTCTTCTTTTGCGTTTTGAATTCGTGTAAATATCCTCAACCTTTTTTGTAACTTTACTTCCTTCCTTACCATCATTTATACTTATTTCATCAAATGCTTTAATAGTTGCATTGATAAAAACGATATTTGCTGGAAACTGCTGACGAAGACCGTCGTATATCTGAAATGCATCTTCTGGTTTTCCACTTTTTTCATACTGTGCTGCACGATCTAATTCTTTTTTATATTTAAATTCTGGAAAATTTGCTTCAAAATAACTTTTTATGGCATTATAAGTATTTTTTCCTGCTTTCCCATCAATCATTAAAGGTTTTTTATCTGCACCCAAAAATCATTTTCAGTTCAAATAAGCCTGCATCAGACCTATATCTTCTGCAGTCAACCCTGGTAGGCCTGAAGATCTATCAAGTCTCCCTTTTAGTATCACTTGGAAACTTTCATAACTATCAGAAACTTTGAAATAGGCTATTTTTTCTGGTATAGCAAATTTTTTCTCGCAAGCTTGGAGAAAATTCTCTTTTGTTTCTTGATGTTCAGCTGTTTTAATCATTTGCAAAGCTTGAGTTTCTGTCTTATTCAAAAATAAGTCATTATTTTTTTCTAGATTATTTTTTTCATTTCATTCTGGAGACATTTTTTTGGTCTTAGAAAATAAATTTTTTTCACTATATCCCTTTTTTTATTTTTGTCAAATTATGCTTGACTTCTATTTTCTTAATCTTATCTTTTTGTAAAAAAAAATTATGGAAGAGAAAAAAACAGTTCATTTCTATTATGCTCTATTTTTTTGTGTTATCGTCTTGATTATGATTGTCTCAAGATTTGTTTATTACGAACTAAGTACAATACAAGTCACTGCAAAAATCGACAATCAGCTTCATTCTTTCAGAGTGCACAAGTATGACTTAAAAAATATTGACCCAATCGATAGTAGTTGTATTGTAGCCTGGGAAACTATACCAGAAGGCTATACTCCAATCTGTCCCACAAGACGCTTGTTCCCAATTAATGAACCTATAAATCTGTATAAAAATTATAGATTTGAAAAAATAAAAATCAGTGTTCATTAAATCTATATTAACTAGTAAGTTTCTTACTAGTTTTTTATTTAAGCTCGTAAACTTGACCGATTTCTTCTCGTCAAATCTGAATATCATGCTCGGGAGCTTTTTCTCTGAGGAGCTGGATAGGCTCATCTAGCGGCTCGAGGCTGAGTTTAAATGTTTTATGATGAATCGGGAGAATCACTTTTGAATGAGAATGAGAAACCATCTCAAGAGCTTGGTGAGGAGTCACATGGTTTTTTTCATGGAGCTTATAAGCTCAGATTGGCATCAAAACAACATCTGATTCTTGATATATATCTTGTTTGAAAAATTCTCCGTATGCTGTATCACCAGCAAAAATAATTTTTTTCTCATTTTTCTCTATCAGGTAACCGTTGTAACTTCTGCCATTTTTTCGATGACCTCTTGATCTGTCAGATTGGAAAAATGGGATTCTTGCTCCTCGATGTTTAGCTTCCAGAGCTGTAATATAAGCTCATTTGCTGAATTTTTTTTCTCATCGATCCATCTCTTTGATTTCCTTGAAATCACTTTTTCTTAGGTAATCAGTGTTATTTTTTGAAATTATAATTTCTGCTGTTTTTCAGAATTTTTTTGATAGATAAGATAAAGTTGGTAAATCAAAATGATCCATATGAATATGAGAAATCAAAATGATGTCAATCTGAGGGATATCGCATATAGTCAAGGCTGGTTTTACTAATCTCTGAGGACCAATAGTTAATCAAGCTATCTTGAAGCCGATTCTCTGAGAAAAAACAGGATCTGTGAGAATCCAAGTACCAAAAAAATTTATCAGTACTGTGCTATGCCCTACTCGCCCGATAGTAATCTTATCATCTGATCGATTTCGTGGATTTATCTTATGAAAAGACTCTTTCATATCATTTGTACAATCACCAGAAATAAAATTTTTTAATTTTGTAAAAAAGCACTTAAGAAATTATTCGCTATTTGTTTGGTTCTATTTTAGTTCTTTAAGTTGTTGTCGTAGTTTTTCTTCTTGCTTAGAAAGTTTTTTAGGTATAGAAATTTTTGGTGAAACGATCAGATTTCCCCTTTTCCCAAAGACTCCTGAAGTACCAAAACCTTTCCCAGAAACCTTGATCACATCGCCAATCTGAGTTCACTTAGGGATTTTGACGGTCACTTTAGAGTCCGATGGATGAGAAACTTGTATTTCAGTTCCGAGGACAAGATCGATAATTCCAAGCTCTGCTTTTACAATGATATCCTCTCATTTTCTACTATATTTGTCACTTGGTTTGACAATAATTTTGACAAATAGATCACCAGGCTGAGTCCCATATTCTGGAAAATTTCATCTTCACTCATATTTCAAAAACATACCATCTTCGATATTTTCTGGCACTTCTACTGTGATATCTTCGGTCGATGAGATGAGATTTGACGATGCTGGTTTACCATTTTTTTCATAGAGAAAACCAGAACCATGACATCTTTGGCAGGCGACTTGGACTTGCATCGTTCCAAATGGAGTTTTCGTAGCTTGGACTGTTGCTCATGAGCCATTACAGACCGGACAAGTTTCGGATTTGATATCTGGATCTTGAGTTGTTCTTTTGTATGAAAATGATTTTGATAAGCCCTTGTAAGAATCTTCAAATGAAATTGTCAGATTTACTTGAATATCTTGACCTTTTCTTGGTCTCTTGGCTCATCATCTTCCTCAGCCCATTCCTCCTAAAAGATCACCAAAAATGTCTCCGATATCAAATCATCCGAAGTCAAAATTACCTCACTGGAAACCTCCTCCTCCGAAACCTCAAAAATCTCAGCCTCCAAAGCCTCATTTTCTGACTGAGTCGTACTGCTGTCTTTTTTGTTTGTCGCCGACGACCTGAAAAGCTTCGTTGATTTGCTTAAATTTCTCTGAATCTCAGCCTTTATCTGGATGATGCTGTAAAGCTCATTTTCTAAAGGCTTTTTTTATTTCATCTTCTGAAGCGTCCTCTGACACTCCCAAAAGCTCGTAATAGTCTTTTTTTGGGTCGAAATCAAACATTGGTATCTTCACATTATCATAAAATTTTTACTCTGGTTTTTTCATAGCACCTATTTTATATCAATGCTATTTTTTTTTTCAAGAGGGATTGTCATAATCTAAATATTAACATACTTTTCTTGAACTTATTATTGACATTTCTAAAAATAAACTTATAAGTCCTGACTACTTTATATTGCTCTTTTCTCTTATGAATCA
>CALMTC010000013.1 GCA_937872535.1 uncultured bacterium
CTTACCTCTTCATTATCTTATCCACTAAGTGTAAACTTTTCGCTGCAACAGCACACAAGACGAAAAAAATATATTAACAAGTAAGTAAAAATTCTTGTATTGAGATTGAAATCGATTGTGAGTTGGGTACAATCAAATAAATTTAAATCTTTTCAGATCATAAATGACCACTCTTTTTATGATAGCTGCGTTTTTATTGGGAGGATTATTGGGCTATACGATCTTTTATTTTCAGTATGCTAATAGACACATCGTTAACGAGATGAGAGCAAATCTTAAGTTATACAAAAAAGAAATTGAATCAATGAGTGCCGATGCCCAAGAACATATGCAACAAAATATATTACTCAAACAAAAAGTTACGGAGCTATATGAGAAAAATGATGATTTGTCGAAAGTCGTGTCGGAGTTAAGTAGATACTACTATCACATGAAAGTAGGATCGGAAAAAATCAACGAGTTAGCCAAGATTATGCAAACACCAGATGGTGATATCGAAGAAAAAGTGGCAAAACTAGTTGGAGGAACGCCATTGATCGCAGCTTCGCATCCAGAAAAAAATGTGAATACATCAGGAAAAAAATTTTTTTAAGTAAACAATGAATAGATCCCAAAGATTATGAAAGAAATTTTTAGGGGCTATGAAGAGAGAACATGAGGAAATAATAAATAAAAAATAATATTCTGGTAAAATCGCAATATGAAATATTTGAATTTTAGTCACTAATTCAAGAAAGTGTCGTACACTAAAACTAAGATACCAGTTCTGTCTCCACAGGAATGATTCGATGTGATGAGTAAGGAAGTCAAGAAATTCTGGTCGTATCGAGATCAGATTGATCAATGAACTTGGAAAAAATATCTTCCAAGGTCTGCTACGGATCAAAAAATTCTGGATATTGGTTCAGGAGCAGGAAGGGCGTACAAGCATCTGCCGGATTATCTCAAAAAGTGATATGAAGCATGGGACATCTCTCCAAAAATGTTAAAAGAGCTCCCATCAACGGTGAAGTCAAAGGTATTCGATGTAACGCAGCCTCGAGACGAGCCAGCAGAGAGCTTTGATTTTGTATTGTCTCTGTACACATTGGAATATATTGAAGATGTGGATTGGATTGCTTCTCAGATCTATAAAATTCTCAAACCATGATGAAAACGACTTGCAGTCCATGTCCCTCAGCGCCGTGAGGATAAGGTCCTTGTAAAAGGTAAGACATTGAGAATAGAAAATCACTATCATAGGTTTGAAGAAATAGAAGAAATTGTCGAAAAAAACTTTTTTGGAGTAGTAGAGACGCCGTTATATGATGGGTCTACGATCTTTGCTAAGACATACTGCTTCCAGAAATAAATTTAAAAGATATTGTGTAATGCAACATTTTACTAAGGAGTTCATAGAACTTCTCGCCAAAAAAGATTCTTTTGCCTTCAATCAGTTTTATTTAGAGACTACTGATCGTTTTTTTCGTCATCTCAAATATCAGTATCGTATGCCAGAACAAGATGCGATGGATGTTCTTTCAGACTTGTATGTTAAATGTCGAAATACTTTTGATAGATATGATAGCTCCTATTCTTTTGAAAGTTTTGTATGGATGATTTTTAGAAATGTGATAAACGATTTTCTCAAGAAAAAGAAAGATAGTTTTTTTTCAGATCTCAATCGAACTAATTCTGCAGAAGATGAAAATATAGCATTTGAAGATACGATAGAATCTGTAGAGGCATCGTCGCTTGATCTTCTTGAGAAAGATTATCAGTATGATCGTATTCAGCAGTCTTTATCTCATTTGCCAGTCTCTTATAGAGAAGTTCTTTTTTTGAAATTTGCAGAGTGACATTCAAATAGTGAGATTGCGACGATTACTTGAGATTCAGAGGATAATGTGAGGAAAAAACTTTCAAGGGGTATCAAAAGGCTCAAAGAACAGCTAGAAAATACATAATTTGAAATTATTATTACAAAAATGTCAATCTTAATCAAAGGTCTTTTCTCTGGCTTCCGCTAAATGTGGCTCCAAAACTATTGTTTCTCTGATGCTAAAAAAGAATAAAAAAAACAAAAAAAGAAAGAAACATTTGAAAAACAATAGTTGTAGTGTATTATGACACTGTTTTTATCTTTAACTTACTAAAAACAACTATGACAAAAACAGCATTGGTTGCTCACTTGGCTACAAAATTAGGTGTTACTAAAAAAATGTCTAACGACATGGTAAATGTATTCGTAGACGCTGTAATCGCTTCAGTTAAAAAAACTGGAGAAGTTAGAATCCAAGGTTTTGGTACATTCAAAGCTTCTAAAAGAGACGCTAGAATGGGTGTTAATCCAAGAAATCCATCTCAAAAAATCAAAATTCCTGCTATGAGAATTCCTACATTCAAAGCTGGAGCTGATTTCAAAAAAGCTGTTAGATAATACTAAAAAATTAAGTGGAAATGCTCGCTTCGGCGGGCTTTTCCGATAAATAATAAATAATATTATTATAAAAAAGCTTATAAGAATTTTTCTCAGTAAACACTGAACACAACCGGGTCTTTTGGTGGAGAAACCAAACTGTGTCAATAAAATTCGAGAAAGTTTCTGTATGTAAAAGAGGTATAGTCCAAGAAAATAGCCCATTTCGTTGTATTTCTTCCAAATGACGGTTATCTATTGTACTCCCTACTCCCGCTATTTACGACCAAGAAACGATCAAAAAAGCTTTTACAACTAAAGGATAGTGCTTCTTCGCTCGAAGCTCTATTTTTTTTATAAAAAAATCTGTTTGAGATTAAGCAGACCAGCAGATCAGTTTTTTCAACAATTACCAGAAAAAAAGTATTAGAAAATGCCCTGTATATCAATAAAAACTCAGCCATTGAAAGTATCTTTTTTAAGCTTCCCAGCCAGCGAGATTTTTTGTCAGATTTGGAAGTTTTCCAGAAGACCACCTTTTGATCGATGCATAGCCTGAAACTCAGTTCCATCATAGAAAAATTGAAATTTGAGATGGCCGTTACCTCTGGAGCCAACCTTATTGACTGTAAGGATAGTTGCATTTTCTATGAAAAAAAGTGGCTCTTCATTGCCCTGTCCAAATGGTTCTAGCTTCATCAAATTATCCAGCGTGAGAGAACTAATTTCTTGAGGATAAAGTTTGGTATCAATCTTCATAATTTTTTCGAGATTAAGCTCTTGCAGGAGATTTTTACAGTATGTTCTCATCGAATTGAGCAAAGTATCCACATTTTCCAGCTTCACAGTCAATCAGCCAGCTTGCTTATGACCTCAGTACCTTTCAAGCAAATCACCGTGAGCAATCAGCATATCGATCACGCTAAAATATTCAGGTCCTCTCAGACTAGCTACAGCTACACCTTTTTCTGGGCAAAGTGAAAGGACTATCGAAGGTTTATTGTTTTTTTCTGTAATTCTACCAGACACAATCCCGATAATCCCCTCATGAAATTCTTCAGAGTGCGCAGTCAATAAAAAATCATCGTGACAGAGCATCTTTTCAGCAAGTTTAGAAGCTTGATCTTGTAGTTTTTTTCTTTCAGTATTGATCGATTCTATCATATCGAGATGTTCACGCTGTTTTTCTCAGGTATGAAGCAGAGTATATAGACTTTTGTAAGGACTGACAATTCTCCCACCAGCATTGATCCTCGGCCCAATAATATAGCCAATATGAAACGAATTGATGTCGTCTTTGATCCCTAGATAGTCGATAAAACTGATGAGCGATTCAGGAATATCAGATTTTTGATTGAGTAATTTGAGCCCTTGTTTGACCATCACTCTATTTTCATCGACGAGAGGCACACAATCCGCTACTGTCGCAATCGCCACTACTGGTAAAAAATAATTAAAAATTTTTTTTCTCTGCTCAATGTCATGATTTTCAGCTTCAAGGTAACCATTAAGTAATTTAAAAGCTACTCCTGCTCCACAAATTCATTTAAAATTATAATCTGGTGATACCTGAGGATTAACTACTGCACAGGCTTCTGGGATTGTTTCTAGGTTTTTATGATGATCGGTGATAACTAAATCAATTCAGATTTCTTTGGCATGAAGAGCTTCATTGATTGAAGTAATCCCATTATCAACAGTAATAACAAGATCGACAGATTTTTCTTTCATCTCATCCAGATGAAAACTTTTTAATCAGTAGCCATCTTCAAGTCTATTAGGAAACATGATGCTAATATTTTCGTATTTCAAAAATTTTCTAAAAAAAGTATACAGCATAAAACTCGAAGTAATCCCATCAACATCATAATCTCCAAAAATCATGATTTTTTCTTGTTTGGTGAGAGCTTGCTTGATTCTATCAATTGCCTTATTCATATCAGCCAGTTTAAAGGGGCTGATTCGATATTTTTTCATTGTAGGATTGAGAAATTCTTCAACATCATCTTCGACAGATCTGACTTTGAGAAGCCTTTCGATAAGAGATAGACCCGGATCTTCAAAAAGAATGCTATAGTTCATGGCTTCATTATCTCATCTCATAAATAATTCACTATACTCCGACGGAGGTCTCTTGCAAGTATTTTAAGTTGACTTTTAAAAAAATCTCAGAAAATCAGACTAGAGTAAGTTTAAAAACTGAGAGATTTTATGATGAGAGATGAAAGAGATGTAAATGAAATAAAAATAATGATAAAAAATGATAGTCTGATAACAAAAACAAAGTGCAAAAAAATATGACACAAAATTGACAAAATACTAAAAAAAACATAGAATTAATGAGATTTATGTTCTTAAAAAATCAGGAATGGTATGAAGAAAGATAAATGAAAATAGTACAACAAATTCTACGAGTACTGAGACTCTGAAGGAATTTGTAAAACAGAGCAAAAAAGATCTCATCCAGTTTGAACATAGTAGAGGAATATATGAGCTTTTAATCGATCAGGGATGAACTTTTTTGCCAGAAGGCGATAAATATCTCAAAGAGCTTGTGGATAAGCAAGTAGACAGTAAAAAATTAAATTGAGTGCAAGAAGAACAAAAAAATGTTTTGAGAGAAAAACAGTGATTTTCTCTTTATAGTTTGATGGCTTTGGTGATTGATAATAATAAAAAGTTAGCTGAATTAGTCTATCCCAAGATTTTGAATAAGCAAGTATCAGAATGAAATCTTTCAGAAGAAGAAAAAAAAAGTTTTGAGATTATTCAAGATTATCTAGTATCTCAAATAAGTTTACATAGCCTTGATGATTCCTTTTTGCGTGAAGATCAGCAAATTTTACCAGTGATTGCGAGGGCTGATAAAGTGTATAAAAATATTCAAGTAAAAAATAAAGAAAACGAGGTAGATCAAAATGATAATCAAGTGATGTTGATCTATTTAAGAGAATTATTTTCAGCTCTTTATATCGAAAAAAAACTAGCAGAAAAAAATAAGTATGTAAAAAGTAAGTCTATTGACAATAAAGCCTGAAATACAGTGGAGTCTGGGAAACCAAAAGAGATGGGAGAACTCATAAATAGCAGTATTTTAGCTGGAAAAGAGGTTAAGTGTTTCAAAGCACCCTATTGGATGGACAACCAGCGAGGTATCGATCTGATCTTGTGTGTAAAAATGTGAAAAAATACGCAAGTTCTTTTACTGGATACTAAATTTAGACTGCAAGACGCGATTTCTGAGCCACCAGCTCCCAGAACTATCTCTGAAAAACAGAAAAAGGTAATTGAAGAGCTTGTAGAAAAGAACTATGATAAAGACTGAGTTATCACAGTAGCTGGTAAAACTCTAGTAGTCACAATGGATGTGAAGGAAATTAGTAATTTTGCTAAGCAAATGATAGTGGGCTAATGAAAGAAAATATTGACATTTAGTTTTAAATTGTTATAAATAAAAAAACAAAACATGGAAAAAAACGGAGAAGTAGACAAGAAGATATCGATTGACTCAGCGATTGATGAGGTAATTCAATCTCGTTGTCACGAGTTAAATGAAGACGAAAAACAGAGCCTTAAGAAGGTTCTTATGAAAAAAATTATTAAACTAGTTGACTCTTTTTTTGAGGAAAACCCCGACAGTAATTCTGCTAGAGAGTCTATCAATAAAGCAATAACTGAAGAACTTGAAGGGCTTCTTGAATAGATAGATAAACCCAAAAACCCCCGTTTCTTTTTTTGAGGAAACGGGTTTTTATATAAAAAAATTCCAAAAATATTTTACAGAAAAAAAGAGTAGCACTCAGAAAAAAGTTTATTATAACCAGAAATGTTTTTACATTCACCAGATAAAAAATGTTATTTTCTTATAAATTATCCGAGGTGATTTCCATTGTAGAAAAGTGATTCAAGGAACTTTTTTGAGGGTTCGTTTTTTGGTTTGAAGCGGAGCTGCAGAGGGTAAATGTGGTCGGGAAAAATGTCTACTGTGAGCTGATAGAATTACAATCAGATGGCTCAGTAAAAGCAAAAGTAAAGGGCATCATTTTTGATCGTTCGCTCCTGAGCGATTTTTTAGAAGCGACGAAGTTAGAAAATATCGACGCTCTCAAGGGAAAAAAATTATTGATGCAGTGAAAAATAAATTTCCACCCAGAGTATGGCTTAGGAATTGTGATCAAAGATTTTTCGGTCGAGTATACGATCTGACAGCTCAAAAAACAACAAGATGACATCATCGAGCGTCTTCAGAAACTTGGCATCGCCCAAGCTAATAAGATGAAAGAAATCGGTTTCCCTCCCTATACAGTGGCTGTCATTAGCTCAGAAAAAGCCCAATGATTAAAAGATTTTTCATCTATTCTTCAGCAAAGTGGCTATCTAGTAACAGAAAAATTATATCCAGCTATGATTCACGGTAACGAAGCTATAGAATCAGTAAATAAAGCTTTTTCTCAAATCGAAATAGATATAAAAGCTGGTCAAAAAATAGATCTGATTGCAATTGTGAGATGAGGAGGGGAGGAAAGTGGTATTCTCTGGCAAAATGACTTCTCTCTTGCCCAGCAGATCTGTCAATCCTCAGTTCCCGTAATGCTTGCCGTGGGTCACACGAGCGATCAGTCGGTTCTCGACCAGCTAGTTCGCTTTCCAGCCAAGACACCAAGTGATGCAGCACACATTCTCATCCAGATTCTCGATGACTATGCCAATCGTATTCTCTCA
This sequence comes from uncultured bacterium, assembly GCA_937872535.1. Classification (GTDB taxonomy): domain Bacteria; phylum Patescibacteriota; class Gracilibacteria; order Absconditabacterales; family Absconditicoccaceae; genus CALMTC01. Next base: position 7,121 of record CALMTC010000013.1, read on the forward strand.
CTTTCTCTTCAAATCAGTTCTGCTACAACCCAAAAACTTTCTCTTCTCAGTGAAAAACTTTCTTTTTTAACTCAAAATATTCAATTTCTGGCTACTGCAAAACTAAAAAAAATTAAAGAAAATATCGATCAACGAACAGCAACCATCGCCAACTTTCAACCAGAAAAAATGCTCCTTCGCGGTTATTCGCTTCTTTTCATGTCTGATGGTTCTCTCGTCACTTCTACCAAACTAAAAACTCTTTCTTCTGGTGACTCTCTCTCGATCAAAACCTATGATAAAACTATCAAAGTCACTATTTCTGAATAAATATTTTCGAAAAAAATTGAGGGAAAGCAGATCGCTAGCAATCCACGCCGTTTATATTCCGCAGGATCCAATAAAAGAAACACAGACGAAGGAGAAAAGACTTAAGAATTCGACTGGGTCCCTCAGGGGAGGAGAATTCTTCGTCAGCCAGCCTTAATCGAAATAATCGAGCGTATGACTATAAACGGCTAGACCTTTTAAGGTGAGAAAATATTTTCAATATAGGACAAGAAAAGAAAGTACTACCGGTCCAGCGAGGACAGAAAAAGATTAGTGAATTTCACATTGACCAGAAGAAAAAATTTAATGTATCTTTCAAGTTTTGTATTTGAATTTCCTCCCCAAAAAACTATCTACAAGTATGATTTATTTTTTCATCATTAAGATGAAATATACAAAAAAAATAATTGTAGTTTTTTTCCTTGCTATGGCACTAGTTTCAATGACCAAAGCAGATGAGACAAGAGATGCTGCTCAAGCTCTACGAGAAAAAAAAATTATTTCTCAGAGTCCTGAAAAAATAGTGTATGAACAAGTTATTCAGAGGAGAGAAGCAGCAGTTATTATGAAAAGATATGCTGTTTCAGAGTGAAAAGCTCTGGATCAGAAGTGCTCTTTATGGAGTGATACGACCAAATTAGTAGAGAAAAATGAACTTTTAGAAGCATGTAAAATCTGACTTTTCAAACAGGCAGCCAAGTTTAATCCTTACCAAAATTTCACAAGAGGACAGCTTATTATGGTCCTGGCTAGATTTCTCAATAACAATCCAACAATGGAGCTCGATGCTGCCTATGACGACCTCCTAGCCAGAAAAATTATCACTGTCGATGACAGGACAATGTCTACGAGAAACGCCATGAGAAGTGAGGTATATTTGATGCTCTATAGATTAAAAAAAACTCCATCTTCTCATGTATTTCAGCAAATTGTGAAACTATATTCCTATCAAACTGATTCAGTATTTGGGACTATTTCAGTAGTAGGTTATGGAAGTGCTGTTCTTATTGAAAAAAATAAAATTCTGACAAACGCTCATGTTGTACTTGATGAAGATGGTAATCCTCTCAAACATTTTGAGTATTGTGTTTCTGAATCATTTACTAAAAAACCAATCTGTGGATTAGTAGCAAAGCTTTTATATTATGATACAGAAATAGATTTAGCGCTGCTCCAGATTGAAGGAGATATGCCATGAAGTAATCCAGTTCAATTATCTTCGACCTCTCAGTTCTCTATAGGAGATAAAATCACAGTTTATTGATATCCAGCCAATGGAGGAGGGACAATTACTTTGACGCAATGAGTGATAGGAGGTTTTGAAGATCCTTTTTATAAAATAGATGCTAATCTTGATGGTGGAAATTCAGGATGATGAGGTTTTGATTCAGAAGGTAAATTAGTTGGTATTCCTACATTTGTTTCAGAGTGATATAGCACATTGGGTTACATGGTTCCAGTAAATAAAATTCGTGATTTTTTAGATAAGAAAGGAGTGATTAAGGAGATTTTGTTACCAGTGAACAGTCTCTTTAAACAATATGTAGCCAAAGTAGCAGAAAGAGTTAAGCAAAATACTATTGTACACGATGAGTTGGTTTGAAAAATAGCTCAATGATTTGAAATATCTGATATCCAAGCAAGTCAAACAGAAACTACGACAAATAGTTATCCAGAACGCTATGATCTAGTATCAAAAAATAAAAATACAACTATTTCTATTGGAATTACCACAGTGAATAAAGATCGAAACTCAGCTAAAGTGCGAGAAAATCTTATAGCGAGTGCGAAAAAGACTTATCTCCAAGTTTCAACAGGAGAATTCGCAACAGGTAATACTGTGTGGTATACAGTGACATGAAGATGAAGTGATCGAGATAAAAAAAGTATGCGGCTTTATTATTTTGAAAAAACACCAGGTAAAACAATGTTTTTTGTTGAAATTATGTGATCGACAGATTATATGACAGATCGAGAAAATGCTAAAAAAACTGTAGAATCTATCTCTCGTAAGAAAAATTTCTCAACTGATGACCAGGTAAATAAAGTATTGTGACCAATTACTATCCAAGATTTTCAGTGATTCTCAAGTGAGCTTATCTTTAACAATGCGTGATTAGGGCTCCAATTAACCTTAGATGAAAAGACCAGTGGAATTATCGAAATTGTTGATCATAGTTATTCTGTAGAAGAAAGTAATTATTCGCGAAAAGACTATGCAGATGCGATTGAAAAACAGCTAGAATACTATGAAGAAAAACAACTAAATATAGTGAAAAATAGTAAGTGAGTAATTTGGCTCATGATAAAAATTGAAGAAGATGGCAAGACGAGTTACTCGTTTTCAAATATTTCAAAAGCACCAAATGACTCAAAGTGGCGTATTACTCAGGTTAGATTTAATTGAGATTCTAGTAATGAAGAGAAAATACTAAAATTCGTTGATGGTATTTCAATCAATGGTTCTATGCTGTTTAATCTTGATGTGACACCAATTCCATTGAAATAAACTCGACCACCATGAAAATTTGTAAAAATATCTGAAAATTTTTTTATCTGGTTATCTCCAAATTAAAACAATGCCAAAAAATGCAAAAAAAATAATTATCACGGGTTGACTTGGCTATATTGGCTCTCATACTGCCGTAGTTTTTCAGCAAGCAGGATATGAGGTGGTTATTATCGATAACTGTTCCAATGCAAAAATTGATGTTCTGGATAAAATAGAACAAATTACCTGAATAAAACCAGCATATCACAACGCTGACATCAGAGTAATTTGAGAGCTAGAAAAGGTCCTGAGAGAACATCAAGACGCAGCAGGAGTGATTCATTTTGCTGGTAAAAAAGCAGTAGGTGAGAGCTGCGAGTTCCCTTTCAGATACTACTCAAATAATGTCAAAGGATCGATTCATCTTCTCCAAACTATGGACAAATACGGTATCAAGAATATTGTTTTTTCTTCAAGCAGTACAGTCTACGATACGGAAAAAAATATGCCACCATATGTAGAAACAGATCAGCTTCGTACTATCAATCCTTATGGAAATACGAAATTAATGATCGAAAGAATTTTAAGTGATTTAGCTCAGTACAGATATTTTAGATGTATCTCTTTGAGGTATTTTAACCCAATCGGAGCTCATCATACTGGGCTCATTTGAGAAAATCCCAAAGGAACACCAAGTAATTTACTTCCTTACATTTTCAAGGTATTATCGGGAGAGTTTGGAAAGGTAAAAGTCTTTGGAAAAGACTATACAACCAAAGATGGAACATGAGTAAGGGACTATATCCATGTCATGGATGTGGCTGAAGCTCATCTGAATGCGTACGAAAAAATGTATGATTTAGAAACTCAAAAAGACGGCTGATTTCATGAGATTTTCAATATTGGTACAGGAGAGTGAACTTCAGTTCTCGAGCTCATCGAGCTGGTCGAAAAAGTAACTGATAAAAATGTCTACTATGATATCGTCGACAGAAGGCCTTGAGATTGCGCAGTCAGCATCGCCAATCCATCAAAAGCAGAAAAAATTCTAGGTCGAAAAGCCAATAGAACTATGCGACAAGCCATCCAAGATTGACGAAATTTCGTTTCAAAAAAACCTGAATAATTCTAAAAACTCTAGAAAAAATTTTATCTCTGGTTTCAATTTCCAAATGTCACTATTTCAATTTATAGTCATTATAGCCAGCGTTGTATTCATTATTTTTGCAATAGATCTTTTCCAGAGAAAAAAATTTAATGTTATGCATTTTTTAGTATTTGCAGGCTGATGAAGTTTAGTTGCTTGGTTTTGATATGATGTTTCTGTACTCAATAAATTTGGAGCATTTTTTTGAATAGCAAGAGGAGCTGATCTGCTTGTTTATCTCACTCTTATAGCATTGTGATATTTTTATATCGAGCTTCTCAACTCTCTCACCAAGCAAAAGTTTCATTTTTCGAGATTAGTCTCAGCCCAAGCTATTGAATCTGTCAGTAGCCAGATGAAAGATTTTGATGATACGAATAAGAATGAAAAAGATGAATTTGTATTTTTAGTAAGAGGATATAATGAATCAAACTCTATCGGAGCTGTGATAGATAGTATTATCGCAGAATGATTTTCTAAGATTATCGTAGTAAATGATGGTTCGATTGATGAAACTGCTGATGTAGTGAATCAGAAAATCGCCCACCATAAAAATCAGAGGATAATTTTAGCCTCTCATCTTATCAATAGATGAGGTTGAGCTGCTAATAAAACAGGCTTTCAGCTCATAAAAAAATATGAAAAAAAATTAAACGCCAAACGAGTAGTGGGGTTTGATGCTGATGGACAGATGAATATTTCAGATATGAAAAATTTTATCTCTGCAATCCACACAGATCCTACATGATCGGTTGATGTTTATCTTGGTTCCAGATTCGTAGAAGGTGGCTGAAGTCAAAATATGCCACGATTGAGAAGAGTGGTTCTCCGAGGATCAAAGATAGTCACTTATATCTTCAATCGTGTCCGAGTCAGCGATCCTCACAACGGCTTTAGAGTCTATTCGTTCGATGCTTTCAAAAAAATTCGTCTGACTTCCGACGGGATGGCCTACGCCAATGAGATCAATGACGAACTGAGAAAAAATCATCTTTCGTTCAAAGAAATTCCAGTTCTTATTACCTACACAGCCCACTCTCTCTGAAAGGGTCAAAAAAACTCAAATGCTTTCAAGATACTTGGCGAACTGATCTATAAAAAATTATTTTTTAAGTAAAAGATTCATCATTGCGAATAGAACGGAGTGATATGTCGCAATCCATTCTCAAATAAAATTTGATTTCTGCAAAAATATTTTATTAAAATGAGAAAATTCTCTAATGAAAAAAAATAGTTTAATTCTGCTTATTGCTCTTTTGTTTTCAGCTCCTACATTTGCTTATGAAAATCAGGGTTTCTCGACATACAAAGAAGATCGAGAGTGAAAAATTTCTTTCACTTGTACGCAACAATGTGTTATTTTGTTATGAGACAAATCCCAAAGCGACTATGTGAAAATAGATTGACTCTTGCAGTGAGACGCTCAGATCGCTTATGGTTTCGCTATCGGTCAAAATGTGACTCCAGCTTGATCTTTCCCTCTCCAAGGAAATGCACACATTTCTCAGAAATTTTTATTTTCTGATTTTCCCTATATCTCCCAAATCCCTTCAGATGCCAAATTGCTTTTATTGATCCAGTGATCAGCCCAAGGAAACTGAATTTCTTTGTCAGCAGGTAAGATGAATTTTGGTGAAAAGATAAAAAACTGAATCTCCCAGGCCATGACTTATAAGCCATATGCCCCTACAACTATCAATTTTCTAGACTGGCCTATGTGGAACGGAAAATATATAAATGAAGTATTTTTCTGGTGGATGGTAGGTTGATTACTTGTCTGTTATTTGTTATATGCAACCACCAAAAAAGAAGAAAAAAGAAAAAAAATGATAAGATATGGAGTCGGAATACTGGTATTTTTCTGGATATTTTTTGATTTTTTTTCTACAATGAATCAGACTAAAATATATGAAGATATAGTCTCCAAGACAGATAAAATGCAAAATGGAAGAGTAGGTAAGACCAGCGATTTTTATCAATTTCTGGATTTCATAAGAAATACTATTCCAAAAGGAGAAAAAGGCTTTTTCGTAGCACCATACCCTTTTGATTTCGAGGGAAGGTATCATTCTTATCCTCATTTAAGAATAGGTACATTGACATGATCACAAGTAGTTATTGTTTATAATCCATATGGACAGCAAAATCCTTTCAATTTCGTAGATCCTACCTACAATCAGACTGGAGGAGTACTCGTAGGAAGTGGTTGGTCTGTGAATATTGAAAAAGAAATTATATGGAAACCATATGCAAAGATTTATTTTATTAGACAGAGTGATGTGAATACTACTAAATAGTCTCCTTGTTCTTTTTGTCTGAAGCTGATTTATCGAGCTTGCTTGAGAGAATAAGGAAATATCATTATTTGAAAAAATACGATACTCATTTCTTATCGGGTTATCTATCACTGTGACATCTTTATTTATTGAGGGACTTCTCTTTGGAAGGTTTTTTCATATACTTGCTCTCATAGTTACTTCAGTCTTACGAGTTATAGTACTGTTAAAAAATAAAAATATCCTTTTAAGATGGCGATTTGAGTCTAAAAATACAGTAATCTTGATAAGAGAATTATTTATTAGACTCTCTTTAGTGAAAAAAATAATTATCTGAATCATTTTGATTTATCTTATCGTAAAGATAGTCATCTCATTCCAAATTAATACCTCTATGATAACATATGATGAAGATGCGGTGATAGGACGAGATATGAAAACAAAAGTGATTTACATAAATGATTCATTAGTGCTTGATAAATCCAATTCAGAATTTTTTGGAACAGCAGCAGATAGAAATATAGTAGCTCCTTTGATTGATATTAGTTTTTTACAATATGGTAGCTATCAATCTATAGAGTGACTCACAAATATTGTCAGTCCTATTATGTACGCGTTATTTGTCCTTTTCCTTTTTTGAATCTTCTATAAAAGAGATCTATTTTTGGCGATAATCGGAATGTATCTTTTTACATCAATTCCATTTTCATTTATTCATTCATTTGCTTCTTATTTGAATCTCTTTTTTGGTTTCATTTTTTTCGCCTTGGTGTATATGATCTACCAGTATATAGTCAGGAGAAATAGTATTTTTCTATGGTACTCAATCTGATTTGCTCCACTTTTCATGGTGAGAAATGAGGGGCTTATTCTTGCCATTGTGATGTTGGTGACAACGATTGTCTTTGCTTATATTTCTAGAATGTCACTCAAGAGAGATAGAAAAAGTCGGATAGCATTGCTAATCAGTTTCTTTGGCTTCTTCATAATACAAAAAATTCTAGAAAGATTTGCTCCTATGAAAGCAAACTCCACAGAAAGTTTTCTGTGAACCGATTCTTTCTCTAATATTATAACAAGTCTTGGTACAAAAAATATCGTATTAGCTCCGTTGCAACAAATTTTTTTTCATTCGGATTTTAATATTTTTTATCTGGTGCTTGCGATAGGTTTGTGCGTATATGTAGTGTCACGAAACAGAGAAGATACAAATAAATATCTTCTTTATCCTATTGTAATTTTTACGCTTATGTTTATGATGTTTGTGACAATATTATTTGCAAATGTTATAAATCTTTGATTGCTGTCACATTTTTCTTTTATTAGATATGGTCTTGTTTTGGTTCCTTTGGGAGTTTATATTTTGATGGAAATAATAATAAGCTATAAAGATTTTTTTAATTCTAGTGTGCAAGAGTAATGAATAAGGAAATAGAAATCAATTATGAGGATTATCGAGATTGCTCTGAGTCCCATAGATATCATCCATCTGTTATGTTTAGAAATGCTTTTATTTTGAGACAAATTAGAAAGTATAACCCTAAAAAACTCATAGATTTATGATGCTGAGACGGATATCTGATTGCAACAATTCACAAAGAATTTCCTGGAATTGAGCTTTCTTGAATGGATTACTCGCATAAGGTGATAGAAAAAAATAGTGGAAAATATGACTTTGCAAAATTTCATCGATGAGATCTGGGGAGTAAAGAATTCTCATATCAAGGGACATATGATATGGTGATTTGTAGCGAGGTAATTGAGCATATTCCCGATCGAAAGGCAGTAATAGATAATTGTATCTCTCTAGTAAAACCATTATGAAAACTAGTTCTTACAACACAAGCATGAACAAGATATAAATCAGATATTGAAAACGGTCATTTGAAACACTTTACATTAAAAGAACTTGAAGGAGAAGCAGTGAAAGCTGGTATGGGAGTAGTTCTATCGATAAGAAGATGATTTCCATTTTATGATATGCAAAAATATGTTCATAGTCTTTTTTATAAGACGGCTACATGTGTTCAAAAATCGGAGATGAATATCCTAAAATATGCTTTATTTTACATTGTATATTGGCTCTTTTTACTCTCACCGAAATCTTATAATCTATGAAATCAGATCTTTATAGTAAATACAAAGAAGTAGAAAGTTTTTTGAAATTTCTGATAGGTTGAGGTATTGCATTTGTATGAAATGCAATAATAATATTTCTTTTTACTGATTATTATAAATTCCCGTTTATTGTCTGATTAGGGTTCGTTTATCTGTTTAATATAACTGTGATCTATTCGATACAAAAACATCTTATATTTTGAGTGCAGCCAAAGAAAAATGCTTTTCTACAATTTAACATTCTTGTATTTATATTAATTGTGTTGAATTATATTTTTGTTCCTCTTGCAAGAAACTACGGAAATATTAATTATTCATTATGATTTATGATTGTGACGATGGGAATCACAGTGATCAATTATTGTGTGCAGAAATATATTATATTTAATGATAAATAACGCATAATGAAAAAAAAAATTACAGTCGTAATACCAGCACTTAATGAAGGGAAAGTAGTAAAATATGCAGTAGAGCGTGTTTTTGAAGCGTATAAAAAGTACTCATTAGATTGAGAGTGTCTTATTATGGATAGTTCAACAGATGGAGGAATAACGAAGAAAACAGCAGAACAATACGGAGCAAGAGTTATATCTATCCCAAAACAAGGATTGGGGAAAGCATATATTGATAGTTTGGAGCATATACAATGAAATTATGTGATTATGTGAGATGCTGATGGTACTTACGATTTTATGGAAATGGATAGATTAATTGATAAATTAGATAAAGGATATGATTTTGTAATGGGTACGAGATTAAAATGAAATATTCACCCATGAGCAATGCCATGGAAGAATAGATACATCTGAACGCCTATTCTCACCTTTTTCATTAATTTATTCTTTAATGCAAAAATATCTGATTGTAATAGTGGGCTCAGAGCTATTACGCTGGACGCATTCAAAAAAATAAAGCTCGAATCTCGATGACGAGAGTATGCATCTGAAATGATAGTGAAAGCGAAATTAACACATCTGAAAATGTGTGAGGTGCCCATAAGTCTGCTTGCAGATCGCGAAGGAAGAATGCCACATCTTCCAGCATATGCTGCATGACGAGCAAACTTAAAATATATTATACTATTAGCTTCTGAATTTGTCTTTATTAAAATAGGATTTATCATTTCCTTATTTTGATTGTTCATTCTCTTGTCTCAACTCTTTGGAACAATTACAATTGGGGTTTTTACATTTGGCACATTCTACTTATTCTTATGAGTTCTTTTTTGCAATATTTGATTTTCTATTCTTCAAATGGGTGTGCTGACACAAAATTTCTCATATCTAAATCAATTTAGAACAACACACATCAGCAAACGAATTGAGAAAAAATTTACTTTTGAAAAGGGAATAATACTTTGAGTGTCGCTGTTTTCTATATGATTTCTCATAGATTTAACTATATTTATTGCCTGGCGAAAAACAGGTCAAATCAACATAGAATCATTCAGAATTTGACTTTATGCGCTATTTTTTATTATAACATCCATTCAGATCATCTACTTTAGCTTCATTTACTATCTCTTTAATAAATATAAGAATCATTAATGAAAATATTGATTACAGGAGTTGCCTGATTTGTAGGGAGTAATTTGCTCAAAAAATTGCTTGATGAAGGGCATCAAGTTATTTGAATTGATAACTTTACATTAGGGAAAAGAGAATATCTCTTACCATTTTGAAATAATGAGAAATTTTTATTTCACGAAGTAGATCTTCTACAGTTAGAATCTATTAAACCGATATTTACATGAATAGAGCTTGTCTTTCATCTGGCTGCCAATAGTGATATTTCAAAGGGGGCTCAAATAACAGACATTGACCTTAGTTTGGGAACGATAGCAACATATAATGTTCTTGAAGCAATGAGAATTAATGAAGTGAAAAAGATTATATTTGCTTCAAGTAGCGCGGTTTACGGAATAGCAAAAAAAATTCCTACTGCTGAAGATGACGGGCCAATGCTTCCTATTTCTCTCTATGGTGCAAGTAAATTGGCATGTGAATGACTTATTGGAGCCTTTTGTCATAATTATCAGATGCAAGGATGGATCTATAGATTTGGTAATGTTATAGGTAGAAATTCAACTCATGGAGCAGCCTATGATTTCGTTAAAAAACTAAGAATAGATCCACAAAAGTTATTGATTCTAGGGGATTGAAAACAAGCAAAACCATATATTCATGTTGATGATTTGATTAAAGGAATGTTAATAGGTTTTGAGAAAACAAATGAAGAACTCAATTATTTTAACTTATCGACACAGGGCAATACAAATGTTACTACCATAGCTCAATCTATCATCAAACATATGAATCTTAATAATGTGGAACTAAACTATACTGGCTGATCTCAAGGGCGAAGAGGAGATGTTCCTCAAGTTCAGCTCGATCCGACAAAGATAGAAAAACTTTGACGAAAACCTCTTTATAACTCAGAGGAAGCAGTGATTCAATGAACCAAGGAAATAGTTCAGCAAGTATAAAAAAACCGATGTATCATAATACATCGGCTGTAGTAGTTGGAAAATTACTTTTCAGATAACCCAGATGAATAAGAGCTCTAAGAACAACAATATTATCTATGCTTGATGTTCCCTCTAAGACCATCCTATAGTATTCCTCTAATGGAATTTCTATGACCTCAATAAACTCAGTGGGATCGAGGACTTGTTTTGTGAATGGTTTACATCCCAAAGCCAGAAAACAATAGCGTTTGCGAACCTCATAGGGGTCATGATAATGGGAACCAATAAATTCCAGTTTTTCAAAGCTATAACCAGTTTCCTGAGTTAACTCAGCTATTGCAGCCTCTTCAGGAGTCTGTCCCGATTCGATATCCCCACCTGGTGGGTCATATATAACTTTTTCAGGACCTGGTCTATACTGTTTAGTAATGACAGTAGTAAGATTCTTTGTAAGCATAAAAATAGTTACAAAGTTCTTTTTTTCAATAATTGTGAAAAGGTTATTGTTGCCATTAGGTAACCTAAAAGTCTTGTGGTTAATGAATAAGTTTCCTGCTTTCTCAATTCTTTCCGAGATTTTTTTCCAAACTTGCATATGGTAAGATTTTTGATTGTACTATAAATATATATATAAAAACACTTGAAGTCAACATTTATTTGTATATTGTTGCACTAGATTTTATATAAAGGTCTGGAAATTTTATATAAAGGTCTGGAAATTTTATATGAATATATAATAAAAATAAATGCAAATTGTGATACTAGCGTGATGACTTGGTACGAGACTAAGACCTATTACTGAGACAATCCCAAAACCAATGGTCGAAGTAAATAATAAGCCATTTTTGGAATATCAGATTCTTATGCTGAAAAAGTACTGATTCAAAAAAATTCTAATGTTAATCGGTTATAAGGGAGAAATGATTGAGAACTATTTTCAAGATGGAGAAAAATACTGAGTAAAGATAGAATACTCCTACGAAGGAGATGAGCTTCTTTGAACATGATGAGCTATTAGAAATGCATACTCAAAACTTGAAGATAACTTTATTGTCATCAATGGTGATACCTATCTTGATTATGATTATCATCATATGATAGATCTTTATCAAAAAAGTGATCTTGCCTGATACTTTACAGTACTCAATAATGTTAAGTATGATAAAAGTAATCCAAATCTTAATAATAATCTACGAGTAGAGAATGGTCTCGTAAAAGACTACATAAAAGGTATTAATGATCCTAAGTTCAAATATTCTGATTCTGGTGTCTATTTGCTTCACAAAAAAATATTAGAAACAGTCGTGCCTCATCAAAAACAATCTCTTGAATCTGATGTTTTGATGCCACGAATCAAAAAGTGACTTATAGGGGCATTTGAAGTAAACGCTCTATTCTATGACATTGGTACCTTTGAGAGATTAGAATTATTTAAAAATGTAATAGTATAAACATGTTAGCAAGTCGTACACCATTTAGAGTAAGTTTTACGGGCGGAGGGAGTGATCTTGCCTCATTTTATCGTGAAAATGGTTGAGCAGTAGTAAGTACTTCAATAGATAAAGGAGTGCTAATAACGGCAGATAGAAGATTTGATGATAAAATAAGATTATGATATTCGAAACTAGAGTTAGTGGATTCAATAGAAGAACTCAATCATCTCAGAGCAAAAGAAATATTGAAACTGCTTAGCTTAGATAAGTCATTGGAACTTAATTCTCATTGACAAGTGACAGCACATTGATCATGAATGGGGGCTTCTTCTTCATTCACTGTATGAATGCTTAATGTATTGCATGCACTCAAGGGAGAAAAAATAACGCCAGAGAAACTTGCTCAAGAAGCATGTATGATTGAGATTGAAAAATGTGGAGAACCGATTGGAAAACAAGACCAATATATCGCTGCATATGGAGGACTGAATCTTATCGAGTTTCATCAGGATGATTCCGTATCGGTTAAAGCAATAGATTGTTTAGATCAAACAAAGAAAGATCTAGAAGAAAATTTGATAATGTTGTATACATGAATCACAAGAAGTGCATCTGATATTCTTCAAAAACAAAATCAAAATCTGGTTTCCAATAAAGAAAAATCCATTATCATGAAACATATGGTTCAACTTACATATGAACTTCAAAAAGAATTGGAAAACAACAATCTTGATAACTTTTGAGCCATTCTGCATGAAAATCGAGAACTTAAGAAGCAAATGGCAGGATGAATATCTAGTGGTCAGATTGATGAATGGTATATGAAAGCATTGAGAGCAGGAGCTACAGGAGGAAAGTTACTGGGAGCATGAGGGGGTGGTTTCTTGTTGTTCTATGCACCAAAAGAAAAACATGATGACATAAAAAAGGCTCTATCAGATCTTAAGGAACTAGAATTTAGACTCGATGAAAGAGGAAGTAGAGTGACTGAAATAGTATAACATTTACCCATTCAAAAATAATAAAGATGGAAAAATACAATTCTTATGAATCTCTTTCTTTAGAAGAAAAGAAAGTAAGTCTCTCAGACTATTATAAAAGATTGCAACAAGCAATTCTTGAGCTGCCGTTTAATGATCTGCAAAAAGCACTCGATATGATCGAAGATGCATATAAAAATCACAAAAAATTCTTTATAATAGGTAATGGAGGAAGTCATGCTACTGCTTCGCATTTTGTGGCAGATATGACTAAGACAATTTTTGGAAAGTCACCTATAGAAGGCATAAAAAGACATCCATTTGTTGTAGAGTGTTTATCAGACAATGTACCGACTCTTACGGCGGTAGGAAACGATCTGCCCAATGGTTATAATGAGATATTTTCTCTACCATTATATGCAAAAGCTTCAGAAGGAGACCTTTTATTGGTGATAACAGGAAGCGGTAATTCAGGAAATATAGTAAGAGCCCTGGAAGTAGCAAAAGAAATGAATCTTCAAACAATATGATTCCTTTGATTTGATGGGTGAGCTGCAAAAGATATGGTTGACCATTCTGTTATTGTAGACTCTAAGGATTATGGAATAATTGAAGATATGCATTCATCATATATGCATGCCATTACGGATTATTTTAAGAAATCTATCAAATAATCTCGATGAGAAAAACATTATTTCTCGATAGAGATTGAGTTATTAATAAAAAAGCACCTGAAGGAGAATATGTTTATTCTTTAGATAAATTTCAACGAAACGATAAAGCTCAAGAACTTATAAGATTATGTAAAGAAAATTTCTGGCTCGTTATAGTAGTGACAAATCAGCAAGGAATCTGAAAGGGATTGTACTCTTATAATGATGTAGAAAAAATTCACGATAAAATACAATATGATCTTTGAGTACATAAGATTGATGGGTTTTTTGTATGTCCTCATCTTATAATGGATAATTGTGCTTGTAGGAAACCAAAACCTGGTATGATTTACAATGCATTGGATAAATTTTCTTCCATTGATAAGCAGTCAGCGCTATTGATTGGAGATAGCACTACAGATATTGAGGCTGCAAAGGCAGCAGGTATAAAGTCTATAAAAATAGATTCTGATTGATTATCAGAGCATTTTGAATATATATGCACTATGCTTAAAATCTAAAGAAACTACCATGACAATTCTTTTTATCCTAGATCATTTTAAACCTTACATCTGATGAGCTGAGGTTCTTTTTGATAATCTCTCAAAATGACTTCATAAAAAAGGTATCAAAACAATCATATTGACGACGAGATTTTCAAAAGATCTTCCTGAATTTGAGAAAGTTTCTGAATTATGTGAGATTCACAGAGTAGGTTCCAATCGCTATAATTTCATGCGATCATGCCTAAGAAAAGGTATTTCTCTGGCAAGAAAATCAGATCTTATACATACGACAACATATAATGCTGCAATTCCAGCAAGTCTCATAGCGTGGTTAACTCAAAAGAAAGTAGTGATTACAGTTCATGAAATTTTTAGTAAATTACGATATCGTTTTGTAGGTCGAAAAGGATTGTTCTATAATTTTTTTGAACGACTTATTTTTCAATTTCATTTTGATAAATATATTTGTGTTTCCAATTATACTAAAAATTGTATGAGGGTAGGAATGGGAATAGATGACAGTAAATTAAAGACTATATATAATGGGATTGATTATGATCTCCGAAATAAAAACAATTTTGAATCTGATCTTGTCAATGATATGCGCAAACAATACTTAGGTAGCAAGTCTTTCCTTGGATTGTTTTTCGGAAGACCTGGAATCTCTAAAGGTTTACCTTATTTTCTTCAATCAATACCTTTAATAAAAGATAAAATTCCTGATTTTAAAGCAATGCTTATTGTGGGTAAAGATGATAAAAAGAGACTTGATGCAATGAATAAACTGATCAATGAACTTCAAATTGAAGACAATATTACTATGATCTTACCTGTGCCTTATAGTGAACTTTGATACCATATTTTAGCGTCTGATTTTGTGGTTGTTCCGTCATTGGCTGAATGATTCTGATTTGCTGCGGCTGAAGTATCTGCATTAGAAAAAGAACTTGTTGTAACTAATATTGGCTCTTTGCCAGAAGTTGTAAGTGGTAAAATTAACTTTATTGAACCATCGAATCCTGTTGATATGGCAAACAAGATAATGAAGTTTTATAAGAAAGAATATACTATTATTCCAGCAAAGAAATTTTTGTGGAACGATACTGTAGAATATCTTTTAGAAACTTATCAAGAAATAGTATGAAAATAGCAATGTTGTCAGAATGATGGGATCCTGTACTATGAGGAGGGCAGGTATACGCACAATATCTTTGTGAATTTTTGGTCAAACAGCATGGTTGTTCCATCGATCTCTTTACAAGAAAACTTACAGGAACGGACGGTAAAAGATATGAGCAGACTGAAGAAAAAAAAAATTTAAATCGAAGAGTAATAAGAGTAGGACCTACTAGTAATTATTTTTCAATATTTTATAGAGTCGTAGCACTGTTTAATACAGTTATTACTGTGCGAAAATACGCAAAAAAAGAAAAGTATGATATTATCCATGCGCATGCTCTTCTGGCTTGAATTCCTGCTAAAATAGTCTGATGGCTCCTAGGAATTCCTGTCGTATATACCGTTCATGGAACGATGCATCTTGATACCAATAAAAAGGGGCTACTATACTATGCAGAAAAATTCTTAGTCACACAAATAGCCTATGATTGTGAGATTTCAGTATCTCATAAAGTTCTTAACTATTCCAATGTAAACAAAAATATCGTTATTATTTATCCAGGTATTGATCAGAAAAGGTTTGAAAGAATATCTTCTAATGAAAAATATCCATGAAGAAACTTTCTTTTTGTGGGTAGATATGATCGACAAAAATGATTGGAATTTCTGATTGAAGGAATAAACTTAATCCCAAAAAAACTTCTGAAAGAAAAAAACTTTCATCTCAATCTGGTAGGGGAGTGAAACTTGAGATCAAAGCTCGACCAGATGATCAGTGACTATTGACTAAAAGATTATATAATGCTCAAAGAAAGAATGGATTTTGAAAGTCTGGTCAAAGAATATAAAAAAAACTCTGTCTTCATCTTGCCATCTTTAGCAGAAGGTCAACCAGTAGTAGTATTCGAAGCATTTGTTTGCTGATTGCCTGTTGTGGCAACGGATGTTGGAGACAATAAATATTTTATAAAAGATCATAAAAACGGTTTGCTAATATCACCATGAAAACCTCAAGAAATTAAAAAAGCCATAGAAATAATGCTTGAAAAAGACGATCTTGAGCTTGAAAAAATGGGTCAGATGTGATACAATACAGCAATGCCTGATTATAAGCGAGAAAATGTAGTGGATAAGATTTTTATTGAATATTGTAAGCTTATTCAGATAAAAACTTGAGAAGGGGAGAAAAATAAATAAAAATGGGCTCATATATTTATATATACATAAAAACAATAAATATGAAATTTACAGGAGAAAGAATCGAAAAAAAACAACGAAAATTTGAACATAGGTTTGCTGATCATTTAGAGAGATATGAATTTGCAAAACCATTTATAAAAGAAAAGATAGTCTTGGATGTTGCATGTGGGACAGGTTATGGCACACATATTCTTTCACAAGTAGCAAAAGATATCTCATGACTTGATGTAGACCCTCAGACAGTAAAAGTAGCCAAAGAAAAATATCATGCTCCGAATCTACATTATTTCTTGGGAGATGGTAAAAAGCTTCCTTTCGAAGACAATCAATTTGATACTGTTATTTCTTTTGAAACTATTGAGCATATTGTCGAGTATGAACAATTTCTTAAAGAGATCAAAAGGGTATTAAAAGGAGATGGGACATTGATTATATCTACCCCTAACTTTCTCGGAGAAATTGTGAAAAATACCTACCATGTATCGAATTTTACCTTTAAGGATTTTGTAGATACAATAAAAAATCACTTTAATATAAATGAAATCCTTTATCAGGGGAAGCACTTCTATCCTATCCCATGAAGAGGTCTCCTAGAAGCCTTTCTAGGTATCAAAAAGGATGTTAAAATTTATAATCAAAAACCATCTTTTGAACATCATGTCACAATAATTAAAGCAACTAATAAAAAATAAAGTAATTATTTTCTTGATGGTAATAATAGAATTCTGCTGTAAGTAAAAAAAAGAAAATTAACTATTTTAATTGCACGAGAAAAATATCTACTTGCTGGATTATAATAAAGATCATCAGTAAGCTTATAGGATAATTGAGCTAAGAAATACTTTTCTGTTACCTTGCATTCATGTTTAATATATTTTCTTAGAGTTAAGATTTCTCTATAGTTTTTTATTACTCGGAATCGAGCAAATAGTTTTGCTTTTAATCTAAGAATTGGAGAATTAAGTAAGAGATGAGATAGCTCTTTAAATAAAAATAATGGGAGTAGGCGCAAGTAAGTTATTGGTGAATAAAATATCAAAAAATTAACAATTTGATTCTTTGTGCCATGGAAAAGTTTAAAAAAAGAAGGTTTCTTACCAAAACTTCAGGATCAAAAATGGGAAACAAATGAATCAAGAACATAAGCAAGTTTATATCATTTTTTTAAAATTAAAAACGATAAAAAAACATCTTCACCATAGGCAAAATAAGAAGTTGGGAATGGTTTAGATAAAATATTTTTTTTATACAAAAAACAACATCCTGATAATCATGAAGTATATGCTATATTTCTTTGAAATTGGTCTTTGGGGATAGAGCTTAATGCTGTTTCTCAAAGATATGTAGAAATAAAGATCTTTTTGTCGTTAAAAACAGTATTTTTAATGCTATCTTCATATCAACGATCTAAGATAATGCTTGCTACTCAACCTAAATGGTCGTCATTATTGATAGCTTGTATGAGTTTAATAAGCCAATCTGACGGCACTGTCGTATCATTATTTAACAGACAAACAAACTCGCTGGTTTTACTAGCATTTCTATGTCAAATATTATTTCCTTCAGCGAATCAGGCATTAAATCAAGCTGGGACTATCCTGATAATTCATTCAATAATTTTATCATGAAAAATCTTTTCTACTTCCTCAAGAGATCAATCTGAAGAAGCGTTGTCTACGAAAATAATTTCAAAATTCTGGTAAGTTTGAGCAAGAAGTGATTCAATACAAGCTTGATTAAACTGCTTACCATTATAATTGACTAAAATGATAGAAACCAATCATCATTTTTGCATAAGAATATTAGCTTCTGATAATAAAGTTTTAATAAGCAATCAAGACAGTATCTGCAAATGGGTGGAAACAATTCCATTTTCTAACGGTGAATTTATATCATAATCCCCAAGACTTTAACATTTCAATGATTTCGAAAAAATCTTTTCCCCTATGGTAGAGGGAAATAATAAGAACAGGTCTATCTTTTTGAATAGTCTTCTGGGCTCCTAATATGCTTTCGTACTCAAATCACTCAATATCTCGTTTAATCATTCAAACATTTAAATTCTGCTTTTCTGCATAAGAATCAATAGTAGTTATCTCTATTGTCTGATCTCATTCACCGATTTTTGCTCCTGCTCAACCATCAGAAATAGTTGTCGTGATGTTTTGATCGCCGACTCAGAGTTTTACGGGTAAAATTTGAGTTTGTAAATGATTATATTCAATATTTTCTATCAATTTTTGATAATTACTATTTTCTGGTTCAAAAGCATGGATAGTGCTATTTATATATTTATTTGCGAATGGAATTGCCGTATCTCCAATAAAAGCTCAACAGTCAAGAATTGCCTTTCATCAAAGATCTGTAAAAACTGAGTCAAGAGTACTTAAATAGTAATCATTTGTGAGATAAAGATAATCGAAATTTTTGAAATATTTTCCATGATTACTAAGGACATAGGTAGCGAACTTTTTTTGATCAGCTACGAGACGGTCATCATAAAGACTCTGATAAGGAATAAAGTTATTATATGCAATAGTTTTTATATTGATGATGGATTTTTCAGCTATTCTTTTTCATTCATCATCAAGGGAGCACAAAAACTGGTCAATAACTTTTTCATCACAGATATACTTATGAAAAGATATGACTCGAGCTTCAGACATACTATCTCTATATCGATAGTTGAGGCATTGAGGTAGGAAATTTTTAAGAGAAATAAGTCAGTAATGAAATTTTTTTATGAAATTATATCAGTGAGAAACGAGTAAGATGTAGATATACAGAAGCATGGTTTAGGCAGAAAAATTAAAGGTAGAAACTATTTTTTTGCATGAATAATAATGTCCTGGAATTTATTAGTTTCAAATACTCTATAGTTAGTAGTATTTATTGCGTAAAAGAATCCCCATTTCTTAAAGATAGACAATATTTCAGGTAGGTTTGACTCTTGTCAATTAATATTGTGGTGATACTCTAAAATAATTTCACTAATGAGTGGGAAAGTTCATTTCTTATCTAAATCAAATATAACATTGTCTTCGGATCATTCTATATCAATCTTGAGAATATCTACATGATTGTTAATTAGTTTAGATAGAATCTCACTTTTAACCTTTGTTTTTTTATATTGTCATGACCTATTTTCTAATGTTCCAGTGCTGAAAGATGGTTCATCTGTATCAAAAAAATCTATTTCTCAATCTTGATCTGATAGAGCAATATTAAATGCTTCTATATTATTTAAAGAATTATTGGTAATGTTCTCGGTAAATATAGAAAAAGCTTTTGCATTAGGTTCAAACGATATAATTTTAGCATTGGGATAACGATGAGCAAAAAATATACTTGTCATTCAAGTATTGGCACCACAATCTATAATAAGCTTGGGATCTTTTTGATAAAGTGAAAAATATTCATTTCTATAAAAAATTTCCATAAAAAGAGAAAAAACTGTTAATCAATTAAAAGACTTAATTTTCAATCAATCAATTGAAATATAATCTAATCAAAATAGAACATTGAAAAATAGTGATTTTATATAAATATATATTATATATGCTTTTCTTTTGATTGTGTAATCTGTCATAAGAAGGTATGGAAGATCAATGAAAAAGAAATAAATTCCAATAAAAAAAGTTTTTAAAGTTCTCATAGTCATAAAAATAATTTAATAAATCTTTCTAAAAATAAGATAACCTGCTGCTCATACTAAATATCAAAGTCATCTCGCTATCATAATAAGAGGGACATAGAAGAGATGTGATACAAAATGCTCTTGGATGGATCTTTTGATTCATATAAAGAGCAAAAAAGCGACGATCAATGAGAATATAGAACATAGTATTTCATACCGATTCATTACTGTCCAGCCTACTCAAATGAGCCCAATGAGAAAGAAACTTAAGGCAATGAGATATAATTGATATTTTTTGATATAAATCAGGATATCTCAGCTTTTTATCAATGAAGCTCAAACCCATCTGCTATGGTGATATATTTCTCAAAGTAATTCAGGATTATTATGATAAGCAATCGAAGTCGGCACCGATAAGGCTGTAAAATGCTGAGATAAATTATCATCACTATATCATCTTGTGGTATCAAAGCCACCTACCTCCTGAAACTTACTTTTTAAGATCGCTCTGAAAATCCCGCCTCTTTTTTGTTTGTCGTCGTATTGTAATCTAATAAGACTAAATGCTCTAGCGATAGGATTATTTCTATTAGCGACATACTCTCGTCCATGAGCAGTTCAGATTTCTTTGTGATTTTCAATTGGACCAATAAGCTCTTCCAGATATTTTTGATCAAACATCATATCGGCATCCACAAAAACCAAGATATCTGATTTTGTTTCATTTGCTCATCGATTTCTAGCTTTCCCAGGACCTCAACGATGTTGTTTAAGAACCAAGAGATGCAAAAACTTTGTACGATAACTCTCAGCAATCTCGACACTATTATCTGTGCTTCCATCATCAACAATAATAAGTTCAAAATCTTGTATTGTCTGATGAAGGAGACTATCAAGACATCTTCAAAGGTACTTTGACTCATTATACATTGGAATTACTATTGAACATCTCATTGTTTATTTAAAATGCGTAATGGAGTAAATAATATTTCAATCTGGAAAATAGTGACTTTAAGATGATGAGATATCATACGATAACAAAAACCACTATACTCAAAAATAGTGAAATCAGAGTTTTTATCAATCTGAAACGCGTACTATTTTTCCAAAAAGAGATAAAAACCTGGTCTCAATCAATCTGATACTCATCAATCGAAAAAATAAAAGGAGCATTCATAAAAAGAGAATAGAGCGGATTATATCGTCATCAAATCAAAACTCATTTCTGAAAAAAATTTTTATTCTGGTTTGAAAATGATATCCAGCTATGATCTACTTTTGAAAATAAAGGTGCACGAGAAAAATAAAAAAGTTCTTGAGTTTTGGCAGAAATTTCAGTTTTTTTCAATGAGAAAGGAGTCACATCATCAGGGATAGGATCTATCAAATCTTTTGTCTGCTGAATACGAGCTTTTGAGTTCCCCAGACTATAGCGATGGAGAAGAAAGTCTTTGATAGCCAGTCAAACTATTTTGAGTACATTAAGATTTCTGGCAAAGAGCAACTTTGAAAATCAGTACCAGATATACATAAATGCGATGACTAGTATTCCGAAAGAAAAAGTTTTTTGGAACGTATAGAGTTGGTTTCTGAGTGAAAAATAAGCCCACCAGATTTTTCAGTTATTTTTTTTGAGATAGGGGTGAAGATAATCATAGGGTAGGACTAACTTTTCATAAGAGTAACGGATCGCGTTTTTTTCAATTCTAGCGCCTCGCTCTATATCTTCGCCTCTAAAAAAATATCTCGGATCAATGATACCAGTTTTTTCTAAAAATCAGCAAGGATAACAAGCTATTTGAACATATCGAGACTGCTCTCCGCCAGTATTTTTACAGGCATTGATAAATCAAATCGTATCAAGTCTCATTGCTTTTTGAAATGCAGAAAACACACCAGGAGATGCCAAAAGAATATCGTCTTCGAGCATTGTCAGATAAGAATATCAATTATTCAGGATATATTCTTGGCCAAAAGCATAGCCACCAGCTGATCATAAATTTTCCTTTGGTGTCAAAATAATAATATTTTCAAACTGAGCAACATAATCTTGAAGTTGTTGACTAACAACGTTATCTGTTGACTGATCCACTATAATATAATCAAAAAATTTATTTTCTGGATCACTCAAAAAATAATCAATGGTAGTCTTTATAGTATGGAAGGAATTGAAACAAAGGCTCAAAACAGAAAAAACTTTTTCAGAATGATGCGGAGATATGAATGTCTGATCAAGATAGTCAGACCAATTTTTTCGTCTTACAACTCAGTTTTTTTCTGAGATAGAATATGTCATCAGTAATTATTTTACAGCTCTAAAATATTTTAGTTCTCAGTACAAAAGTTTTACACTCGACCAATTGATGATAAAAAGAAGTAAAAAGGTTACTATTCCATACCCCATTAAAAGTCATAATTCTGGTCGAAATCATTGACAGAGAGAAAAAAAGAATGATTTGCTATATGAAAAAATTCCTCAAAGAATAACCAGAATAAAAACATTTTTGAAAAAAAAAGTTCGATCAAAAGAAAATGTCTGGAAACGATAAACAGAATGTAAACTCATAAAAAAAGTTACCAGCCAACCAGTAATAGTCCCTACTATTACAGCCAAAATACCCAATCGAGATAGGGTGGAAATAGTAATCAAAATATTGCTAACCACTCAAATAATCACGATAAGGGTCCTTTGTTTAGCTAGTCAAAAGCCATTCATCAAATAGTAATTGATAGAATGAAGAGTGTTGAAGACAATAAATGGTCAAATAAACTGTAACAGATAGCCAGAATAAAAATATGCTTTTCAGAAAAAAAGTGCAGCAATTTCTGGTCAAAAACAAAGATAAAATAAGCCTATTGTCATGCTAAAGACTGAAAAATATTTATATAAGATCGAAAGAAGTATTTTGAGTTTATCGAAGTTTTTTTGAACAATAAGATCTGCACTAATGGCAGGGAGAAAATTTAAAATAGGAAAAACCACAAAGACGTAAATTGTTATCAGATTAAGAAAATTGGCATAATATCAGGATTGAGTCGGTCCCAAAAAATAGATAACAATTTGTTGATCGATATGTCCAGATACTGCGAGAAAATTAACTCACAAAAAAACCCACAAGCCATATGATAGCCATTTTTTGATGATACTTTTTGAGAAAAAAATTCCAGCTTTTGTTTCCTTGAGATAACCAGTAAAGTAGAGTGTAAAGCCAGTTATTATAGCCAACGCTAATCATCCCAACCAGCAAAAAGTATAAGAAAGAAGTGTGAGGGAGCCGCTGCTAAAAAGAAAAAGAGTAAAAAGTGTAATTGAGAGGACTCTTACAAATTCTATCAGATTAGCATACAGGACATTTTGGAAAGCATAAAATGCTGAGCTAAAAAGTTGAATAAAGTTGATTCCCAAGAAATACCAAGCAAAAAGCGTAATAATTTCTGAGCCATGAGTAAAATGGAAATAGTTTTGTGCTAATCGATCGCTTGTAAAAAAAATAACACTTCAAAAAATGAGCGCGGAAATAAACTGTAAAATGGCGGTAAAAAAAAGAAGAGAATTAGCTGATTTATGATCAGTCTTTGCTCTATATTGCGGTAAAAAATACTGCAGAGACTCAGTCAATCAAAGGTCGTTGTAAACAGAAAAAAGAGTAACAAGACTCAAAAGTGAGAAAAAAAATCAGTACTCTTCGACACTTACTGAGCGCGATAATAATATTCTGGAAAAATATCAAAGTGGGCCAATGAGAAAAGAAAAAAAATAAGCCACAAGTCAATTTATAATCAGCTTTTTTGCGAGAATTTCTTGTGGTGGTTTCGCTTCACTCATTTCTTCTCATAAACTCTAAAAAAAATTCTTTATTCTGCATTCTCTTCAGCTTCCTCCTTTTTCTTCTCTTCTTTTCTTTCCAACTTATATTTCTGGTTTTCTTCTTTTTCTTCTCGCGGTCTGTAGACTATATCGATAGGTTCTTTAGTGATTCCTACCATTGGTGTTTCCAGATCATCGAGCTGTATATCATTTGAGTGGACATTGACGATTTGACCATCAGAGAGTCTAATTCTGACAGATCATTCTACGATACTAATAGCTCCTTTGATAATTTCTTTTCATTCTATATCAGCTACCAATAAAGTTTTTCCACCTCTTTTAGCAAACTCACTTTTTCAGAAAATGAGGTCTTCTTTATTGATAAGTTTACCAGCTTTTGTTCAGTAGATCATGATAAACGGCTCATCTTTATAGACGAAAAAGTTAGCAACTTTATCATCAGCTGGTAGCTCGATAGCTTTGACTCATCAAGCAGTTTTTCACATAGGTCTGATTCCAGACTCTGGAAAAAGTGTGAGCAATCACTGTTCACTTACTACTCAGATTTTATCTCATTCTCTTACAGCCTCGACTTTGATGAGTTTTTCTCATTCCTTGAGAGACATGCAGACAGTAGGAAATTTTCTGAAACTCAAAAGGAGTTCTTTTTTGATTTTTTTGATGCTATTATCATTTGATAAAAATCCAAGATACTGGTAATCGTGGAG
Organism: uncultured bacterium; assembly: GCA_937872535.1. Classification (GTDB taxonomy): domain Bacteria; phylum Patescibacteriota; class Gracilibacteria; order Absconditabacterales; family Absconditicoccaceae; genus CALMTC01. The sequence continues at coordinate 31,993 of CALMTC010000013.1, forward strand.
CATACTACTGACAAAAATAATATTGCCCTTGAGTCCATATTTTTCTTTGATATCCAGAGATTTTTGTTTCATCTGAAAACTTCAAAGATCTTTGAGTCTTTCGATAACCAGCTCTCCAGTATCGGTTAGAGCGATAAGTTTATCTTGATTGTGAGTATAAACTACTTCGAGAGAATCTTCAGGGATGATATTGATTCTTGATTGGTAAAGTACTCTCACAGTATGATCATTTCCTATCCAGAGAATGACATCTTCTTTGATCTGATCCTGAGCTTTTCTAAGAGCTTTGATACTTCCAGTAAGTTCGTAAACACTTGTATCAGTCGAAACTTCAGTGCGTCTAGCATCTCCATATTCGTCTTTCACATAGACCATCTCATCTATTACCACTTCATCAAGTTTTTTTGGATTATTGATGATGCCTTCAAGATACTCAATTTGTTTTTTCTTTTCTTCTATCTCATCCAAAACTTTTTGAAATTCAAGTCCTACGAGACTTTGTAATCTCATTTGAAGAATATATTCTGCCTGTTCATCAGAAAATTCAAAATTATTCATCAGGGCTTCTTTTGCTTCTTGTTTGGTGTTCGCATTTCTAATTGTTGCGATTACATCATCCAGAATATCAATAGCTTTTTTTAATCACTCCAAAATATGAAGTCTATCTTTAGCTTTATTGAGCTGGAAGACAGACCTTTTGTAGATCACTTCTCTTCTAAAAGTAACGAACTCCATGAGAAGTTCTTTGATATTCATTACTCTTGGCTGACTCGCTTTTTCTATCAAAGAAACATTATTGATATTGAAGTTAGTTTGAAGTTCAGTGAACTTATAAAGTTGAGTAAGAACATCATTTGGATCTATCCCTTTTCTGAGAGTAATAGTCACTCTGATGATATTTTTACTCGATTCATCTCTCATATCCACGATTCCTTCGATTTTTTTCTCCATGACGAGCTCTCCAATTTTTGAGCAGAGAGTACTTTTATTGACCTGATAAGGAATCTCATCGATTACAATGATTTTTTGTCCCTTGAGTTCTTCTATATGAGTTTTCCCACGGCAAGTAATTCATCATCTTCCTTTTTCGTAAACTGCTTTGATAGTAGTCGGATCAAAAATAATTCCACCAGTTGCAAAGTCAGGTCACTTAACGATTTCCATGATATCATCAATGGTAGCTTCAGGATTTTCAATGAGAAGCAAACAAGCATCGATAATTTCAGTAAGATTGTGAGAAGCCATATTTGTGGCCATACCTACAGCGATTCCCATCGTTCCATTACACAAATGATTTGGAAATTTTGTCGGAAGCATAATCGGCTCTTCGCGGGATTGATCGTAGTTTGGTCTTCGATCTACCGTATCCTGATCAATATCTTCAAGCATTTCTTCAGCTATTCTTGTCAATCTTGCTTCAGTATACCTCATCGCAGCAGCTCCATCTCCATCGATACTTCAGAAATTTCCTTGTCCATCAACGAGCGGATATCTCATAGAAAAAGGCTGAGCCATTCTTACCATCGCTTCATAGACACTACTATCTCCGTGAGGATGGTACTTTCAGAGCACCTCTCAGACTACCGATGCAGATTTTTTATACTTCGCATTATGAGAGAGACCCATGTCATGCATCGCATACAAGATTCTTCTCAAAACAGGTTTGAACCCATCTCTCACATCAGGCAACGCACGGGAAACGATCACCGACATCGCATAGTCGATATAAGATTGAGTAATTTCTTGCTCAATAGAATGTGGTATAGTATTTCACAAAAGTGTCTGTTCCATAATTTTTTATACAACAATAAATCATATCCCCAGAAGTTTACTTTTTTCAATCAACCAATCAAGAGAAGCTAAAAATTCCTTTTACTAAGCGTTTTTTGAGAAACATTTATCTTCTAGAAATTTTTTTAAGCAATTCAGTTAAAAAAAAGAATCTAAAAAATTCTGCTTGCACAACTTATAATTTCAAAACACAAAAAAAGTAAATTCAAAATCTAAAAAAAATTTTCATTCTGCGAAATATAAAAAATAAATTTATGAAAATGAATTTTTTCTAATCAAAAAGCTACTTTTGAGAGAATGAGAAAAAATAATACAAAAATCTTATAAGAAAAAATTTTCTGAAAAACATAAAATATAAATTTTTGAGAGCGAAAATAATGATGTTTAAAAGCTGGATTTGAGAGTATTGAAAAAAATATTTATAAAGAACTAAAAAATTTTTTCTTCTGCAAAAAATAAAATGAAAATTATTGTAAAATGAATTTAATGGCTTAGAGAGCTGATTTTTAGAGATTAAGAAAAAAATAAAAAATGAAAATAAAAATAAAAAAAATGACGAAAAAAATAATACGACAAATATTTTTCATAATAATGCAATAATTTTTTCAAAAAAGGAGAAGGAAAGAAGAAGAGAAATGCCTCTTGTGAATTGCTGTTTTGAAGGTATATGAAAAAATAAAAAAATGTATGAAAAAAAAATGAAAACGATTGCATTACTCTTTTCAATGACTAATTTGGAGATGCAAAAGATTTTACTTTTGAATAAAAAACCTAAAAAAATGGCTCGATTAACTACAACAAAAGCTCCTGCTAAAACAGTTGCTGCAAAAAAACCAGCTGCTAAAAAAGCAACAGTAAAAAAAGCTGTAGCAAAAAAACCAGCTGCTAAAAAAGCAACAGTGAAAAAAGCTGTAGCTAAGAAACCAGTTGCTAAAAAGACTACAGTAAAAAAAGCTGTAGCTAAGAAACCAGCTGCTAAAAAGACTACAGTAAAAAAAGCTGTGGCTAAGAAACCAGCTGCTAAAAAAGTTGTAGCGAAGAAAAAATAAATTTTTCCTTAGCTCACTTTTAAAAAAACACTCTTCGGAGTGTTTTTTTTAACGAAAATTATTCTCCACCACCACAAAAATTTCTAAAGCTTATCGGAATAATTCTTTTTGTATTGCCATTTTTCTAGACTATTTTTTTCTTTCTATGATAGTATCAAAAACTACTTCAAGTAAATCGAACCAGCCATCTTGATTGCTCTCTGGACGTTTTCAGTGTCATTGTCAAAAGAGAACATTAGCTACTGCTGTCCAAGCATTGCCAAGTATTTTGATTTTTTGTCTCTGAGAACTAGTATAGTTTTTAAG
>CALMTC010000014.1 GCA_937872535.1 uncultured bacterium
AAAATAAACTTATAAGTCCTGACTACTTTATATTGCTCTTTTCTCTTATGAATCACTCTCTTTCCACTCTCAAACACTATCCTTACCAACTTTCTGCTCATAAAAATATGAGAGAGTTTTTTGCTTCCTATATCAGATGAATCCTCGAACACAATGACGATAAAGAAATCTCTACCGCTATGCTTATCGAAATGGCTACCGGCTCTGGGAAGACTTTTACTGTTGGAAGTTTTATTGACTATCTTTACCAGCTCAGAGAACGCTATGCTAGATTGTATAAAAAGTCTCATGAACAGTTACCTCGTATCAAAACTCTCGTTCTCAATGATAGAATTTTCCTTATTAACCAATTAAAACAAGATTTCTTTTTTTGAGATCCTACACAATCAAAATCTCCTATACTCTCTGATCAGTTTATCGACTGAATCTCTACTAAACTCTATCACTCCAAGACTAAAAATGATGATACGAGTTCTGAAGAAGAGACTATTGTCGAAGAGACTAAAAGCACATCTCAAAAAAACTGAGATCTTTTTGTTTTTTCTACCTTTCAGACCGCTCTGGGTGACAAATGACCTGATGATGACTGATTCACTATCATCATTATCGATGAAGCTCATAATCTTAGCTGAGAAAGCTACTATCAAGCATTTCAAAAATACTATAAACCACTTGCTGATGGTACTATGCCTTTTGTTTTTCTGATGAGTGCTACTCCCAATAAAGAACTCCTTCAACTCTCTGGAGATGCTATCGTCCACTACTGATTAGCTGAATATCTAGCTGACGACTATAGTCCTACCGTTTCTTATAATCTCGTGGTCAATTCAACGATAACTCCAGAACAGATCGACGAGCTCAATCAAGAAATTTTTCGTATCCAAGCTATTGAAAACTTGAATGAAAAAAAGTAGAAGTCAAAAATCTCACCGATAGAGTAGAAGAAATGCTCCAAAGATATGGTAGTCAAGAAGAACTTGTACAAGATCTTCATAAAAGAATCTGAAAAGAGTGTCAATCTACAGTGATTTTTGCACCAAGTGTCCAAGAAGCTGATGAGCTGTCTGAAAAGATAAAAAAAGAACGATGAGATGAAACTATAGTAGGAGCATTTCACTCAAAGAGTTGAGATGATGCTTTTCATAATTTCAAATCATGAAAGTCAAAAATAATCATAGCGGTAGATAGACTCAATGAATGAATCGATATGCCAAATGTAGAAAATGTGGTATTTTGGAGAGGAACTGATTCTGATAAGATCTTTAAGCAACAGTTTGGAAGATGACTGAGATGAACTCATATCAATGTTTTTGACTATGTAGGAGGGATGAAGAATTTCGTATGGGTCAATGATATCAATAGAGAGATCATAGAGATAGAAGCAGAAAGAGAAGAAATAGAAGCAGATCAAGAACAGCTCATAGAGAAAGAAAGAAAAGAGAAAGTAAAAAAAACTCGTAGAATGTCTATCGTAGTAGAGTGACTTTGATTTCAAACAGAGAGTCATGAGGTCACAATCCAGCTAGAAGATTTTTTTCACAGTATCTCTAGACTCAATACAAAAAAACTCACAAAAGAACAAGCTATCGAAGAGATTAAGAAACTTGGAAGTCTTGATGA
>CALMTC010000015.1 GCA_937872535.1 uncultured bacterium
CCTACTATACCTATCTATCTTCTAATCTGTAAACCTAATTGCTGCAATATTAACAAAATATAAGAGAAAAACCATTGATTTAATTGAATAAATATATATAGAAATAAATCCACGACGGTGTGGTAAAAAAAGAAAAAAATGTTAAAAATCCCAAAACCAAGTTTAAAATCGTTTGCAATCGTGAGCAGAGAAAACTTCGAAAAAGTTTTTTCAAATCACAAAGATGCATTCACATCCTTCAAAAAAAATAAGGATCACGGACTGCTTCACACCTTTAATGTGTGGATAAAAGCAAAAGAAATCGCATCACATTTTGACGAACCGGTAGATCAAATGAGTCTTTATATCATGGCCATCTGTCATGACATGGGACGATTTCGTCTTCCGACGGTAGACAAAGATCATCCTGATTTTCAAAAACAGATCATTCGACAAGATAGATCTGAAAGAGCACATGCCATGTATGGAGTTGCGCAAATAAGAAGAGCATGGTTGACGCTGTCAAAGAAAGAAGTGCTTGGCCAAGAATGGCTTGAGCGGTACAACAAAATCAAGCATTATATCAAAAATCATGATAAAATGACTTGGTGGTTAGATCCAAATGACGAGTTACCAAACTCGATAGAAGGTCAGATTGTTTTATTGGCAGACCGTATCAGTACGGATGCATCCGAAGAAATTGAGCGATACTGGGAAACGGGTAAAAGAAGAAAAACTACCTATTTCAATCCAGAGATCTCATTACAAGAGAGGATTGATTTCAATTTCACAAAGATTGGAAAATATATTCAAGCAGGAAAGCTAGATCAGTTTATGTTTTTTTTCGCAATGTTAGCCATTTCTGAAAATGACTTTGAGCATCAGATCTTGAAGTCTATTTATAAAGAATGGTCAGCAAGAAAGTACGATCAAGCGACTGAAACGATATATAGACTGGCTAGAGAAGCTGATTATGACGAAAAAGCTATCGAGCAAATGAAAAACCATATCAATGCTTATTTAGAGCATTATGGGGTGGAATTTGGCTGAGAAATAACTATTAAAGAGGAGAATTTGTTTTCCTCTTTTTTTATGCCAAAATAAATGTAAAAATGTTACGAGAAAAATACACATACATAAAAACGAGGAGAAATGGAAGTAAAATATACCAAGCAGGAGATGGTTCTCATTTTGCAAAAGCTTGACTACACGAAGCTGTTTCACAAGAAGCAGACTTGTACCAAAAACTTGGTAAATATGGAATCAAACTACCAACCGTTATCTCTGTCCAGACCATAATGATGGAACAGTCTTTTTGAGAAAAAACATTTGCAGATTTATTCACAGAATCTTACTCTCAAGTAAACATTATCCAGGAAGAGATTTTCGATAATTTTATTGTAATGAATCAATCTCACCTCGATAGCCAAATCAAGTTAATAGGAGAGAATATTACAGATAAAAAGTTCGCCTCATTTGATCATCTGGCTGAGGAAAATCGAATCGATCCAGATCTGATAAAAAAAGCATATGAGAAAATAATGAATGTTGTTCAGTCTATGCCAATGACCCGAAATCATTGAGACTATAATCCCTACAATATTTTTCCCGAATGAGTAATCGATCTTGAAGACTGATTTTTATGACCAATCGGTTATGATACCATCACTTCTCTTACCCAAAATTACCGATTCCCTGATGAAGGAGATTACGAACTTCACAGACAGCACTCCTTTTCACTGCCTCAAATTGTCTCATTTCTCACTAGATTATCTGATAATGCTATAAAAATTAATTTTCTGGATAAAGATTTATTTGCTGCACTTTTTTTGATGAGATGAGCATTTGTGACAGCTTGATCTTCTCGAGCACCAAAATCACAAGCATATAGATACGAACTTTTTCAAACACTTCTAGAAAAATTTCTCGCATGAGAAGATCTATTACATTTCTTCTTGTCGACTTACCATAAATTAAGTAAAAACATAGATTCTCTCGTATCTCAGCAACTTATGGATTGAAAAAACAAAGTTATCTCTACGGGCGAATAAATCTCTAAAACATTTGCATTCGAGTTCGCTATCGCTATCACCAAAATATTTTATGTATCTACCAAAATATCATGGAAGCAACAAACAACACACAGCAAGTTTATGTCGACGGTTTTGTTATCAGAATCAAAAAATCACAAGTAGAAAATTACAAACAGATGGCTACTGGTGGTGGAAAAATATGGATGAAGCACTGAGCTTTACAGTATGTTGAGTGTATTGGAGATGATTTGTATCCAGATATGAGTCAAGGACCAGCCGAAATGGGAAAATTTCTCGGTTTTCCTGCGATGACAAATCTTGAAGAAGATGAGACGATTATATTTTCATTCATCACCTACAAAGATAAAGCTCATCGTGATGAGGTAAATGCAAAAGTGATGGCAGATCCTGAAATGAATAACCCAGAAAACTGGCCAAAAGAAATGCCTTTCAAAATGGACAAAATGGCATTTGGAGGATTTACAAGTATCGTAAACCACATAAGCTAGTAAATATCTCCCGATCCCTGAGCCTGCCTGCCTTCCGAAGGGAGGTCGAAGGGAAGAGAATGTTCTTTCTGGCTACTTCGCAATCCAAAATAATGTACTGGCTACCTTGCCATTCTCGACAACTATCCCATCTTTTTCTAGTCTAGAAATTTTTTCTGGTAACCCCAAATTATATCCTCTCAGAGAGCCATCACTACCAACTACCTTGTAGCACGGATATTTTTCTTGTTCGTGATTTTTCCCTATCAGTCTGCCTATCGCTCTCGGATGACTCTGAAACTTTTCCGCCAGCATCTTGTAAGTGACTACTTTCCCTTTAGGAATTTTTCTGAGAAACTCGTAAACAAGCTCACGAAGAGAATTTTTCTGTGTTTTCATAGTTGGCTAGGTAATTTATGATAAAACTTTCTGTAGATATTTATCAAATGTCGCCAAAGGTAAATTTCTGCATTTCTTATAAATTACCAAAGCACAATCTACAAAAGATAAATTTTTCTGGTGACTGTAAAAAAAATCTGTGCTCATCTTTACCTCTTCGTCACTAAGACGATCAAAAATAATGCCTTCACTATCAAACAAAAAATCATGGCACTTTTGCATTATATATATCGATTCTCTCATCTTTAAAACAGTCAAAGTCTCAGCTAAAACATAGTCGATGACTAAAATCTGGTCTGCAGATTGGCAAGTGCGGAGAGCGGTCTGATGGTGAATCTCATCTTTTCTGAATGCAGCTACCAAGATCGAAGAATCCACTATAATCATTTTAATAAATATATTTTTTAAAATTCTCAGCCAAATTATTTTCCTTACTATTTTTACTTTTAAAAGTAAATTTTCAGATATCAGATAATTTATATTTTTTTTTCTCTGGTTCTCACTCAAACGGAACAATTTTAAAAACAGGCTTAGAATGCTTCAATACAATCACTGTATTTCCAGCCTCTATCTCCTTTCATACCGCCTTAAAATTTCAGTAAAGTTCTTTGGTAGACATATATTTCTCCATCTTTTTATCAAAAAAATCATAAAAAGTTATAGAAATAGTTTAAACTTTTATTGCAACTTTTCAAGTATGAAATAAAAAAACTTTCCTATTTTTTCTTGCTTTCTGGAAAAAAATCATTAGTATGAAAGCATAAACACCTTCGGGCTTTCTCTGTTGAAAGACAGAGGGAATAATTAAGAATCTTCTGGGAGATACATCTCTTTCAGAAGTTTTTTTATATCTAGAAATTCAAGTTTTGATATTTTGCCAATATTCTCTTGAAATCTCCTATGATCAATAATTCTTCACTGAGAAAGCATAAGAGAGGAATCTCATCTATCAAAAGAAATGCTGAGAAGTTTATAGTGATAACAATTATCTTTATGTTTCGTCGTCATCGGAATGCAAAAAAACAAAGATCAAATTTTCTGAATAACAAGAACAGGTCTAGAAAATTCTCATTTTCAGTCAGCTTCAAATCAAATATTAACTCACAATTTACAATATCGTATTTCTCTTGATTTCGGAAAGAAAGATAGTTTTATTTCATCAATTCTCTTTTTTTCATTATTCCAATCGTCAAATTTCTTAGTGTATACCATGATTTTTAGATTATAAAAAAAATCTCCCCAGCTGTGAGGAGACTATACTGATAGTGGTTCAAGAAGAATAGGGACAAAAAAAAGAAAAAGAGCAGTAAAGAAAATTTTTTTAGATTTTTTCAGTAATTTTAATTTTTTTGATTCCTTCAGGAAGTGTGTGATAAACGACCAGATGAGTATTTTTAAATTTTTCTTCTTGAGCTTTTTCTTCAAAAAAACTGATCATACGAGTGATATTTTTCTCATCGTCATCAGAAAATCAGACACTAATTTTATCAGCTTGATAGAGAAATTTCAGCTCATCTAGCACATAGTGAAGATACTCTTCCATCGCCTGAGTTTTTCTAAACGATGACGAGCTGTCTGGATATTGAGCCATAAAGTGATTATTGCTGATAGCATAAAATCTACTGAGATCTATATACTGAGCCAGTGCAGTCTGAAAAGAAATATCTTTACCAAGGATTTGAGCCATCTGTTCATGAAATTTTGTATTGTTGCACTCCAAAACTTCAGCAATAACACTAGCAAAGGCATTTCTCAGTGTCTCTTCTTGGTGTCCACGAGCTGTTATGATTGCGATAGGATTTCCGTGTCTTACAGCTTCGACGAACTTCTCAAAACTCGGTCCATTACTTTGATTACTAACTGCTTCATAGATATCGTTAGCAAATTTTTCAGTTCAAAACGGTCAATTATCTTTAAAATTTATCATACTTTTTTCTATGTTGTTCTCAATGTGTCTGATACTCCTAAAATCTTTTAGGCTAAGATAATCTTCTTGAGACATAGCGATTTCTTGCCAAGATCAATCACTCTGTTTTTCTTCCATCATTACAGGAGTATTTGTATGCCAGAGATTTTTATCTATATCAAAAACATAAGCTCTCATTTTTCTTATCAAAATAAAATAAAAAATTTTTATTCTGCAATCTCATTATATTTCCATGGTTTCAGATCATTGATGATTTCAAATAATCAGACAATATTTTTGCTATGAAGTGTTTGGATATCTGAGATATACATCTTTGCTACTACTTTCAATATTTCGTCAAATAAAACTGTAAGTATAGGATATTTGCGAGTAAGGAGATAGCCACGACCAAATCTGAGAATAATGGTTTTTTGTCATGTATGACCGGAATAATCAATACAATCAAATCGGTGCGTATTCTTGAAAGTCCACCTATATCCATAGCCAATATCTTTTTTTTTATGAGAAAATGAAGACATAAGAAGATCTATTTCATGGACGACACTAAGAAAGTAAGGAGAATAGCTTTTCATGGTATTTTAAATTTCAATTAAAGCAAAATAACTCTTAAGTCAAATTTTACCCCACACTTCCTTCCATCTCTCCCTTTGTTTCCTGAGAGCCCCACAGCGAGTAGTTGAAACAAAGAGGAATCCGATGAATATCGGATCATATCTCTATCCAACTGATCACTCCATCTCCATCTCTATCAACTTATTCAGCTCTCCAGCATACTCCAGTGGGAGTTTTTTGACGATCGGACTGATGAATCAGTTGACGATCATAGCCATAGCTTTCGTCTCATCGAGTCAGCGAGACATCATGTAAAAAAGCTGAATCTCATCGACTTTTCCAGCGCTGGCTTCGTGAGCCACAGTAGCGGAGCTGTTGGAGACATTGATGACGGGGATCGTCGTGCTGATCGATTCGCCATCCATCAAAAGAGCATCACACTCAGTAGAGTTGACTGCATCGTGAGCCGTAGCTTTGATATCGACGATTCCGCGATAAGTAGAAATTCAGCCATCTTTCGAGATTGATTTCGAGATAATAGTCGACGAAGTATTTTCACCGATGTGGATTACTTTCGAGCCAGAGTCTTGATTTTGCCCTTTTCCAGCGACGACCACTCAGATGTTATCAGATTTAGAATTTTTTCATTTGAGAATAGTGCAGGGATAGAGCATCGTAGTGCAGCTTCCGAGATTTCCATTGATCCATTCCATAAAGCCATTTTCTTCGACGATCGAGCGCTTGGTATTGAGATTGTAGGTATTGGTCGATCGATTTTCGACAGAGGAGTAACGCATACGGCTATTCTTCCCCACAAAAATCTCCACCAACCCAGCATGAAGCGACTTCTTATCGAACTTCGGCGCCGAGCAGCCCTCGATATAATCGCCAGTCGCATCGTCATCAATGATAATCAGCGTATGCTCAAACTGCCCACCAGCATAGGTGTTCATACGAAAATACGCTTGTAAAGGCTCAGTCACATGCACACCTTTTGGCACATAAATAAAAGTCCCACCACTCCAAACCGCACCGTGCAATGCCGCAAATTTATGATCTTTTGCTGGTACTAATTTCATAAAAAATTTTTTAATCAGGTCACTGTGATGGTGTAAAGCGTTACTCATATCATCAAAAATTACTCACTGTTTGGCTCGTTTTTCTTTGATATTGTGATAAACTATTTCACTATCATACTGTCCACCAGCTCCCGCCAGATATTTTTTCTCAGCCTCAGGAATCCCAAGCTTCTCAAACTTAGCCTTGATCGCTGGATCGACTTTTTCTCGATCATCAGCGTACCCCTCTCCATTATTTTCAGCCTTCGCAAAATACACTATCTCATCGAGATTCAACCCACTCAGATCCGGCCCCCAAGCTGGCATACTCAGCTGCTGAAAAATCTTGAGCGACTCCAGTCTATGGTCCAGCATCCACTCCGGCTCTTTATTCTCGGCACTAATTCTTCTCACTGTCTCTTCCGTTAATCCTTTCAGATGAACAGAATATCTAATCTGATCGGCAGTCTCGAGGGTATCTTTTAAATTCATAATTCTGGATTTTGGATTTTAAATTTTGGGTTATTGAGCATTGATTCATAAATTATCACTATCGAATTCCCATTTTGTTGGATTTTGAATAATATAATTACGAACATTTATCAATGCAAGGTCATTTTGTATAATAGTTGTATGGTAATTTGATTGCCGCTGAAACGATTTATCCACCGATTTCCTAATTTCAAAAGAACATCTTCATTTAAACCAGCGAACAATCGCGCCCAGCGATTTATTGTGAATCATAGGATTTTTTAATCCGGTAATTCATCACACATTGCCATCGACCGCACCAATCATATTCATAGAGACGCGATTAATCGCGTCTCTGTATATGGCGTCTCTGTATATCACATCATAATTAACCGCGTCACCATAATTCAAAAACACGATTCAGTGAATATGATTTGGCATGATGACGAATTCATCCAAAAATGTATTTGGGAATTGATTTAAAATCTCCGATCGACATTTTTTTGCTACGATTCACATTTCAGAGAAAATCATCTCAGAGTCAATAATTTCACCAAAATAATTCTCTCTATTCTTCGTACAAATTGTAACAAAATACGCACCTTCAGATGAAAAATCATAATCAGGCAATCTATTAGATTTAATTCTGTATTTTCCTTGGAATAATGCAGTGTTCATTTTCTTATTCGCGTAAAATATAATTATCTTATTCTCAGTTCTTTCAGTCTTAATTTTAAATAATCTCACTAAACGACCCAATTTTAGCAAACAAGAGCTCATAAGCAAACGATTTTTTTATTTTCAGGATAAAAAATTTTTTTCTTTTTTTTGTCCATAGTTTTCTTTATTATTTCGAGTATGCCCCATCTCGCTGGCAATAATGCAGCAGAAAATTAGATTTATTAGTTATGAAAACAGTTAGTAGTGTCTCAATTACAGAGGCGATCAGTAATGGTAAAAAAGAGATGGTGGCTTTAAAAGCAAAGCATCCATTTGAAACGCAGATTAGAAAAAGTAATCTACAAAGGGTTTTTTCTAATTATTTAGCAATGTCCCAAGCTTTTCCTTATCTCCAAGCTGGTTCTCAAAAGGAATTAATTATGGATTGTATAATGAAAAACAAAGATGTTCCGGTAGAAATTGAGATTACTTCGGTAGTAGGAAATTTTCTTTGCTGGGATGAAACAGGTGGGCACTTTGTAGTTGGAAGAGAAGGTAATGCTGGTTTGTCAAAAATTCTTGATGTCGAGAAATATTATCATTCTCATCTGCTCAAGACAGATATCAAATATCTGATGAATCATGAAATAAATCCAGATTATTCTCTTGTGACTCAAGCTTATCTCAAGAAGCTTTATGAAGGCCTATCTTCAAAAAATCATGTCAACCGATGTGCTTGTATGGTGGCTTTTGAACAGCATGCTGGTGTTATGATTCAATCACTATGGGACAGTCTGACAAAGTTATTTGACATTCCCAAAGAGCGTCTCATTTATTTCGCTGTTCATGTGGGAGGAGATGATCCAGCAGAGATCTATCATGAAGAAATGACGCACCAAATGATTCAAAAGATTGTGAGTCCAGATCAAGTAAATGATTGGTTGATTTATTTTGAAGGATGGTACGAGAAAAATCTCCAGTGGTGTGATGACATTTGTTCATAATTTACTATCTTTTTAAAACAGCATGGAAACTATTGGATGGGGAGACTTTGAAAAAGTAGAGATGAGAGTCGGGACAATTATTTCAGCGCAGCCAAATGTAAAAGCTACAAAGCCAGCTCTAGTGCTAAAAGTAGATTTTGGAGAGCATGGGATCAAGAGCTCTTCTGCTCAGATAACGCAGAATTATAGCCCTGATTCGTTGATTGGTCGTCAAGTAATAGCTGTGATGAACTTCCCAGCCAAACAGATTGCGAATATCGTTTCCGAAGTTCTCATTCTCGGAGCACTTGATCCAGTAAAGGGAGTAATTTTACTTTCTGTAGATAAAATTGTCGAAAACGGTTCACTAGTCCACTAATTTTGGTCCTGCACTTACGGGGAGATTTTTATCTCTCCGCTTTTTTCTTACATAAAAAATTTATTTTCTGGAGATTCCTGAAAATAATGTAAAAAACAATTGACAAATTTCTTGAAAAAAATAGAGTCTCACCAACGAGGCAGAAAAACCTCGTTATAAAAAAATAAGAAAAATGATGAAAAAAACACAAAAAGATGAAGAAAAGTCTAATTGGGAGACTAAGGTCCTTTCAGAGACTAAAATGGGTCCTCTTATGTATGGCTTCTTACGAGGTCTTTCTGAAGAAAAAATAGAATCGCTACGGAGTGGTGATGTATCGAGAACCTTGCTGGCTCGCTATATCCCAATCTCAACGAATGTTGTTATTGAGGATATAGAAGAAATGCATGTTATGCCCTCTGAACACCCAGCACTTGAAGGGCTGAATCAAGCAATTCTTGAAGCACTAAGAAAAAAGTTAGGAGTGTGGTATGTTTTAGATTTTATAGATCTCGACATAGAAAACGAAAATTTTTGTAAATGTTACAAAAAACTTCAACTTTCTCTTTCAGAAAAAAGCCTCATTTCAGAGGTAAAAAAACTTATTGAAAGACCTCAAGGAAGCTGATTATTTGCACTTCTTTATGAAACCCGGACAAGTTTTGTCTGGGTTTTTTGTATATTTTTTTATGAGAATGTAATGTAAAAAATATTTATGATTGTTTTCTATTGAAAAGGCTGATATTTTCTCTAAAAACAAATTGTTTTAGAAGATTTTCTTAGAAAATATGCAGGATAATAAATTTCTTCAGAAGAAATACGAAGCGATCATCAAAGAAGAAGTAAATGTCAAAGAGCTTGGGAGTTTACCAGCAAGTATTCTTGGTAGTAAAGTTTACAAGCCACTGTGAAAAGCATTGTCAGCTCAGTACGGCAAAGAGACTGCGAGAATTATCGAGCTTGGTAAGCAGTGACAAGTAAGAGAACAGTCAGATGGTAGTATCGTAGTATTTGGTGACGGCAAGGAGCGAACTTTACAGCCATCAGACTACGAGCTTTGATTTGAAGGTGATATGACCGACGACATGGCAGTCGAAGGTGAAATAGTCGTGAAGCTTGATCTCGAACTCGATGCAGAGCTTTTGAAAGAATGACTAGCTCGTGAGATTTCCAGAGCAATCAATCAGTATAGAAAAGATTCAGATTGCCAAGTCGATCAGAGAATCACTCTTGAGATTTTTACAGAGAGCCAATCACTCAAGGCAGCAATGACAGACTATGAAGAATTTCTCAAGTCTGAAGCTCTAGTGCAGAGTTTCTCATTTTCTGACAAAAAAAGTGGGAAAGAAATTACGATAGAAGATGAGGTTATGTGCCTTCAGCTTATTGTATAAAAAATTTAGTTTTCAAATGGTATTTCCATGCTAAAAAACATCATCAAACAGGCAGAAAATTTAGGTACAACGATAGCTAAATCGACCTCTCAAGATAAAACTAAGAGAAAAGAAGCTTTCAATGATTTTCTAGGACTAAAAACTCAATCTCCCCAGCCAGAAAAATCACCTGAAGGAAAAGTTATTTACTGGATCAAACCTTTTAGAGAAAATGATTTAGGTATTTCTTATTGGCATAGTTTCCTCAAAAATTTCACCAAAATCTCGGAAGAAATTTCATTTGTGATTTCTGGGAACAGGATGGATATGAGGATGTACGCTATCATCCCCGCATCTCTCAAAAATTATTTTGAAAATGTTTTTTATTCTGGTTTTCCTACCTCAGAACTCGATCTAGTTACGAATCTTTCTATTCTTTCAGATGTTTCTTATATCAATTATGATGAAAAAGTAGAAGTAGCACTTGATGCAAATTTCGTCAAAAACGGAACATATCACGATCCACTCAAAGATGTCTTGTCTCTCTATGAAAACGTAGAAAAAGATGATACCTTACAGCTTGTCTATACTTACAAGTCATCTATTCCCCAAGGATTTCGAGAAAAGTTTTTCGAGTTTTTGAGAAAATTATTTGTGAGAGCAAATAGCGAGCAAAAAGGAGATGAAACAAAAGCAAAGCCAGAGCTCAAGGTTGAAACATTTATGTCAGTCGGTTTTGCATTTAAGATAAATGACAAATACACAGCTGATAATATA
This sequence comes from uncultured bacterium, assembly GCA_937872535.1. GTDB lineage: Bacteria > Patescibacteriota > Gracilibacteria > Absconditabacterales > Absconditicoccaceae > CALMTC01. The sequence continues at coordinate 11,059 of CALMTC010000015.1, forward strand.
AAAAGCAATTTGAAGTCAGTCTTCAGTAAATTTGTCGTAGAGGGGAAATCAGAGATTATGAGTACTCCAAAATTCAAGTGACTCAATCTCAATCAAGCAATCAATTTTTTTCACCTCCCGACAAGCGATTATTTTATTAAAAGTTTGTCTTATTCAGTCTATAGAAAACTTCCTTATCCTACGAACTTAGCTACCTTAGAAAATTCAGAAAAAAATGATCTGACCTTGATTGGTACGACAGATTACAAGTCTGATAAAATAAAATTTGGTATCAGAAAAGAGGATAAGTTTAGACATATGTATGTAGTTTGAAAGTCAGGAACTGGAAAGTCGACCATTCTTTCAAACTTTATCAAGTCAGATATGATGACCGGTAAAGGTCTTGCTCTGGTAGATCCTCATGGAGATCTCGTTGAAACAGTGATGGAGCATATTCCGTCCTATCGTATCAACGATGTTATTCTTTTTGATGTCGCTGATATGGAGTTTCCTATTGGTTTCAATGTTCTTCAGTATTCGTCACCAGATGAAAAAAATTTAATAGTTTCAGGAGTTGTTGGTACATTCAAAAAACTTTTTGATAACAGCCGATGACCGAGATTGGAGTATATTTTGAGAAATGTGATGTTGGCGGTAGTAGAATATCCAAACGCTACCTTGCAGCATATTTTGAGAATTTTGATCGAAAAAAATTTCAGAGAAGAGGTACTCAGCCATGTGACTGATGCAGTGGTTCTGAAGTTCCGAAGACAAGAGTACGATGTTTGGACCGATAAGTTCAGAGATGAAGCTATAGCACCGATTACCAATAAAGTTGGGCAGTTTTTGTCAGCTCCGATTGTGAGAAATATTTTTGGTCAGCCAGCTTCCAAGCTCAATATCAGAAAGTGTATGGACGAAGGAAAGATCTTGCTGATCAATCTGAGTAAAGGAAAAATCTGAGAAGATAATGCTGAGATGATTGGTTCGTTTCTCGTCACGAAGTTTCAGATTGATGCGATGGCGAGAGCCGATACACCGTTCAAGGACAGAAGAGATTTTTACCTCTATATCGATGAGTTTCAGAATTTTGCTACCGACTCATTTGCTGTGATCTTATCAGAAGCCAGAAAATATAAACTTTCTCTCATTGTAGCCAATCAGTATACCTCTCAGCTCGACGAAAAAATTCGTGATGCGATTTTCGGAAATGTTGGTACGATTATCTCGTTTACGCTGGGTTACGACGATGCTCAGGTGATGGCCCTCCAGTTCAAAGAGCTCGTCACTCCAAATGATTTCCTTTCGCTGCCGAGATTCAAAGCTTATGTCAAGCTTATGACCGACGGTATCATTTCCGATCCGTTTAGTATGTCGACTTTGCCTCTCACTTCACCAGAAAATTACGAAGAGCTCAGAGAAAAAGTCAAAAAACAATCCCGCCAAAGATATGGTATCGAAAAAGAAAAACTTGAAGAGTTGCTCAAGGCTCGAAATGCCAAGACTTTTTCTCTCCAGGAAAAAATTATGGAAAAAGCTCGTGCAGAGTGACAAGCTCCAGCCCAAAATCAAACTACACCTCCAGTCACAAACACAACAACCACATCTACTCAAGTAAAAAATTCTATTCCTGCTCAAACAAAAAACTTCTCTATTGATGATATCAAAATCTGAGATATGTATGATTGATATGTCAAACTAAAATACAACTACTGACTTTTCATCACAGTAAAATGAGTCGAATGACTTCTTCATAAAAATTTCGTAAAAGCACCAGACGGTATCAATCGAAAAGACTTCTTCAATATCGGTGATAAAATCACAGTCAAAGCAGACAGCTTCAAAGATATAAACGGAGAAAAAAGAGTAGTCTGGATTATGTAAAATGCTTAAATTGATTGTGATTCTTCTCGTAATACTCTCACACAAAATTTGACAAAAAATATAAAAACAATATGTTGAAAAGTATGAGCAGAATTTACTTTTTTAGTATTGAGAATGGATAATGAGAAAAATATTTGAGAGTCCTTTTGAGAAGAAAACGACATCAGAAATATCGAGAAAATAAAAAAAGACAAAGCAATAGCTATTCTGGATAATTTTGGTGATGATTTATATCGCCATTGACTATCTTATCATCAACAAGCTCAAGAATTTATGAAGTTTATTGAGACAGCATCGATTGAAGATGTAAAAAAGTATATAGAAGCGAAAGGTATTGGTTGGGTGAGTTTTGCACCATTTATAAAGGAGGTTGCCAAAGTAAAGCCAGAGATTATCGATGCAATTGCTCAGGATTACAGAAAAAAAACATGAGAAAAATTTAGTGAAAGTGCTTTAGCTGGCGACGCTATCAATGAAATACTGGGAATTCATACTCTACTTATGGACAAAGACGATCCAGAAATGGAGACTCTCGAGGTCATTCGTTCAACCATAGAACTTTGCCCATTATCAACGATTGAAAAAAGAAATTTTTGGTATTTCCGAGATGAAAAAACACACACTCTCAGAAAATCAGATCATCCAAAAGTGTTAAAATACAACGGAATTATAGCGGATCTCAATGAAAATAAAGATAGTCTGTCACTAGAAGAAATAGAACAGAGAATCGATGAAATTACAAAAATATAATTATAGTCTTTATTTTTACCAAACCATGGAGCATATAGTCAAACGAAAACCAGAAAAATCAGTTTATGCGCTACAGCCACCTTATAGACACTGTGGAATGTATACTTTGAAAGCTATTCTCAGCTGATTTGGTAAGGATACGAAATCAAAACAAACAGACTACTACGAGACTCCTTTTGGTAGGATGCTTTGATTCACTCTTCCCGAGAGGATGATTGAGAAACTTTCAGACTACGAGCTTTCTGTAGAAGAATGAAGATTGAAAAATTTTTCAAAAGCTGAGAAAATAAATTTTCTAAAACAATCAATCACTGAAGATAAACCAATAATTTTACTTGTTGCTAATGGTCACACCAGAGCAGGAAAGTTTATTTTGCTAAAAAGTATTTTTTGTATGCACCGACTTTCTATTCGAGGATATGATGACGAAGAGCAAGTTTTTTTTGTTTACGATTCGACACTTCATCCCAAAAAATACGATCACACCATCCCAATCTGAAATAGAAAAATGTCGTACGATGTTCTCATTCGTCAGCGAAGATTGTTTTCTATCTATGGTTTTTATAAGAATTTCTATATTAAAGTCTGAGAAATTAAATAGATTGTAAATTCTGTTGAAAAGACAGATTATTTCCTTACTATCAAAAGTGCAATTTTTTCAAAATTATTAATTAGATTAATTATGGGGATATGGGTTGCGGTTTACCGCTTCCCATTTTTTTATTACAAAAGAAGCGAAGAAAACGAGTAAAAATTTCCAGACAACAGAAGGTTGTATTTGAAGTTTTTTTTTGTAAAACAAGAACGATTTTCACTTCATCAAAACATAAAAAAATGGCATTCAAAAAAAGAAATTTGCATGAAACTACCAGTTATGGAAAATATTCTGATCGACTCAAATCTACTTTTTCTTTAAAAAAATTTTTTATTCTGATTCTGCTTATTGCAAGTTTTACATTTGTTGTGGTTTTTGGCTGATACATGCTTCAGACTGCCAATATTTTTTTTGGAGTTGTTGGTAAAGGCACTGTAAAAGCTATTAGCCAATCACTGGGGCAGGCAATGAAAAAAGATGAATTTGGTCAGATAAATTTATTATTAGTTGGTTACTGAGGAGACAATCATCAGGGTGGTTATCTAGCAGATACGATCATTGTTGCCTCATTTAATCCAAAAAAATGAGCAGTTTCTATGATTTCTATCCCAAGAGATCTTTATGTCAAAAAAGAAAAATGAGTCTATGGAAGAATAAATATGATTTTGCCGTATGCTTACTCTAGAACCAAAACACTCAGCGGTGGAGTGATGGCGCTTGCTGAAAAAGCCACCGATATTACTGGTTTGCCGATTAGCTACTACGCAATCATAGATTTTGAAGGCTTTAAAAATCTCATAGATGTGCTTGGATGAATTGATGTATTCGTTGAAGAGCCACTTGTTGATTATCAGTATCCATGATCAGAAAGATCGTATACTACTTTTAGAATAAATTCAGGACGAAATACGCTAGATGGAGAAACAGCACTGAAGTATGCGAGATCAAGACATTCCACTTCAGATTTTTCTAGATCTCAAAGACAACAGCAAATCATCAAGGCAGTCTTTGATAAAATGACAGCTAATGGAGCATTAAAAAGTGTGAGTAATATAAAAAAAATCTATAACGAGTATACGAAGATGGTGAAGACCAATGTCTCTCTTAGTGAGATGATCCGAGCGGCCCAGTATGCTTTTGAGTTGAAACATGTGTTCACCTTTTGACTGACATCAGAGTGTGGCTATGACAGACCATCGTTAATGAAAGCTGGCTGTATGCTCTACACTCCAAACAGAGAAGAATTTAATGGTATGTCAGTACTTCTCCAAAACGGTGGTACCATCAATAAACTAGATTTTTATGATTATACCAAGAACTTTGCTTTTTTTGCCGCTCGCAACCAAGACTTTTTGATAGAGAAAGCTCAGATTAAAATTCAAAATGGAATCGATCCAGCGACCAAAAAAAAATATGGTTCTTCAAGAGGTGTAGCGAATCAGGTCGCTGTCAAGATGAAGCTCTTTGGATTTGATATGGTCAATGGAGAAAATGCTGAAGAAAAATATGGCACTACGACTGTTTACCTTCATGGTACTGGCGACTATAAAGCTACTCTCGATCTGATGAAACTGTTTGTGGAGTACGACCAGATTCTTACCGGCCAACTCAAAGGAGGTACTGGCTTTGACGCACGAACTGGCGAGGATATTACGGTCATTCTCTGAGAAGACTATATGCAAAAAACCGCCGAGAAAAAATTCCGTCGATACGAATTCTAATCTCAAAAAACAGCTTCCGAGCTGTTTTTTCTTTTTACTTAAAATTTTTTTTCTGGTTGTTTCAGATTGTTGAAAGTAATTATGTCCCTTGATTTATATTGATTATTTATATTAAATAATTATCACAAAAAAAGCAATTTTGCAAAATTAAGTGAAACAAAAGATGACAGAATTATTTATCAAAATGCCATACTTGTTAGAGATCAAGTCAGGCAAGAAGACCGTGGAAGCACGTGCAAATTATTCAAATCTTAGAAAGATTCAAGAAGGACAAGAAGTAGTATTTGTATCTGGTAGTCTCAGAGTGAATGTAATTGTAGAAAGGATTTCTTTGTACAAAAGCGTTGATGAAATGCTCGAAAATGAAGAAATAGATACCCTTATTCCTGGTGCAAATTTCGAGGAAGCTCTAACTATTTATAATAGTATATATCCTCCTGATAAAGTAAAGAAAAATAATGGAATGAGAGTATTTAGTATAAAACTCATGTAACTTATTTTAAAACACAAAAGGAGAAAGATGTATGCTTTCTCCTTTTTTAAAAGCCAATCATTATCACATTATATCTTTCTTCATCCTCTTTGGAGTAGAATTCTCTATAAGTTTCAACCATAGAACCTATGTTTGAAGTGCCTGGTACTATTTTTTCGATTCAAAGATGTAAGCCAGCATCAGCAAAACTTCAGTAAATGTGAATTGATGTAACTTTTTTTTCGACAAATTCATCAGATCAATTTGGTTTAAAAGTAATAATGTCTCAAACTTTTAGATGTCTATATTTGTCTTTTGATAATCTTCATTCATATATTTTTAATCAAGACTTAATGAGATCAAAGTAGCGTTTTTGGACTTGGAATTCCATATAAATTATTTTTTAACAAATAAATCAAATGTAAGAAGATTATGTCAATTTTTATAGGGAGAAATAAGTTTTCAACGTAACGTAAAGCCGATCTGTTCGAGGATATCTATTTGAGCAAAATCATTTTCATGGGCAAATGTATACAATTTATGAGATCCATTTTCTTTGGCAAAATCTAGAGATTGTTGAATCATCTGTGATTGGGCTTCTGGGGTTCAGGAAATCGGATAAATTTTTACTGGTCAACCCCTTTTAGGTGAATATACAAGGGTTCAAACATAATTTCATATCTCATCTTTTGCAATTAAAATCATTTTTGATTTATTTTGAAATGAGAGGTTTTCTTTTCATCTTTCGTATCATTTGAGCATCATATGAAGAAAATCTGCCCCCAAATCATTATGTCGTTGTCTGTATATTCTCAAAGTTTCGTCTAAATATTCTTTATCTTCCTCCTCAACCGTTCAGTGAATTTTAATATTACCTACTGATTCTATATTTGAACTAACAGAGTTAATCACCTCTAAATTTTCATTTGTCGATTCGTTTTGAATTTTTCACCATATGTGCTCATTGCTTCATTGCTTGTATTGGTCGGGATATGTTGCTTCGATATTGTACCCATATTTGCTGAATATAGAATTTACACGATCATTGAGGTGAGAGGTTGTAGCATAGAGTTTTCTAATTTTGAAATCATCAGCGATCTTATCAATAGTAGAAAATAATAATTTTCATATTCATTTTCATCTTGCTTCAGGTGCGACGATAACGGGTCAAATTTTGACAGATCCTCATCTCTTAATATTGAGACATACCATTCACAGGGGGACTCATTCATGCTCAAACATAAGCATTAATTTACTCTTAGTGAAATATCAAATCTGATCTATTTTTTCTGTTCCAACTAGCTGATCAATGAGTTTGTTGTCATCAGTATGTCAATCATAGAAGTTAGTAAGGTCTGTCATTCGTTCTCCAACAAGATCATAGTCTTTCAAATTGAAAAGTCTTACTCAGTCAGGGAGGTGTGATTCGTATTCTTCAAATCATGAAATTCATCTGAGAACCTGTTTTTGAAACTCTTGTTGTTTCGATTCGTGATTTAATAAGTTATCACTATTATTCATTTCATGAGAATGTAATTCAGAGTCTTTCATATGTTCATAGAGGATAAAATAGCTTAATAGTTAAGAACATCATTCGTAATTTCAACACAAATTTCATAAAAACATTGAAATCAAAACAAATATTTCTAAAATCATCAGCATAATAAAAAGTATACAATTTTTACTCTCAAAAGAACAAAAATAGATGAACTTTCCAAAGAAATATGACCATCTTATTGAAGATCAGATCTATAAAAAACGAGAGGAATCTGGTAATTTTTTACCAAAAAAAGCGAAAAGTAAAAACGAAAAAACGAAAAAATTTGTAATTCCTATGCCACCTCCAAATGTGACTGGAATTTTGCATATTGGTCATGCTCAAAATCAAACTATTCAGGATATTTTGACAAGATATCACCGTATGATTGGTGACGAAACTATTTGGATCCCGGGTACAGACCATGCTGGAATTGCAACACAAGTCGTGGTAGAAAAAAATCTCAAAAAAGAAAAAAATCTTTCAAGATATGATATTGGTAGAGAAAAATTTCTACAAGAAACACGAGATCGAGCTAAAAAGTCTAGAAATACGATAGTTTCTCAGGTGAAAAAAATAGGTTCATCGTGTGATCGATCGAGAGAACAATTCACGATGTCAGAACAACTTTCTCGCTCAGTGAGAAAATCATTTTCCAATCTTTTCTCCTCTGGTAAAATTTACCAGTGAGATTATATTACCAACCGATCAGTAGGTTGTCAAACTGTGCTTTCTGATATTGAAATTGATTATGTGGAAAATGAAGGTAAGCTTTACTATATCAACTATTTTATCGAAGGAAAGGGAGATGCGATTACGATTGCTACGACTCGTCCAGAGACACTTTTTGCTGATGTTGCTATCGCTGTCAATCCTTATGATAAGAGATACAAAAAACATATTGGTAAAAATGTTTTGATCCCGATTATTAATAGACCTATCCCGATCGTGGCCGACGAACTTGTTGATATGCAGTTCTGAACTGGAGCACTGAAGATTACACCGACTCATGATCCACTTGATTTCGAGATCGCCAAAAAACATAACTTGCCGATGAATATTTTTGCATTCGATAAAAATGCCAATTTTACTGAACATGCTGGGCCAGATTTTGTGGGGAAAAATATCGACCAGTTCTTTCAGAATGTGATTGATATGATTACTGAGATTGGAAATCTTGTGAAAGTAGAACCTCACCACAATACCATCCCAATTTGTAGTAGATCTCAGACGAGAGTTCAGCCTATGCTCAGCAAACAGCGATTTGTTGATGTCAAAGACGCTGCAGCCAAAGCTCTCAATCTTATTGACAACGAAGAAACCAAAGTCTATCCAAGCAGATTCAATGAAACATTCCATCACTGGCTCGGAAACATCAAACCACGATGTATTTCAAGACAACTTTGGCGATGACACAGAATCCCTGTCTGGCAAGGTTCAAAAAATACAATCAATGTCTTCGACGAAGATGTAATTATCGAAAAATATCAACAAGAACTCAAAAAATCTTCAAAAGGTAAAAATCTGGTACTCTCACTCATGATTTTCAATCTCATCGCAGATTCTAGACTTCCAAATCCATTTAATATAGAAAGTTTTGTAGATCTTATATTTGCTGACAGCATTACGCCACATCTTGGGACAGTGGGAACAGTTTATCTGAATATCTACAAGGGAAAATTTTCAGATGACAAAGTATTGCTTGCTCAAGTTCTCGAGCTAGAAAAGATTTTCATCGCAGTCGATAAAAATACAAAGTCTCTTATTGCTGAAGCTGGAAAAATAGTTGATGAACTAGAAAAAAGTTTTTGACTCAGAAAAACTGGAGATCTTTATGAATTTGATTTCGATAGTTTTTCTCCTCATGGAGACGAAGATCTCAAGCAGGATGAAGATGTCTTTGATACTTGGTTTTCTTCAGCATTGTGGCCATTTAGTATCACTGGTCGACCAGAAAAAACTTCTGATTTTGAAGATTATTTTCCAAACTCAGTCGTAGTGACGGGGTACGACATTATTTTTTTCTGGATAGCCAGAATGATGATGATGTCGCTAGAAAATACAGGAGAAAAACCTTTTGAAGCGGTTTATTTCAATGGACTAGTAAGAGACGAAAAAGGTCAGAAAATGTCAAAATCTAAGTGAAACGGAATTGACCCGATTGAGATGGTCGAAAAATATGGTGCAGATTCATTGAGATTGAGTCTTATCGTCGGTACGACACCAGGAAACGATCTCAGCTACTCAGTTTCAAAAGCTGAATACTACCACAGATTTCTCAATAAACTCCGAAATGCTTCGAGATTTGTGATCACAAAAATCGTAGGGGAGGACCAGGAAGCGCACTTTGATCTTAATCTTGTTGCCAAAGATATCGAAAAAAATCTCAGCAAGCTGAATGATTTTGATCTTTGGATGGTCGATCAAGTCAATGAACTGACTAAAATAAGCTGAGATTCATTCAAAAAATTCCATCTTGGAGAGTTTGCTCACAGTATTGTACAGACAGTTTGGCACTCTTTTTGTGACTGGTATATCGAAATCACCAAAATCCAAAAATCTGATTATACTGACAAAGTAATGATCTATAGTCTTGGTACGATGCTCAAGATTTTACATCCATACACTCCATTTATTACAGAAAAACTTTGGAATCTGGTGTGATTTGAAGGAATGTTGATAGCTCAGGAGCGACCTAGTGAAATCGCTTCTGCTGAAAAAAACTACAAGATCAACCTCTTGATGAACAGCATTTCAGAGCTCAGAAATCTCAGAAGTAAATCAGATACGAAGCCTCACGAAAAAGCTGAGATTATCATCCAAGCAAATACAGAAACGACGAAATTTTTCCAAAAATATACCGATCTCATAGCGACGATAGTCAACGCCTCGTCAGTTCTCTTTATGCTTGAAGATGAGGAGATACCAGCTGATTTTGATGTCCAGGTCATTGTCAACATCAAGGTCGGTCTCAAAGGTGTCAAAATCATAGACAATAAGACTAAGCTCGCTCAGCTCGAAAAACAGCTTCAAGACGAGCAGATGTTTCTTCAGGATCTGAGAATGATTATTTCAAATAGCTCTTTTTTATCAAATGCTCCCAAAGATCTCGTCGAAACTAAAAAGAAAAAGATGGAAGAGGTGAAGCAGAAAATCGACAAAATATCTCTTGAAATAAGCAAACTCAAGATGCAAATGAAATAAAAAAATTATATTCTGGTGACTATAAACAAGGCAAGACTAAAAATCTTGCTTTTTTTCTTGACATTTTAAAAAATATACTTATCTACCAGATGTAAAAAAAAGAAAAAAATTATATGAAAAATCAAAAACAATCCGCAGCGACGATCTTTATGATTGTTATCGTGTTTACTTGTATGATCTCTTCTGTTTTTGGTCAGACCCAGGCAGAATTTGACAGTCTCTTCTCCAAGCAGAAGAGCGTGGTAAATGGGATGGCAGGTTCTTTGGATGAGAAAAACAAAATTCTCAAAAAAGATGCAGAAAGGCTGCTCGAAGAGAAAAAAAAAGCTGAGCACGAAAGAGCTCAAAAAGAACTCGAAGAGAAAGACTTTGCAATTCAGTACGAGTTGCAAAAATCAAAACAAAGAAAACTCGAAAGAGATTCCAAGTTTCTCTTAGATGCCATTGATACGCTTGCATTTGATGTCGAGTTGTTATCACAGGGTATCAATTCCGTGATTACTACCGGAACATCAAAAAAAGTCGAACTTGATCAAAAGATCAAGCAACAATCTAAAGACTTTGTATCGATCTCTAAAATTATTGTAGAGAAAGTGCTCAAAGTACATCCTACGCCCCAAGCAACACCAGGTGATTCTACCGATTTGCAACAGCAATTAGCTGTCGTTTCATTCAGCTCGCCTGAATACAATAAAATGTTGACTGACCTCAAAGTCAGTAATAAATTATTGGAAGACCATATAGTCTTTTTGACTGGCTTGAAGGCTGGTATGCAAGGACAAGTCACTGATCTCCAGAACTTCGTAGACAATCAACTAGCTCATTATCAGAGCTACTTTGTCTCTCTGAAGGCCCAGATTAAAAGTGGCGGCAAGATAAAACGCCCCACTTCAAAGTAACTATACTTAACTTATTTCCCCTCTTGATTTAGGAGGGGATTTTTTTTAACACATAAAAACCCCAGAAAAAAAGATGAGCATTTATTTTTTAAGAGAAGCGAAGAAAAATAATGATGCGACCTTTCACATTGGATGGAAAGATGAGCATTTATTTTTTAAGAGAAGCGAAGAAAAATAATGATGCGACCTTTCACATTGGATGGAAAGATGAGCATTTATTTTTTAAGAGAAGCGAAGAAAAATAATGATGCGACCTTTCACATTGGATGGAAAGATGAGCATTTATTTTTTAAGAGAAGCGAAGAAAAATAATGATGCGACCTTTCACATTGGATGGAAAGATGAGCATTTATTTTTTTAAGAGAAGCGAAGAAAAAATAAGTGGAGTTTATCCCGATTCATATCGGGGACCTTTCACATTGGATGGAAAGTTTGTAGTGATTTTTTATTGTTTTTTTCAAAAAAATGAATAGAAAAATGTGCCAAAATAACGGCACAAAAAAATGAGACAGTATAAAAGACCATCAGAGAAAAAAAAATTCCATGCAGAGATGGCTGAAGGAGAAAAGATTTTTCAAGAATCTAAAGAAAAAATAAAAAGAGATCTGGAAAAACTAAAAAAACATCGCGAAGAAAATGTCTTCTTACGAGAAAATAAAATGATTCTCCAAAAAAAGTTACAAGAAGAACTAAGAAAAATATTTGGCTGCTATCTAAAAGCTAGATAAATTTCAAAAAAACACTCCGATTTTAGTCGAGAGTGTTTTTCTTTAAAGCTTAAGCTATATCGTGTTCCTTCGAAATTTTTAAGAAGTAAGGGAAGTGAGTCAAGAAGAGGATCATAAAGAGACCTCACCAGACAAATCCAGAGATCAAGTCTTGTTTGAGCTGATAATCTCTCGTAGCCAAAATATCAGGGATAAGTTTATCTTTACAAGCTTTGATTTCTTCATCAGTTTTCGCTTTAGGTAGTTCTCCTTCTTTCAATGGAGCTTGATTTGGGCGATAGTAAGGATCAGCACACTGCTTGATTTCTCGTGAACCATTTCCACCAATCAGATATTCCTGATCTGAGATAATCATATTCAAGAAAAGTTGATACAGACCAACTCCAAAACCAACGACCAAACCAACGACACCAACCACAGAAACAATTGCAAAATAGAGCTTGATAAGCGAAAAAGTCGAACGAGATTGTTTTTCCATCAAAAAAATATGAAAAAATAAAAAAGGGATTATTCTGCTTTTTTAGCCACAGTTTTTTTTGGAGCTTTAGCTGGTTTCTTTTCAGTTTCAGCTGTTGTATCAGCTCCTCAGACAAGTTTTTCGTACAGTTTTTTCTCAGCATCGAGTGGTTTATCCCAGTGAATATGATCGATCTTATGAGATTCGAGAATATGTTTAAAGACGAAAAACTTCTGCAAACTTTCTTGAGCACTTGCTTTCATATCTTCGACCATTTTTTTAGTCTCTTCTTCTCAGATCTTTTCAAGATAGGCTTTCATACCTTGTTCTCCTCACATTCTTTGAGCCATGTTTTGCATTCTCGACTTAAATTCTTCGTCGATGAGAGTGCGAGGTATCGAGACAGAGAGCGAATTTTTAGCATCTTTTACGAGGTCTTCGACATTTTTAGCAAGTTCATCTTCGTATTTTTGAGTTTTGAGCACTTCAGTAATTTTTTCTCTAAGATCTTTTTCTGTCTTGATATCAGCATTTCAGAAAAATTTCATAAGCGTCTCTGTGTCGTCAAATTTCGGCAAAATCTGCTCTTGGATAGAAACGATTTCATAAGAAATTTTTCCAGCTTTTTTATCTTTTACTTTTGAGTGAAATTGAGCAGGAAGTTTTTTTTCATCGTAAGAAAGTTCTCCTTTATCTGACATTTTCTGCCCCAAAAACTGCTTTTTGATACCAGTAAATTCTGCAAAATCTTCCTTTCCAATAAACGCACTTCCTTTATCCAATAAACCTCCATCCACATCAAAAGTTGCAAATCTGACTTTTGTTATAGTTCATTCAGTAATCTCATCGACATTTTTGTACTCGGCGTACTGTCTTTTCAAAACATCAAGAGCCTGATCGATATCTTGTTCAGTTACCAGAGTTTCAATTTTTTTAAGAGTAAGTTTTTCTCGTTTTTTATCAGATTCTTCTATTTCAGGATAAACATCAAGAGAAAATGAAACTTCGAGACCGCCATCAGCTTCTTTTTCATTGAGATCATAAGGCTGTCCAATAAATTTTACATCTGGATTTTCGTTAATAAGTTTCTTGAGAACTCAGTTCACCACTTCCTCAATCAATCCGATATGAAGATATTGAGGCTGAACTTGTTCCTTGACGATATGAAGAGGCACATGGCCTTTTCTAAATCCAGGCAAAGAAATATCTTTTGCATAGTGGTTGATAACATTAGTTTTCATAGCCTCTAGCTCCTGAGCCGGAGTAGTAGAAACGATTTGGTAATGAGCTGATTTGCTCTTGGTAAGTGTGTACTTCATAGTCTTTTTCAATCAGATAAAATCAATCAATCAGCTGACTATACTTTTTCAGCTTTTCAATGCAATACGAGAGATTTTTTATGAGAAAAACAATATTCTCTTTATTTACAAAAACTAATTTTCTGGAAAACTGATCACTTTCAGTGTGTTCGTGATCCCGATAAGAAATATCAATAAATTCGATCGGGATAAACTCGAGCTTCGCTGAATCTAAATATCATCGCCAACGCCCCGCAGTACTGCGGGGTCTGAGGTCCAACTTCGTGGTAGAAGAAGACGAGCGAGACGATCCTTTGATGGTGAGTCGGTAGAACCAAGGAAAAACAGAGTGAGTAGTCAAGGAGTAAGGAGGAGAGTAAAGACGAGATTTTGCGGTGGAGAGGGGTTTTTGAGTTTTTTCACTTTCAAATTGTTTGTGATCCCGTGAAGATTTTTAGATTGAATCGTAACGGGATTTACCTGGTAGAAAAAAAGTAATGCCCGTCCGGCAAGGACAAAATAAGGGAAAGATTTTTGAAAAAAAAGCCTGTCTGCGGTAGACAGGGGTTTAAAAAAATATTATTATGTTCGGTTTACAATATTTCCCTACTTCTGAAAACTAGACTCGATGCTGGTAAACGAGCTATTCAGCTCATGAGCATCGCTAGCTCCGAGTTTTGTCTTGACGAAAAGTACCAAACGAACAGTTTCGAGCATTTTAGCAATATCTCATCTGGTAATTGGCTTATCGAGCTTAGTTGTATCGTTTCAAGCTAATCATTTCAAGACTCCCATTTTTTGAGCCAAGAGAAAATAATTTTTTGCTCGGTGTCCATCAGTCTGTTCTGACTCATAGCCATTGATCAATCTCATCAGTACGGCGATTGCTTCAGCATTTGTTATCGACTTAGTCGGCAAAAAAGCTCCCTGAGTTCCTTTAAAAAGTCCTAGTTGACAAGATTGTATCATGACAGCTTTGAGATCAGCATGTCCTTCATCCAGATCGCTAAAAGTAGTACAGCCAGCCTTGTTTACATCAGGCATTTTCCCGAGCACAAAGTTTGCCAATCTCGAGAAAAAAGCTGCCGCCTCATCTCTTCTGAGAGAATTGTTAGCCATAAAACTAGCTTCTGTGCTATATTTTGTCAGACCCTGATTGAACAAATAGTCTACAGCTTGCTGCGTATCCGCCAAAACTATACCACCAGCCACTCTCTGAGTAAATTGGCTATCTGTCAGTCTCAGCTTATTCGCCGTCTGATCAAAAACAAAAAGATCTTGCACAGCACCAGAAGCACTCACCGTCGCATCTTGCTCATCGACAGCCTGCTGAATTAGCTGAATCAGTTCATTTGCAAAAGCTTCAATCTCAGCGTCTCCGCTGCTACTCTGAGCCACTGTCACACCAAAAAACCCACTCACCATAGCCAAAAAAATCCCAAAACCATACAATTTTTTCATCCTCAAAAAAATAATACTAAAAAATTTTTATTCTGCTGATTCTATAATTTCTCACCCTCTATTGCAACACAAATTTATACTCGACCACCATGAAAATTTGTAATTTGAATGGATGTGAGAGTATATACCGATGATTTTAGATATTTTAGATTCAAGAGAAACGAAGAAGGTAAATTGGATCAGCAATAAAATCAGTAAGAGATTTTATGGTAGATTCAATTATATGCATCTAACAAACTAGTATTTTCAGGAGTTTCTTTAGAGATCTAGTGTAAAATTTTCTAAAACATATCGGTATTTCAGAGAAAAAAATATTCTTAGATTTTTAAATAAGGGGTTACAACCGCTTGTTATAGAGCCAGGAAATATATTTTTTTCATAAAAAAACTGAGATGCTTTGCAGTATCTCAGTCTTTCTGGAGTCCTAACTAATGACAAACAGCCTTTGAAACTATGTTAACGATTTTAATAACTCAAGGTAAAAGAGTTTTGTCTCACAGTGTCGCTCTCCTAAACTGCGCTGATTAAGAAAGAAAAACTGAGTTTTTTTAATCACTTACCGAGTGTTTTTTCGCCATACTTTTTCATCAAAGCAATCCGTTCAGCAGATCTTCATAAAGCGAACCTTAAAGCCAGTAATTCCACCACCAACATTCCGGATATTGATAGTAAACGACCAACCCAAAGACCCATTTCACTCAGAACCACAGCCGATAATCGTTTTGACAATTCAGTATATGCAATTGGACATCACAGCAAGCAATCAAAAAGAGATAATTGCTCCAAACCAAAAGCTACCCAAATCGCTTGTCCAAAATACTATTCATCAACGCAGAAATTATAAATAAAAAAATGAATTTGTCAAATTTTTGATAATTTTTTTCAAAAAATGGGTGAGAATGAGAAAATATCTGGGTAGTTTTTTTGCCATTTTTTGAAAAAAATACTAATCTTACTCAAACCAAGAAAATTTATTTCTCTGAATCCCCAAAAAAATAATGAGAAAACAAGCAATGAATTGAAGTTTTACTTTGCTCGTTATGAGATTGATGGTCTCAGCAATCGTCTTTTTGATTGTGCGACTCCAATGGTCTGCCGGACCAGATTTTTTGCTTTCTCAGTGACAGAAGCTAGTGAATTTATGAGTAATGCCAGGAGATCCAGTACTTTTAGGGCAGCTAAGTATTCGAGTGATGGGCGGTGCTACGCTCTTTTTTGCCCTTTGATTTCTAACGATCCCAGTTTCTCTCATTCTTTTCGGTGCAATTTTAGTTGATATGCTTGTCGTTGCAGTAAGTGGTAAAACACTTTCTCTCGAAATGCTGATAGAAAATCACCTCCACCTTTACCTTTTCCAGGCTATCTTCATCAGCTATGTTTTAGGAGGGGCTGGATCTTACAGCATCGATGGACGACTTTTTGCTCCTTCAGAACCAGAAAAAAATGATGAACCATTATCAGAACCGCAAAAAAATTCTGAAAATAATATGCTGGTAACTGAAAACATCCAACCACAGGAAACTAACTTTTCTGAAACTTTTGAAAAAAATGATGAACCATCTGAAATAATCAAAAATAATAATCTGGTAACTGCTGAGGATTTGATATCACCAGAAAAAAATAGTGAAGAAAAAAATATTGAAACACCAATAATTTCAGCTCAGCAGGAGGAGATCAGTGAACCTCAAAGGGAAGAATTTTTTGAGCCAAAAGATGAGCCTGTCGCACCAGCTTGAGATCTTTTTAGAACTCCAGCACCATCTAGTTTTGTTGAAACAGTTCCTCAGACTTCGCAGGAATCTTGAGAGAGAGATAGCTCAGAAGAAATACTCTCAGAAAAAGATTTTTCAGCCCCGATTTCGATGGAAGAGCTAGAAAATACTGAGCCTATGAGTATCGTTTCTGAGACGGAAGAAGTAATCCCAGAAGTTGAGGCGATCCCAGAGCAAGCAGTTGAAGAAAAACCAGAACCAATAGTTGAACCAGAAAAGATTCCAGAACCAGTTATCGAAATCGAAACACCAGCTAAGCCAGCTCCAGAGAAGATTTCTCCAGCTTCATCTGAAGAAGTGTTTGTCTCAGCTGCCGCTCAAAAAATCATAGAAGAAAACGAGAAAATTCAGAAAAAAATCCAAGAGCAAAACCAGCTCATTAAACAAGAAGCTCAAAAATTGGATAAATTTCTAGAACAGCCAGCTCTAAAATCAGAAGAAAAAATACTCATAGAAAAGCCACTTATTTTGACAAAACCAGCACCTCAGAAGGAACTACCAGTTTCAGAAAAAGTTTCTCCAGCTCCACATTCTGAACAGAAAAAACACTTCAAGAGTGACATCTCCAAACCTTGAAATTCTAAAGCTTCCTCTCCACAGAAATTTTCTCTCAAACCACCAAAAACAAGCTAATCAGAAAACACGCTACGGCGTGTTTTTTTTCTTCGTTCCCTGAGCTTGTCGAAGGGATCATTTGTCTACTGCAGGCAGGTTTACCAATATCAGTTGGCTTCGTCGTACTTCCTCTGCACGATCAGTTTTTAACTTTTTCTGAGTAAAAAATTGACAAAATAGGGAAAAAAGATATAACTATAAAAGTGTTTTGGAATCTGTTCCACCTTTTTATTATTTATATCTCCCAGATGGAAAATAAATCGAATACTAATGAAAATCTTGCGCTCAATAATGCAAAAAATGTAAAAGAGTACATAAAGTCAGTAGGTATAAATGCTTCTGATCAGCTTATGAAAACACTGGATATTTTTACACACACAGAAGAAAGCGAAGTAAACCAAGAAATAAAAGCTATAAAAAAATATCAGCCTGAAGTGTATGAAGAATATTTGAATATTCTAAGAGAAAAGAAGAAAAAAGAATATCAAGAAAATAAAACTACAGAAAATGAAGTTACAGTGGAAAAGAATAACATTCAACCAGAAAATGAATTTATAGAAAAATATAAGAGAGATAAGAAAATAGCAACATTGCTCAATGAACAGTATTATAATTCTCCAGTTGGAGGTTTTTGATGATGATTTAATAGTTTTTATGACGAGGGAGATACAATATTTGCTAAAAGGAATTGGGATTCAAAAATATATAAATTTGATGGAGAAAATCTCATAGATCTATGAAAAGAATACTACATCATAGAAAAATGTTGAGATTTTTATCTATGAGTTCAAGTTCAAACAAATAATAATGGTCGGTTGATCGAGTGATCTCGTGCTGATACTGTTTTAGATAAACAAGGAAATGAAATTAAGAAATTAAAAGGACCTCTTTGGTATTATGACTCTCTCAAAATCTATAGGGAAACATATGAAGAAAATAAGAGACAAATACATTCATACTATGATGAAAATATGAATTTAGTTACTGAAAAAATACCTTCAGACAACCATTTACAGGTTTTTAGGGACTGAAAAGGCCTGTTTGTAAATAGAAAAAATCAACGATTTGTGATCGAAAAAGGACAGTCATGGAACGAAAAATATCTTTCTGATACTGAGCTAGAAAATGAAGCTATATACCAAGAATACCAAAAAAATGAACAGGATAAAAGACTGGAAGCAGAAAAAGAACAAAAATCAAAAGAAGGAGTTCCATTGAATTTTAGTATAGAATTTAATGAACCAAATCAACGAAGCGTAAAAAATATAAAAGATAAATCATGAAATAGTATATTTTCTGCTGATGAAAAATATAAATATGAAGTAAAATATCCTTTCTTTCTTAGTGGTGAAGCTGCTATAAATAGGCAGAAAGAAAATATAAATAAATGAATTTTTGTTTTAAGCTGATATGAGAATGATAAAGCAGCAAAGAGTATTTTTATCAATGCCAATACTGCTTTAGTTATGGAGTTTGAGTGATCTTATTCACCATTTATAAAGGGTAAAATACTCCAGCATTTTATCAATTGATCTGAAGCTGAAATATTTTCTCTGGAGTGAGAAAAAATAGGAAAACAGAATAGGGATGACCATAGGGATAATGAACACTATTACCTCAGAATAACAAACGATAATGGTAAAAAACAATTAATCGAGAATGAATCGTGAAAACTTCTTCCACAGGAGTTCGATGAACAACTCAAACAATATAACTATGGTGATAAAGAAATAGTTATTGTTAAAAATAATTGAGAAATTTATTCTATAGAAATAAGCAAGTCTAGCTCAGAGTAAGAAAAAACAATTATTTGAACCAAAAAACACGCTACGGCGTGTTTTTTGTAACAAGGGGTTGCAACCCCCTTGTCTGAAGTTGAGAAGAAATATTTATAGAGACGCAATTTATTGCGTCTTTATTTTCTGTAGGGATACAATTTTTTGTATCCATAGTTCATGTGAGAAAAAAGAAATGCCACCCGGCGAAGGATGAAGAAATATTTTCAGCAATAACCAGAATGAAAATTTTTCAAGAAAAAATATTCTTTTGTTTGCAATCAGTAATCAGTTTACTATGATCTCGTAAATTCGACCACCATAAAAATTTGTAAAAAAGATTTTTATGGATGAGAGAGATACCGATTGTATTTAGATTCTTTAGATTCGAGCGTAACGATGAATATAAAGATAAATTGGACCAGTAATAAAATCAAAAAAGATTTTATGATAGGACCAATTATATACATCTATCAAACTACTTCTTTCGAAAGTTCTAGTATAAAGTATTTCTAAAGCTTATCGGTATAAAATTTATTTCATTTTGATAGACATTCACAATGACAAAAACAACAGAAAAAAAATCGTGGTTAGGACTTGGGGTAGCGGGTTTAGCTTTGATTGCTATCGTTGCTTTGCTCTGGATATATAAGCCTTGGGCTTCTGCTTCATTGAGTTTTGAAGGAGCTTATAGTCAGTTTGTAGACTCTATGACAGCGAGAGCAGTAGAGTATAGTAACCAAATCAAATCTTTCAAGAATGTAAAAGAAAAAGTATCTTTCGAACTTGAAGGAGGAACTAAACTTGCAAATGGGAAAATAAATGCGACTATCGATTCAGTTTCATCAGTAGATATGAAAAAATCTGCAAGTGATATGAATATCGATTTTGATGCAAATTTGCCAGAAAATCAGAAAGTAAAAGGAAAGGGACTCTTGTCTTTCCTCCTTGTAGATTCAGCTTTATATGGGCAAGTAAAAGAACTGACAGTAGATCTTGGATCTGGTAATGCTCAGTGAGATTTTGTGAACTCAATCGCAAAGGGGCTTCTCAATAAGTGGATTCACTTTGACGACGCTAGCTCAGCAGCACTTCCTCAGCAAGAATTCAAGACTATTACAAGTCTTCCAGCAACTCTTTCAGATTTATTGAAAAAACATAAAATTTTTACTCTGAAGGATACAAAAAAAGAAGGAAAAACTATCAAATATTTTGTCGATCTTGACAAGAAAAATCTAGAAAATTTATTTATCGAACTCAATAGTACTCTCTCAGTTCAGACGGCTTCTGGGGCTGTACAGGAAAACAACGAAATCATAGCCATGATTGAAGATTTCTCTCAAAAAGTTGCTTTCCAAGGATACTTTGAAGTTTCAAATACGGACACAGTTCAGCTTGTTCTTTCAGATGTGAAAATTAATGCGGACCAAGTGTTGTCTCTTTCTGGTTACATAGGTGGAAACGAAGGTTCTTTGACACTTGCTAGCGAACAGAGCCAAGTTCTTCTCGACCGAGCTACAAAGTTCACTTCTCGAGCTATGAATATCAAACTCATCAGCAATGAGAAGACTGATCCAGAAATGAATATTATGCTCAATATTACTCCATCTGGAGCTCTTGGAGCTAGTTTTGACGGATCTATCAACTACGAAGCTCCTGCTCAGCAATGAGCTGAAGAAGAAAAGGTAGAATTCCGTTTCTCTGGTAAGACAAACGCATCTGACGAAGCTACTTTTTCAGCTGAAACTCCAAAAGACGCTGTAAAAATCAGTAACTTGATGCAAGGTCTTATGGGCGGTTCAGAAATGCCAACAAACACAGAAGCTGTGCCTCCTATCGGAAAATAATTTCTTCACCATACTACCAAAAAAACTTTTCTCCTGCTTGGGGAAAGGTTTTTTTCTGGTTAAAAACTGCCTTCGATAAACTCAGGCAACATAAGTCTGGTCCCTGAGTCTGTCGAAGGGATCTTTCCAGCCCAGCACGAATATCGTTGCATTGACTTACAAAAAAAATATATTTCAAACTATGACGATACAACTTCAAAATCTTCACAGATTAGACAAACATTTTGAATACCTAAAATCTCTCACCAGCCATGAGACTCTTTTTTTCGTTGGCGGGTCTATCAGAGATTTACTTTTAGGTGTTGTGGATGAGCCGACAGATCTCGATATCACTACAGCTGGCGAGCCATCAGCTATTTTCGACTCGATCACCAAGAAAGACATCAGCATCTTCAAAACTGATAAATTTGGGACGATCACACTCATTCCAAAGCCTACTCCGATCACAGCCAAGCTTTTTGGCGAGATGCCAGGTGATCTCAAGTACGAACTCACGCCACTTCGTCTCGAAGGTGGTTACGAAGATTTTCGCCACCCATGAGAAATCCAGCGAACTCCAGAGCTTATTCTCGACTCAAATAGAAGAGATTTTACAATAAATTGTCTCTACTACACATCATTTTCTTTTTCTAAAAAATTAAATCCTGGTACTCAAACATCTGTCTCAGTCACCGAGCTCACCAAAAATCTAGTTAAAGACTGATTTTTTATCGATGCAGAAGCTCGTATTCTGATCTTGCAAAATCATGAGTTGATTGAAGAATTTTTTTCAGACTGAAAACTAAATACCAAAAAACTTTCAGCACTGATAGAAAAAAATGGAGCTACGAGCGAAGGGACTTGGGGAGTCGTTGTCGATCCGCACCTTGGAATTCAGGATATCGTCGATCGCACTCTCAGAGCTGTGTGAAAACCAGATAAAAGATTTCAAGAAGATGCTCTCAGAATTATCAGAGCATTACGCTTGGTAAATATTCTCAATGACAAACTTTTTCAGTACGGTCAGCATAATTTTTTCGATTTCGAGACACCGACTTGGAGATCTCTCAAGAAAAATTACTACCTCGTCCAGTTTTTAGCCAAGGAGAGAATAAAAGACGAGCTCGTGAAAGTGTTCAAAGGGAATAACCCTTTTGGCTTCATAGCTTTGCTTGATGAGACCAATATTCTCAAGTATCTGTTCCCTCAGCTTCATGCCACCAAGGGTGTTCATCAGCCAGTCAGATATCATCCTTTCGATGTTTTTGCTCACACTTTGCTTGTGCTTTATCATCTTCAGCAGCTCAATACTAATTATCTCGTCAAGCTCGGAACTCTGTATCACGATGTCTGAAAAACCGATCAGTACTATGTTTATACCATCGGACTTCAGGAAGAAGAAGCGAGACATATTCACGGAAGCTGGCTCAATCACAGTAATTCAGGTTCAGATATGGCTCAAAAAGATTTTTCAGCACTTTGATTTTCAAATAAGGAGGTTGAAGAAATTTCTTGGTATGTAAAAATGCACATGAAACCAGGAGAAATTCTAGATGCGAAGCCAGAAAATCGTCCTAAGAAAATCAGAAAAATGTTGTCTGAAAACTGATTTGATAGAGTCAATAATCTTTTTGACATCTGTAAGGCAGACAGACTTGGGCAGTTCAATACTCTTCAAGCTCCATCTCTCCATCAAGTCGATGAACTCAAAGAAATTCTTACCGATCTTTTTGACCGCGAAGGCCAGTTCGATCTCAAAGCTCTCGACATCAATGGAAATGATCTTATGACCTCACTAAAACTTAAGCCAGGACCGATTGTGAAAGAGCTTCTTGATTTAGCTCTTCAGCGAGTTAGTTCCGATATCGCCGCTCGCAATCAGAAAAAAACCATCGTCGAATACCTCAAAAATATTATGAAAACCAGGAAAAAAGAAGAAAAATCCAAAAAATAAACTAACTGTAATACTCGTCGTTGCGAGGAGCTTGCCTCCCGGTCCCTGAGCCTGTCGAAGGGATTAGTAAAAAACTCCTTCATAAAATTTTTTTCTGGAAATCGCAAAAAATCTATATTTTATAGCTCTTATACTCTCCATCAGGATCGAGAAATTCCAGCCCTATAGCAGAGAGCTGGAGTGGTTCATCAGCTGTCGAGCCATAGAGAGAATCACCAACGACTGGAAGCCCATGATGAGCGAGATGGTATCTAATTTGATGAGTTCTTCATGTCAAAATCTCAATATCTAAAAGTGCTTCACTATGAGAAAGATTTTCAAGAGAGAGAATTTTTGTGATGCCAAGTTTTGGCTGAGGGTGGGGAACTTTGGCGTATACCATTTCTTGGATGATACCAGGAAAAGAATTTTTGAATGAAGTGAGAAATTGTTGGCCAGTTGGACTGATAGTCACTTTTGCTCTATAAAATTTTTTGAGCGGGACGAGATCTTTAGTTTGTAGATCAGAAGCTAGACTTTTCTGCTGAAAAAGTTCCTTGAAATAAGACAATCAGCGTTCAGATTTGATGATGAGCATCAGTCAGTCAGTGTCTTTGTCGAGACGATGGATCAGCCCAGCTCTGATAAATGAGCCAAGCGATGGAAGATTCTTATAGTGATGATAGAGAAATCCAGTCACAGACGGCTGGTGAAACGACCAGATGCTCGAGGGATGAGACAGAACGCCTTTTGGCTTATAGAGCACCAAGTAATCGAGTTTTTCATCGATAATTTTCAGCTCAATAGCTGGTGCATCAGCCATCATTGCTGGATCAAAAAATCTTTTCAGATCGTCAATTCTGATTTCGTCACCTATTTTCAATGAATAAGATTTTTTTACTGGTTTTTGATTCACTAAAATACCTCATCTTTGAAAAATGTGGTGAAAAAAATTTCTAGAGTAGTTGTATTTGCTCGTCAAAAAACTATCTATTCTCATAGGATCTTGGTCAAAAACAAGCACTTCAGCCATCGTCAATTCAAGATATAAATTCGACCACCATGAAATCTTTTTGATAATAGTTAGTTTGCGTGTTTTTACAACGAGAACTTGTCCCAGCAAGTCCTTTTGCTATAAGTAAAAAGAACCAGAGATTCTACTACTTTATTTTTTTTGAGTCGTTTACCGCCATGCAAAACTCATTCATCAACCTGCTTCTTTTCTTTGTATTTGCTGTTCAACCACTTTTATATTGATTTTTGTGGCACAGCAACGAAGGACTAGTAATGTGATGAGTAAATGCAGTCATAGTACTTCTTATTACCAGAAAAAACAAAGTTTCTAGTAAAGAAAGTATAGTTTCAAAACTACTATCAGTTTTTCATATGCTCAACAAACACTATTTTTTCAGCATATCAACAATAGTTCTGATTATTTCGAGTGTTTTACTTTTTGCAGGATTAGTTACACTACCAATTTTTTATGGACTAGTAGCATTTTTTGTCGTTTGTTTTCTCGATAACCTGAATGAAATGAGCCAATGAGAAATTTACTTCTGAAAAAGAATTCTCTTTCCAAAAGATTTTTTATTCTGGATTTCAATTGCTGTAGGAGTGATTTTATACATCGTTCTAGGGTCTGTAGCTCTTTACTACAAAATTTTTGTGTCAATTTTGGTCTGATTTACGATATTTGTGCTAGCAGTTTATGCTATGAAACTCGTAAAATATTTTAATTTCTGGAAACTGTGGTCTACGAAAATATATCTTATAGCTTTGATTTTCAGTTTAGGAACTCTTGGATTCGGAGTAATGAAGACAATGAAAACTCAGTATTTGACAGGTAGTGGTTCCACGCTTATTAATTTTCTATTTCAAGATCTCAAAGATAATATTGATCTAGCATATCAAAACAGTCAGATTTTCTTCTGATTTGCAAATTCAGGGGCTTCCCAAACTGGTATGAATACAGTAATATCAGGAAACTCATTGTCAGGACTTGTAGCAACAGGGCTTTTTTCTAGTGGTACCTCATTCATAGAAACAGAAACATGATCTCTTGTCACTGGATTGGTCTCAAGCTGAGAAAATCAGCTTTTAACAGGTAAAAATTTGCAAAATTCCGGACAATCACTATCATGATCTATGAATATGGACAAACCATCATGAGAAACGGCAGTTATCTTACCAAAAGGGAATCTCACCTATGAGTTTATTATTCCATATTTGATTGACCAAAACAACATTCCGCTCTCACAGAAAAAAAACATTGCCTTCGATAATTTTGGAGAAAGTTATAAGTATTATAATCAGTTTAAGACTGCTTACTACGAAAAAATGATCGGTAGAAATGTAAAACCAGGTGGTCAGATGAAATGTGAAACTTGGCTAGTTCTTCGTGGAATTGCTGAATGACGAAATGTTCAGTACAGCTCAAAAACAGTCTTTGATGCTTATCGAGCAGAAGCGACAAAGAGAGGTCTTGTCAACTGATGTCCTAGAGATGGTTTCGTAACAGCAAAAAACCTTTAAAATCAACAAACAAAATTTATTTTTTCACTATACAGCCATGGCATTCCAAGCAGTGACGGGCTTTCTATCAAATATCTGAAATAAACTCGAAGAGCTTTTCAACAAGGGGACCGAAAAAACCAAGTCCGTAGGCTCTACTCTCGAGCAATTTGCTGATAAATTAACACAAACTGTGCCACAGCTTGGTTCTGCTGGGAAAGTAGCGGAGACTTATATCAAGAAATGAGTAGATATAGTGGCCGATGCTAGTGAAAAGTCCAAAAAAATCTCTCAAACTGTGGTCCAAACAGGTAAAGAAAGTATCCAAAAAACTCAAAATATATCTGAAAAAATGTATAATTCTGGTAAAACCGTGGTACAATCAGGTTCAAATTTAGTAGGAAGTGCCGTCTCCGTCTGAAAAACAGCGGTGTCTGGTGGATCAGACCTTGTTGGAACTATTGGTGATGCTGGTAAATCAGTTTTCGAGACTAGCAAACAAGCGGTGCAGATGGTGAAAGAAAATCCAGCCGATATTGTTTGAGCTGTCAAAAGCGTAGCTGGAGAAATTGCCTCTCAGACTGGAGAAGTGGCGAAGTCAGGATCTGATCTAGTTACCAATACTGCCTCTCAGACTGGTCAATTAGCTAGTGAAGTAGTTGCTACTGGCGGAGAAGTCATCCAGACTGCAAAAGACGCAGGCTCGTCAGTCATCGAATCTGGTAAATCTATCTGACAATCAGTCTCTCAATGAGCTGGCGAAGTCAAAGAGTCACTTCCAGGAAATTTCCGACCTTTCAATAAATAGAGAAAAAATTATCAAAGAAAAAACCCGCTATCAAAAGCGAGTTTTTTTATTTGAGAACTGTATCTAATTACTCAGCTTGTACATCAATCATAATTTCTTTTGAGAAATCTCCAGCAGAAACCATTACATGGTATTGACCAGTCATATCAATTTTGTGAGCCATTTTGATATGAGCGTCATCAAGATGAGTCTTATATTCCTCGTTTATAATGTGAGCAAGATCTTTTGCATCAATCTTATCAAAAAGGTGCTGTTTCTCATTCACTTTTTTAGTGATGATAATCCCACCATTTGCTTCGATTTTTTCGAGAGCAGATTTAACATGATCTACTTCTTTAACTTTTTCTTCTTTGTGCTTAGTAATTTTATTCTTCAAGTTTGTCACATAGTGAGCTGTAGCAGGAAGAGCTTGTCCTTTTGGTAAAAGCACATTTCTAGCAAAAATAGGAGCCACTTTTACTACCTGGTATTTATCTCCAAGAGTCTTTATTCTTTCGAGAAGAATTACTTCAACTTTTTTAGTATTAGGATTTTTCTTAGCCATTGTTGGAACGAAAACAAAAATAAACTTTCAGTAAATGTAATGATTTCTCTGTCTATTGCAATGCTGAATTTCGAAAAAATCAGGATAATAATTTTTAATGAATGAATTTGCTAGTGTAGACTCCGTTCCCTGAGTCTGTCGAAGGGAAGACCACTTTTTTAATCTTTAAAAAGAGAAGTGAGCTGTTCTCTATGCATAGTGTCTCTTTCATCTTCATGTTTTTGCATGATAGTGATACTTGTACTTCATTTAATGAGTTTCGCTTGTTTAAGCGTATGGAAAAGCGAGAAAGCCAGCCCCAAGACCAGTAAAATACACAAGAAAAAATAACCATAGGAGAGAGAAATCTGATAAGTAAACTCATTTCTTAGAAGAGTCACAGTCTCTCAGAGAGTAAAGAGTGTACTTGTGAGAATCCAGAGTAATCAAACATTGAGCAAATATTCACTATTTTTGAGACCAAGAAGAGTGACCAAAAAATTTTTGAACCTAAAGCTAATATTTCGAGCTATGAAAACCAGTAAAGTACCAAAAACAATAAGGCTAGATACAGAAAAATAGCTATTGAAACCAAATCAGTCTTGTCCGATGCGAAAAAGATACGAGATGATAGTGCTATTTGCTCAGTTAATAGGCTGTATAGAAATGATGGGAACAAAAAGAAAAAAAACAAAAAGCAAAAAAGAGTAGATAATGATAGTCTTCTCAAGAGGCGAATATCTACTAAATTTATGGAGTATTGTACTAAGAAGTTGATTCATAGTGTCAAAATAAAAAATAAAACTATGTTGTAATCTTAGAAAGAGTTTGCAAAATCTCTTGCACATGTCAAGGAACTTTTACATTTCTTCGTTCATGCAAAATAGTTCACTTTTGATCTAGAATAAAAGAACTTCTTGTTGTTCACATATATTTTTTTCAGTACATCGACTTTTCTCCCCATGTTCCAAATTTTTCATGAAGCTCAAGATCTTTATCAGAAATAAGAGAAAAAGAAAGTCACTCTTTTTCTATAAATGAGCAATGAGACTTTTCAGCATCTTTGCTAACACCTATCACTTGAGCACCTAGCTTCAAAAAATCTTTGTGCATTATCGTGAAATCTCTCGCTTCAATCGTGCAGCCAGGAGTGGCATCTTTAGGATAAAAATAAAGAACGGTCCACTTACTTTTTGTAAGGAGATCAGAAAATGATATTTCTTGAGATTTTCCATCGGGCGTAGTGAGTGATAAGTTCATCTTACGAGATACCTTTAAAAAGTAAATTTTTTTCACTTTTCAATATGTTGTCATCTGCTTGCCGCAGGCAGGTCCCGACTTGTCATCAATAAATATCGGAGAGAGACATATCAATAGAGTCGATTATCGGGATTATTCTGGTAAACTCGACCACCATCAAAAACTTGAAAAAAAAGATTTTTATGGATGAGAGAGTTATAGCTATGATTTTAGAAACTTTTAGATTCAAGTGAAACGAAGAAGCTAAATCTAAAATGTATCGGTATGCAATTACAATTCTAAATCAGAAGATCAAAGATTGATATCTTGCAATCTCTCAAGTCTTCAATCGTATCGAGGCGACTGTTCATATCCAGTTCTGATATTTCTCGTGAGACTAGAAAGAGAAACAATGATATCTCCAGCTTTGTTAAAAATATTTTTAGCGGTATAGACTTGATATCATTCTACCTCAAAAAGTCTGAAAACAAGAGGGAAAATAAACAAAAGCACGATCGTCAAGATAAGTCAGATGATCATAAATCTGATATTGTTCCAAGCTGTTTTTATCTTATCTGGCTCTCCACGAGAAAAAATAAACTGAAAAATCGATGCCACAAAAGCGTACACCGATCAACCAAAAATAATAAGTACGACGACAGCAAGTATTGTTAACACAATCTGCTCAAAACTAGATGGTCAAGCAAATGCAATCATTCGAAAACGAGAAAATTAAAGAAAAATATTATTTATCATCGCTTTTAGATGGTCTTGTTCTTTCTCTATGAATAATAAACTTTTGAAACAAAGGATCTTTAGTATGTTTGAAAAGAATTTTTGCAACTCTTTCAGAAGGTTTTGCACCTTTGTTGATGAGTTCAACAACTTTTTCATTATTTGCTTCCATTGTATGAGCGACTGGATTATACCAACCAAGAACTTCCATATATCCAGATTTTACAGGTTTTGCACTTTCAGTAAGGACGATTCTATAAAAAGGGAGATGAGTTCTTCCTGTTCTAGCAAGTCTAATTTTTAGCATAGGATAATGTAATTGTTAATCAGAATAAAAAAATTATTTAAGTTTTTCCTTTGATTTATGAAGCGTGTGTTTTCTTAGTTGAGAACAGTATTTCATAAGTTCAATTTTAGGATTTTTTGTTTTATTGATGGTAGTGACATAGTTTTGAGCACCAGTCTCAGTACAGATAAGTCCTACAAGAACTCTACTAGATTTTTTCTTTGCTGCCATTTGTAATAAGGGATTTATGATAATATAAAGAGTGGTGAAATATTTCCTGATAATACAACAAGGGACTTAAGCGTTGTTTTGTGAAAAATATTTCTACAGATTTATAACTAATTGTGAGTCTAGAATTTTACGGATTCTAGAAAGAGGATTTAGCACTGGGTAGATTTGAACCACCGACCTCGCCCTTATGAGAGGCGCGCTCTAACCAACTGAGCTACAGTGCCATTGAGGCTATCAGAATCGGTGAGGGCGGGATTCGAACCCGCGGTACCTTTCGGTACGACTCGTTAGCAGTGAGTTGATTTCAGCCACTCATCCACCTCACCAATACAAAGCATACAAACTTATAGAAATTTCACATTGAAATTCAAGCCAAAAAAAGATACTTTCAAGAAAAGAAAATTTTATACATTAAAGAGTCTCAGAGAATGGATATGAATACAATACCAAGCTTTGGTAGTCAAGGAGAAAGTACTGAGTCACAAAATACAAACAATGCCAATAATACAGTTTCGGAGCAAGATATCATCAGAGTTTCGGAGCAAGCACAAAAAGCAGGGCAGATGCGTCAGCAAATTAGAGACCAAGCCAAAGAAAACAATAAATTTGCTCAGTTTCTTGCATTTCTTTTAGAAGAATGTGCCAATAATGATGAATTAATTAAATTAATTTTTTCTGCATTCTTCAAAGATGGTAATAATCTCGTGACCCAAAATATCAGTATTGAACCTCTTGTCGGGTTATTTGCAATTTTTTACGAACAGAAAACCGTCGAACTAGATCTGATGAACTACTACGGTTCACTTTTTTCGATCATCTCAGTTATCAGTCAGCCAACTGACTATACAAAGTATGTTTCACAGTTGATGAAAAAATATCCAGAGCTAACCACTATAGACAAAAATTTATTCGTCGAACTCATTATAGAAACACTCTATCGAAAAAAAATTCTCATCAAAGGCTCTCTATCTCCAGACGAGGAAAAAAATAATTATATGCAAATCCTTGACAGTCTTTACGCTTCTGTACTGTAAAAATGCCAATTTTAGATGTCCGTTGACTTTGTCTTGATTATATACAAGGTCAAAAAGCTCGTTCTATTTTAAAAAATCTTAATCTGGCTATCGAAAAGCCAGGTATTTTTTCACTACTCGGTCAAAATGGCTCTGGTAAAACTTCATTTCTAAGGACGATTGTTTGATTGCAGCAGTTTCAGGCAGGAGAAATAATTTTTTTTTGAAATAAGAAAACCGATAGAAATTGATTCTGGGAAAAAATAGGATATGCTCCAGATGCTCCGGGTCTCTATGATTTTTTGACTGGTCGTGATCATATCGATTTTTTTCGTCATATGAGCTGAAAAAAACTACCAGAGGCAGTAGTTTTTGAACTAGTCAATCAGCTCTGATTATCGTTTGCTCTTGATAAAAAAGTGGGTTCCTATTCGAGAGGGATGAGACAAAGGTTGGGACTTATTATT
This sequence comes from uncultured bacterium, assembly GCA_937872535.1. Classification (GTDB taxonomy): domain Bacteria; phylum Patescibacteriota; class Gracilibacteria; order Absconditabacterales; family Absconditicoccaceae; genus CALMTC01. The sequence continues at coordinate 41,778 of CALMTC010000015.1, forward strand.
TCTCTGCTTCACGATCCAGAACTTTTGATCCGAGATGAGCCGATGAGTGCTCTCGATCCGCTTGGTCGTCTTGCCGTCAAAAAACTCATGGATCGTCTGGTTTCTCAGGGGAAGACTCTTTTTTTCTCGACTCACATACTTTCCGATGTCGCAGAAAAAGCTGACGAATTTTTTTTGCTTGATGGCTGAAAAATTATTGATTCATCTTCCGGTAAGAAAATAACAAATATCGAAACATACTATCAGGAAAAAATTTTTTCTTCTGATTTACGCTAAAAGTGGAAATTATTTCTTTGTGAAAATCTATTGACAAAGTGAGAAAAAAATCTAAAAGCGTCCCACAAATAAAAAAAATATGGGAAAAATCATTTTGTTGGTAAGCGCTATATGCTTAGTAACTTCAGGGCTATTTGCTCAAAAAATTCAGGATGGTTTCGAAAACTTATCCACCATTATTGCACCGGATATGTTGTACTTTAGCGACATAGAAGATGATCATAGAACATCTTGGAACACGGAAGCTGGAACTGTTTTCGGGGTTAAACACAAAGTGCGACCGTACTTCGGTACAAGTTGCGAACTCAGACTTGGTAAGTCTCAGAAATTAACCATGTTAGGTGCTTTGAGGATGTTTAGTAACTTCTCTAGTGACCTTTCTGTGGGGCTTCACGCCCAGTTAGGGAAAGTGAATCTGGGGGGAGGTCTTTTCTCGAGATCTCTGAGTACTAACGATTCGAAACCAAGTAGAGTAGGCTTAGCCTTGAATCTTGGTTATCGGTCTGAAAAAATAGGAGATAAGCACTTTATCGACATTCAGACTCAGACCAATCTAGGCTTGAAACATGAGGGGCTTGTCTTCCTACAAAAAAAACTTGTCGGACTACAAACAAATGCTTCAATTCGGCACATGATGCTAATTCCTACTCTTGATGAGTGGGTCGGCTATTATGGTTTATTAGTCACTAGCTCATCAATCGGGATGACTGGTGGACTGAAAAACCACATCAATGATTTCGCTTTATCGTACCAGTTCAATTACAATATCAACCAGCATCTGGTGACATTATCTTGTAATTGGTCTGGAATTAATTCTCTTAAATGGTTTAGTGGTTTCGGCGTCTTAGACTTAGAAAGCAATCCCAAAAAGGGAGCTAAAGAAAAAAGAGAAAGCAGATAGTAGATCTTATAGAAGCCCGTCGATTTTTCGAGTGGGTTTTTCTTTTATAGTAACTAAAATAAGTTTGAAAAAGAGTATTTGCTTATTGAAATAAAAAAAATATACTCCGATTATAATAATTTTGTATTTTCTAAAAGAGTTTTGCGGATGAATATTACAGCTTATTTTCAAAAAACTAAATCGTTAGCGAGGAGACAAGTAGTCCAGATGATCAGTGAAAAAGCTGTGAAGATTGACGGTCGTCTCGTAGAGTCGCTTTCTCAGGAAGTTCATATGGGGCAGATTATTACTGTAACGTTACTAGATTGAAAAATTTTTGAAGAAAAAGTTGAGAAATTGCCTATCATCAAGCCAAAGATCGTCTTGTTCAATAAACCCAAAGGTTATGTTGTATCAAAAGAAGATCCGCACGAGAAGACGATTTATGAGCTTTTGCCACCGAGCCGAAAAAAAGATTTTTATTACATCGGGAGGCTTGATAAGGATACTCATGGACTGCTTTTACTGACCAATGATACTGCCTTGGTGGATCACTATGAGTCGCCATCTTCTCATATTCATAAGTCGTATACCGTAATTATCGATCAAGAATTCAAAACTGCACATATTCAAAAGTGTAAAAAATGAATTCTGGTGGATGAAAATTGAATTGCAGTGACTCCAGCTTCAGAAGCTAAAGGACTCCACGAAAATGTTCGTAAGGATATACTGAAAGCGGTCAATATAATGCCTTTCAAAGAAAAAAATCAATACGGAGTTATAGTGATTCTCGATGAAGGAAAAAAAAGACACATCAGAAGAATGCTTTCAGCACTAGGCTACAGAGTAAAAGATCTTATGAGAACGAGAGTCGGAATCTATAAAGTCGACTCAATCAAAGAAGGAAAATATGCGATCGTTGATCTGAAAACTACTATCAAGAAATGAAAGCCAAAAAAAGAAAAACAGATTAAAAAAGAAAAGGCAATCCTAGAAGCTCAGCAGCTGAAGAAAAAAAAGGCGATGAAGAAAAAACAGAAAAAAAGATTAGCCTCTTAGTAAAAAAATATGCTCCCAAAAAATTTAAGACTCTCAGCTAAAGATATCAACTATATGACCAAAAAAAACCAAAAGTGGTACGGAAAATTTTTTGGTTTTTTTCGAATCCCACAGTATGTCCAAAAAAAATTTCACCAAATTGGAGTTCAAATTCCTGTTCTTATTTCCAAGTCTTCAGTAAACAGAAATCAAGTAAAGAGAATAGTTTTTCACAGTTTATCAGTACCTTCTATGCAAAAACATTGGTGACAGTGAAACTACTATAAGATTTTTGTGATTGTCAATAAAAAAGCCATTGATGAACTGAAAAAAATTATTGATTTAAGCGAAAAAAAGACTATACAAAATGAGATAAAGAAGTTTTTCGAAAAAGATTTTAGCGATTTACAGTATCATCTATGAGCGTTCTCAACGAAATCAAACAATACATGAGTGAATTAACCAAAAAAATTCAGATTCTTCAGCAAAAAAATTCTGAACAAATAGATGAATTTGCTCAGCTCGATAAAAAAATAGAAACGATCAAGGACGGCTCGCCTGCGGCTCAGCCAGTTTTTTGACCAAAACAAATGTTTAGATTTCGAGTGATAGGTCTACTTGTTTACTATATTTGGACTCTGGCTTCTCAAGTACTCGATGTTTTGTATCTCATTATCACAGCATATATCATTTCATTGGCTATGGAAAGTGTGATTCAGTTTTTTAGAGCCAAGAGAATAGGAAGGGGAGGAGCTATAGCGCTTTCTTATTCATTGCTTTTTATTTTTCTCTTATCGAGTTTGATATTCGTTGTGCCATTTATGCTTTCTCAGATGGCTGATATTGTGAGACTGATCCTCAAAAATATTTTTGAATTTCAGACTCTACTCCAGGCAAATGGTCTAGAGTTTGTCGTTTCAAATAACAAATATTTGCCACAGTTTATGAAAGATTTATTTGTAGAATCGATCAATAACCAAGCTTTCTTGAAATCAGTCCAGATGAGTATTCAGGAAAACATTAGCCAAATTATTAATGTTGGTTCGAGCTATGCGACGGACATAGGGAACAAAGCAGTGAACTTTTTGACAGGATTTTTTTCTGCCCTTTTCCAGATTTGAATAGTATTTACTCTCTCAGTTTTTTTCTCTATAGAAAAAGAAAAAATGATTGTATTTTTAGCAACTTTATGAGGTTCTCGTAAATCATACTACCAACTCAAAATCGAAAAACTCTATAAAAAATTATGATTCTGGTTGAAAAGTCAGTTTTTTCTTTCGATATATATTGGAGTGATGGTCTATATATTTCTGTGGATTCTCGAGCTTTTTGGTATGAGTATCCCAAGTAAATTATCTCTTGCACTTATTTCAGGTTTGACAGAGTTTATTCCTTATATCGGGCCTACATTGGGAGCGATACCAGCTATCTTAGTTGCTTCTTCATCATACTGATTGCTTTGATTGCTGGTTGTTTCTTGTATATATTTTGTGATTCAGCGAACAGAAAATAATATTTTAATACCAGCATTGATGAATAGAACATTATGAATTAGTCCAGTGCTTGTATTTATCTCGATGCTCATTGGTTGAATGGTTCTTTGATTTCTAGGAGTGGTTTTAGCGGTTCCAGTAGCGGTAATTTTATCTGTGATGTTTGAAGATAAGTTTTAAAAAACCAGAAGATAAAGAATTTCTCAACGGAGTAAAATATTTACGAAATTCAGAAAAAATATGAAAAAGATAATCGGCGGGTTTGTTGTAATGATCTTGTCCACAGGATTGTGATTTTGATATTTTGAAGATACGATGGTTTGCTCACTGAGTCAAAATAATATTTTAGTTCAGCTCAGGAGCGAAGCAGTAGTGGGGCAATATTGTGTCGAATATATCAAAAACATAGCTGATAGTATAGCTTCTGTCGATGAAGATCTCAGAGCGATTGCTATTTATCTCAGTAAAAATATCGACAAAGCATATTGGCTAGAAATAGAAGCATCTCTCAAAATCAAAAGAGCATCTCTCATCAAGCTTAAATCAAAATTCTTGAGTGCAATGTGATTTTTTGAAAGAGATCTGCTCGTAAAACTCAAAAAAGTTGTCAAGTTTCACTTCAAAAAAGTGCATGAAAACTATGTCAGTAATATTGCCTCTCTACAAACTATTCTCCGCAATCAGGTAGAAAAAGGAGAACTGGAAAACTTTTCTGAATATACCAATCAACTGAACGAATATAATTATAAAAAAAGTCTTCTCGATAGTATCTTCAAAGCCCAGAGTCTCCAAGAAATTATGCCCTTTTTGCAACAATATCTTTTGATAACTAAACAGCCACTATGACGATCGGGATCTGTGCCACTTCAGTAGAAATGCTTGCTTTACTTAGCTTTTTTCGCCCTCTTCATTATCATTTTGTCGTATATCTCGATCTCAATGAGGGTTTTCTCGGTGATAAAACTTATGACGACTCTTTTCTTGCACTCCAAAAGGCGGTTGATTTTCTTTCGGATAAGTGTGATAAAATCATCGTGCCACCAGTATACGAATTTGGTTTCAGTTCGTCGGAAAAAATTCTTCCTCTTTTCCAGTCTTACCTCAAAGAGTACTGTTTCGGGCAGTCTATTGTCTGAAAATTGGGTTTCTTAGCCGAGTATGCCGATGTGGAGCAGATAGAAAATCATATCAACCATTTTTCAAAAAATTTTTCTCTGACTACTGCTCAAAAAAATACCAAAAAATTCCATTTCCCATGGGCTCTTTGGATAAAAAAAGTTCCGTTACGAAAATATTTTTCTCTTCATTTGTGAAATCAAAATCCATCAGTTGTGAAGCTGATAAAAAATGATCTAAAATATTTCAAAGACGCATCGATTGATACTCTCATTCCACTCAATTACTCTTTTTTTCTCTACCAAAAAACCATCTCCAGCTACTTCGCTACCTCCAAAAAATACAAATTTCATGACTCCAAAGTCCTGGTATCTCTGCTACAATCTCTACTTCCATCTTCAGAAAAAAACTCTCAACTAACAATCTATTATTCTGGTAATCTCCAACCGATCCTCGACCAAAAAAAACGAATGCGAATTCTCTCCAGATGAAACACCGTCACAGTCAATCGAAAAAAAATCTAAAGCACTACATTACTGATGACTAATTTCTAAACCAGCCAGCGAGCTACGAGCATGAGAGTCCAGAAACTAGCAACCATAGCTGGTAAAAAAGGAATGATATCGCCAGCTCATTCTAGTTTCTGTTTATGAAAGAAAAAATAGCTAACAAGTCAAAAGAGACAAGCAAGTAAAACAAACCAGAAAGCAAGAGAAAAAAGTGAGAGAAAAGAAAAACTAATATGCTGAGATTCAAAGATAAAAGGAAAGAGACTTCAGAGCGTAAAAGCCAAAAATACATCGCCTTCACCAAATCATTCTTGATTATCCAGATTGTATTTTTTTTTGACATAGAGCTTACTTCACCAGAAAATAAGATAGAAAATTCCGCCAAGGAGCAAAGAACTAGCAAAAGCGATCTGATAGTTTCCAGTGAGATTAAGAAATTGAGGGAAAAGAGAGAAAAAAGTTACGAGAATCCAAACTGGTAAGTGAAGCTCATAAGTCATTATATCCCAGACGACGATCAAAAAAAGTCCCCAGTTGGTAGCTAAGAAAATAGCCATAGTTAGCCATAATTCAAAAGTCGTTGCCTGGCGACCAATGAGGCTTCCCACAAAAAAAGCAGTCAGTACAAAAATCACTCACAGAGCTATCTCCAAAAAAGGATAGAGTAACGAGATTTTTTTTCAGCAAAATGAGCATTCCCCACCTTGCGCCAAAAAAGAGTAGAGAGGAATAAGATTTTTCCAGCTGAGTTGATGGTGGCAGTCAGGACACTCTGAGCGACCTCGAGCTGTTTTTTTGAGTTTTTCTACAGAAAAATCTTTTCCAAGTCTTAGTAAAATCACTGAACCAAATGATCCAAAAAGTGTCCCCAAAACAAATAATATCAGCAGCTCCACTCGAGAAAAAAATTCCATTTATTTGTATTTTCCAGAATAAAAATTTTTATAGTTAAGAGAAAATTCACTTCCAACTATACGAATTTATTTTCTAGAATCTACACTATCCGAGATAAATAAATATGATAAACGAACTTGATTTTTTGGAAAAAAGCTTTAATAAAAGCGACCTAAAAACAAAAAAAATGAAAAATATAGCATTTCTCCAAGAAAACTTTGAGAGTATTGAGGATGTGGCAGATAAGATCACAGATCTCACGACTTATAGAAAGGAATTTCTTATTCATCTCTATTTCTCAATAGAAATGATGATCGATAGCCAAGAAAATCAATGCTTTGATATCATTGTTGTGGTCGATAAATATCGGGACATACAAGATGAAAAACAAACAATGAAAAAAATGCTTTCTCTGACACAAAAAAGTAAGGTCTGGCTATTTTCTTCTTGGAATGTAGAGACATTTATGGCGTATTATGGATTGCAAGTCCATCCATTTGAGAAAATATTTATCGAGCCAGAAAGACTCGTTGAAGAGCTTGAAAAAATGATACATGTAGAAAAGTAAATGAAAGCCAGGATATTTTTCCTGGCTTTTTTTGATTTTTGAAACTATCCCTAAAGATCTTGCTTCCCATTCCAGAAAAAAATATAAGTAAACCAGAAAAAAACTTTTTTGTGGTCTTGCGGTCCCTGAGTTTACCTATCGCAGACAAGTTTACCAATCGTGGTTGGCTTGTCGAAGGGAAATGATGCTTTTAAAGTCTTACTGAAAAAAATGATTCAGCTCATAAAAGTGATGCTTATTTGATTGTGGAGAAGGAATGTGGTGGCTATAGTTTTTTTACTGACTATTTGTTTGCTATGATGAGCCAGTTTTCTCAGCTCTCTCGCTCTCGAGCTTAGCTCCAAGATTTTTTACGACACACTGATTTCAGGTATAGAAATAATTCTCATAGGAACTTTAGTTTATGAGCTTGCTCATCTTTCCCGAGCAGAAAGAACCGCTGGTTTTATGCCTCTTCTGATTTCAAGATGAGTTTCTTATGGTTCTATCCTCATGAGTTTTTTACTGTCTTATCGACTTGCGAGCTGATTATATCTCCTGATTATTTTTCTTATTCGATGAATAACTCGACTTCTATCTGGGCTATGAGTCATCTCGATAGCGATCATTCTTTATGGCATTTTTTTCAAAGCCATCCTCATCAGCACTCTGACTTTGCTGGTTTCATCAGCTGTTAGACCAATTCTGACGATCATCGTCGTATGAATCGCTTACGGAGTAGGGCATATGATCTGACTTCTTCATTATTACTCATTCATCCAAAAAAATCTTTCAATCTGGTCGATACAATGAATGGTCACCAAACTGATTTCTCTGCTTTTACCACATTTGGATGTTCTTTCATTCTCAGGAATGCTTTACTCTTTTGAAGAAAATCGAAAGACGATGATTATACAATGAACAGTTCAAAATCTTGTTTATCTGATTATCTTATTGATTTTGATACTCTTGATAAGTAAAACTAAAAAAAATTTTATTCAAAAGTATGACTGGTAATGAAGATTCTCTCGAATTTTGATACACAGCTCCAGAAAAAACTTTTCGACGAAGCGGTTCACCAATATGGAGAAGAAAATGTTTTGCTCGTCAAAAAATCCCGTTTTCTCTTTTTGTTTGAGATCTTATTGCCTTTAGTAATTCTTACAATTGTGCTCACTCTTATTCGATTTCTTTTCCAAAATTCTAAAGAAGATCTTTGAGATTACACAATGTATTGATTTTGGATTCTTGCTTCTCTTATTACGATGATCCAAATCCCAGCACTTTTACAGGCTTCGATAGATTACTATATGGACTTTGTTATTCTTACTCCAGCATTAGTGACTTTTTATAACCAGGCTGGAATCTTGAATAAATCAAGCGAGTCGCTAGAAAGTGATAAAATAAAAGCAGTAAATTTTAGTAAGAGAGGACTATTGCAGAGTATCGCGAATTATGGAGAAATTATTTTTTTATCAGAGGGAGCAGATCCTCGTGGAGATATTGTCTTTGATTATGCTAGATCTCCAGAAATACTTCAGAAAAAAGCTCGAAGAATCCTTTCTCACCTTTGAGAATCGCATCATTTACCTCACTAAAAAAATAAAAAAATGGAAGAAATTCAGATACCGTTTGATGTTTACGAATCTACCAAAGAAATAGTTCTCGTAATCCCTCTTTGATGAGTAGAGAAAAAATCTATCAAGCTTGAGTTCGAAGACTACAAGCTTATTCTATCGTGAGAGAGAAAATCTCCAAAACTCAAGGAAGACTTCCAAGCTCTCAAGCAAGATGTGTATCGAGGCGAGTTTAAACAAGAAATCCAAGTCCCGCCAAATATCTACTTCGACAGAATTCAAAGCAAGCTCAGCGCAGACAATATTCTCACCATCATCATCCCAAAAGCTCTCATCCCGGAAAAAATAAAACTCGAAGTTTCTTACGGATAAAAAATAAATAACGATAAACAAAATTACTGGCAGAAAGTTGAAGTCCCTGAGCCTATCGAAGGGAAGCGTTGCTGTTTCAAAAAAACTTAAGGTTTTTTTAAGGTCGTTCATTATAAGTCAACTTTCACTCCCATGCTTAACTTCAAAACATCCAAAAAAATTAGTCTAAAATTCGCTCTTTTTGTAGCATTGATTCTACTATTTTTTTGACTACTGCTTAATATCATCTACTTTACGATTTGGTATGGTGGTACTATGATGAGACTCGAAGCCATGGTTTTTTATACTGGTTCACAAGCTCTTCCTCTACCAAAAATTCCACTTATCGGGCTAGAGAGAAAAGATCCGAGAAGAAGTTTTTCAGTCCAAACGCTTCCAGAAGATCAGCATTTTATGAGGCCCAAAGAACCGATCGTGAAAATTAGAAAGATCAATGATGAGCGAGTTTTGTTTACGAGAATCTGAAAAAAATTATATGCTACCAATGTCGATCAGCAGATAGAAATGCAGATTTTTTTAGCTCGAACGAGTTTGTTTTTGCTGATTACTTTTTCAGCTCTCAGTTATTTTTTAGGAATCTATTTCGTCAAATCATCTCTTTCTGGCCTTCAAAAGCTAGTTTTCTTCGTGAAAAAAATGGACATCGAATGATTACATCAAAAAATTTCTCTCTCTGGTCCTGACGATGATGAAATTAAAATTCTGGGAACTGCTATCAATACTTCATACCAAAAAATTCATACTCAGACCCAAGCTCTCAGAGATTTTATTTCTCATGCTTCTCATGAACTAAAAACGCCAATTATGGCAATTTCTTCAACAGTCGATGTGATGAAAAAAACTCAAGAAGTAGAGCCAGCAGCGAGCGAGATTAAAAAAATAACCAGCCATATGAGCGACCTGATTGCCAAGCTTTTAATTGTTGCTAAGTTTGAAGCTCAGGATCATTTTGAAAAAATAAAAATCAACGCGACTCAGATTGTTTTTGATGAAACAGAAAAAATTATGATTTCTTACCAGAAAAAAAATATTTCAGTAGAAAAAAACCTTCAAGATGAGCTTTTCATCGATGCGATTCCGGCTTCCCTCGAGCTTATAGTTTCGAACCTTATCGACAACGCTTTCAAGTACTCCAACGAGCAAGGTCAGATTTTTATCAAGCTTACGAGCCAGTCTTTGCAGATCAGTAACACAGGCAGAGGAATCCAGCCAGAAAATCTTTCTCAGATTCGAGAAAAGTTTCGACAGGAAGACGCCTCGAGAGCAAGTGAAAGCTACGGTCTGTGACTGACGATCGTGAAAAAACTGATCGATCGTAATGGCTGGGAAATAACGGTGTCAAGTCTTCCAGAAAAAGACACATCATTTACTATTTTTTTTAGCTAGATGAAGATTTTGCTTGTAGAAGACTCTAAAACAATTTCTGACAATATCCAAAAATTTTTATCTCTGGAACATTTCACAGTAGATGCAGTTTTTGACTGACAATCAGCACTTTCTAAAGCAGAAAAAAATGACTATGACTGTATTGTTTTGGATATTATGCTCCCAGAGGTTGATGGCTTGGCAGTCTGCAAACAGATCAGAAAAACCAGCGAGACTCCGATCATCATGACCACAGCAAAAGGCCAGATCGAAGACAAAAAAGAAGCCTACGAGTACGGAGCAGACGACTATCTCGTCAAGCCATTTGATCTCGAAGAGCTCCTTCTCCGCATCAAAGCACTTCTCAAGAGAAAAAACTCATTCGAAATATTTCAGTACCGCGACATCACCATCAATCTTACCACCAGGATCGTCACCAAAAACTCCAAAGAAATCTCGCTCACCATCAAAGAATACCACATTCTCGACTATCTACTCAAAAACTACGGATTTCCCGTTTCCAGAGCCGATCTCGTCGACTTCGTCCGATGAGGCGACAGCCTTTTCGAAAACACCGAAAAACTCGATGTCTACATCTCCAACCTCAGAAAAAAACTCGACAAATCCCTCATCCAAACCATCAAAGGCTTCGGCTACAAAATCGCTAAAGAAAACTCATAAAAACTTATATAAAAACTTATATTCTGATGCTCCAAAATTTAACTTGACTTTCTAGAAAAAAAGAATACTAATCCCCGCTGCCACAAAAGGTAGAATAAAAAAATGAACATGTTCTTTAAAAAATTAGCACTTTCCATCATGGTAATCATGATGATGTGTGCAAATGTAGTTGGACAGATTACGGCGACATTGTCACCAGATAGCCCACCAGCCAGGAGTATCCCGAAGAGAATCATGAGGGAAACAGTTGGGACATTTGATATCTTGAACTCGTATCAGGATACAGTATTTGTCCAAAGTATGGTTTTTAACCGCTTAGGATTAATGAATTGTCAAGACTTGGAAGAAGTCATCATATCTTCCAGAAAAAAAAACTTACTAACAGCGAGTTCCTATTTGGGAATAACTTCCTGTCAAGAGATTAAATTTATGAATCAAGTTGAGATTTATGATTCTTTGACGCTGTTTGATCACTTTGAAGATTTTATTATTGAACCTGGGAGCACTATCCCAGTCAATATAATCTGTCGATTTGACGGAGCAGCGGGAAGTAGTGCGCATTTTGAATTGGCAAAAATTATTTTTCTCAGAAATGGGATACCGGATTCAGTAGAATTTACAGGTCTTATGACTAACTCTCAAACACTGGCTAACTTTGCCCCAGATGTGATGGTGTCAAAAAGCTGGATGTGCACAAACTCAAAATTAGTAGATGTAAATGCTACAAATGTCAGTTCAGGCACATTCCAGATTTCCGCCTATAGCCAAGCAAATTATTTACCAGTAAAGATGGGTGCCTTTGGCATCGTGAGATCTGGTACAGGAAATATAAGTGAAATCAAATCAGTAAAATTAATGGTGGGAAGCCAAATTTTAGCCACGATCATTAATCCTACAAGTGATTCAATTCACTTTCCTACTTTGAATGTTTCTATAAGTTCATCCAGTATTGCAGACTTTCAGATAGTTGTTGACTATCAAGGTCAAGCTGGTAGCACTCATAGTTTTGAGTGGATTGGATGTAGTGCTGAATTTGTATCTACCGGATTACCAGCTACTGTATTTAGTTGGACTCTTATAGGAGAAACGATAACTCTCAGTGGCTTGTCCACGAGTATTGAAGCTCCCGAGTTCAGTCCTAAGTTAAAACTCTATCCAAACCCAGCCACAAACTGGTTCTCGATAGAAAGTGCAGAAAAGGTGACTGCAATCGAACTTATCAACCAGCTCGGTCAAACTGTCCTTTCGACAGAAAAAACTGATCAGATTGATATTTCTCATTTACCAAGCGGTGTCTATATCGTAAAGGTAAAAGATGGTTTATCAATCGGTTCAACAAAACTAATTAAACTTTGATTATTTAATCCCTGCTCATTTGAGCGGGGATTTTTTTATTCTGCAAAAAAACTTGGAAAAATCCAAGCCTGTAGCGATGAAAAATTGAGACATTCACCAGATAGTAATTTTTTTATAGAGACGCAATTTATTGCGTCTACATTTGTTTCGGAGCTACGAGTTTCTCAGCTTTAGTTGGTTTGATAGTTTTATAAGCTTCGACAAGTTTCTCATTGATGGCAGATCTGAGTGATTGAGTAGTATTGCCAGCATTTGGATTGAAACTAAAAATAATCTTTAGTTTTACAGATTTATCAGAAAAAGCATCGACCAGCACCTGAGTAAACTCCTTATTGACCACAAACGGAAACTGATTGACTGTCAGAACCGTCAGCGTGACCACCTTTGGAATATCGAGAGCTACATCGACAATCACATCCATTTCATATCTCAGGACCTCTTCAGAACTATAGGTTTTCACGGGCTGTTTGAGAAATTTTGCATTTGGAATCACGACTCTTCTCAGGTCAAAAGTTCTAATCACAATATGTCTCATATTAATTTCCTCAATTCTCCCCAAAATCTGTCCCTTCATCTTTAATTCTATAATATTTCCTATCTGGTACTCTTTCGTGGAAAAAATCATGATTCACGAAATCATATTACTGAGGGTTTCTCTAAAGGCAAATCCGACACCGATCGAAATTCATCACATCAAAAGCCCCATCTGGATGCCGACGATATGGAAACTGATAAACAGTGAAAACATTGCCATCGCATAAAAAATCACATCACCAATAATGCTAGCCACTTTTTTGACCTCATCACCTTCCTGGACGATAAAATTGCTCGTGATTCTATTCTTGATCGCATTAGCCACAAATCTCGAAAGTGTCAGCAAAACAGCCGCTACAGCGATAGCAAAAAGTACATCAATCAGCTTCGAGACAAATGGATTATCATAAAATTTTATCAAAATCCCCAGAAGTCCATCTGGTAGAGCATTATTTGCGGCATTTTGAGCTTGGTTGATTGTGTTCATGTTTTACTAAAAGCAAGAAAAAAATGATAAAAAATTATTTTTCTGCATTCTCTTCTCCAGGTTTTTTCCAGATTCCCATAGAATTTATCCATTTTCCAAAGAAATCATTTTTATTATTTTCGATAGTTGGAGAGAGCTGTTGGAGAGATGACCATCGACCTCATCAGATGACCTTCGTATCAAAAGTATCTGTTCCATCAAAGTAAATATCTCTTCCAAGCCCTTGAGTTAAACTAGCTTCAGGGAGTAATCCAGCAGCTCAAACTTTGAAAGCATTAGCTTCATTTCCTTTTCCAGCAAATTTATTTCTCAAAAAGTTTACGAAGTTTGCAGCTTTGACCATTTCATCTACCGAACCGAAAGCTACTGACCATTCACCGATAGTTGGGTGAGAAAGATTTTTTTTCGTGAGATTGATTTCAGTAATTTCTCCATACGATTTTAAGAAAAGGTGATCTTGCTGTATTTCATATTCGATAGGTTGATTGATTACTGTAGCCAATCTATTTCCAGAAACAATGAGTTCATTTCTTTCTTTGGGATCTAGTTTTGCTCCTTTTAAGTCTTCAGTAAGTCACATAGTATCAGCGATAGCTGAATCTTCACTGAGATCCTCAGGTACTATGTCTCAGTTACTAATCAGTTCATCGAGTTGAGTATTGATGTCTTCAGGTTTAGTGATGTTTTGATCAGCCATCGTTTTATAAAATTTTTCTTCGATGAGATGAGATTTAAATTTCAGTTTATTTTTTTTGAAACGAGCTTCCACAGAGTAGAAACGATTCTGATAGATTTCTGTTTTTTGATTGACCGTATTTTGAGCATTTGCAGGATCGATAATGTCATGAAAGCTAACGCCAACCTGATTCAGTCCAGTATCAATAAGATTATTTGGGTCGTCAGCTAGTTTTTTTACAGCTTCAAGTTGATCTAATCTGTTTTTTCCAGTCAAATACTCTGCCATTTTTTCCTGATCTACTTTCACTTTTCAGTCTGGTGCTTGATAAATGAGCTTATAGAAAGAAATATCATTATAAGGAATTCATCCTAGTGTCCACTGTACAGCAGTTGGTCCTGCTACAAATTTTCTCGTCTGCTCTGTTTGGGCTATCTTACTTTCAGGTCACACCATTTCACCCATCCAGTGGGGGAGTTTGTAGCCTTGTCGACCTCCATGAGTTGTTTTCCAGATAGCAGTCACAGGATCTACTCAGAGAACATACTGTGATCCCATCACTGCAGCTGCAGTAAGAGCTAAGTTTTTACCTCATCATTTCAACCAGCTTCCATCTTTTTCAGAGAAAAAACTTTTGAGTAATTGGAAGCCTCAGTAAAGTAAACCAGCTGTAACACCGATAGTAGCAGCACCTTTCCAAAATTTTCTCTGTCCAGGAGTCATATTGCCTGTTTGTCAGACATATTTTTCCAGCAATCAGACAAGACCTTTTTCTTTAAAAACTTTTTCAGTATCAGTATTCTTGAGATAACTTTCATAGGTTGAGTTTACTTGCTGATTATAAGCTAATACATCAGGATTTACACCATTTGATTCTTTACCAGAATTTAATTTTTTGACATAATTTTTATCAAATTCTTTCACAAAAGCACTCAAGGCTTTAATTTCTCCATAAGCAGTAGTATTTTTTGGTGAATAAGAAACGACATTTGGATCAATTTGATTATTGATAGTCGCTTCCAGATACATTCTGATGTTTTGAAGTTCTTCTCTCTGGAGTTCGCTTCGCTCAGCTTTCAAAAGTTCCTTATCGAGTCTTCTTAGATATCTGTTGATTTGTTCAGTATTTTTTTTGAACTTTTTGACATCTTTTACATTGTGGAAAGTGTGTTCATAGCTATTTTCTACGATCTCTTCATGAGTCGTCACCTTAGCAAGATCAGATTTGATACGATCAATGTTGTTTTGAATCTCAACCAATGTAACATCATATTGTCAAAAAGTCTCAGTATCAGAAGCTGATTTTCATTTTCTTGCCATCGAAATTTCTTGTTCGATGCGATGAAGTGTCTCGAGATGATTTTTTAGTTGCGCTTTCATCTTTTTCACCTCACCTTTCTCGATGCCATTCAATTTTATATTATCAAAAGGTCTATTCAAATATCTATTGCACTGTTTTTTCAAATTATCTATCTGATTTTCCAATGAAGAAATATTTGATTCGACAGTTCATTTCACATCTTTCAATTTTATTTGTGATTCGATAGTGATATCTTTTTTTTCTTGCATATAGTTTTCTTGTGCATCAGAAAAATCATCCTCTTTATTAGAATTTTCATCTTCTACAGTAATTTTGGCCTGATTGTTTCAGTGTTCGATATCAACAGTTTTTCCATATAATTTTTCAAAATCAGTCATGGGAGACTATTACAAGGATAAAATTCTCCATCATTCTAGACAAAAAAAATATTCTGTCAAATTTTGGGGGAGTTTTTAGGAGAAATCAAAATTTTCACTTTCAAAATGTTTTTGACCTATTCCCGATTTGCCCTCAAAGACATATCAATAGAGTCAATCAATCGAGATTACAAAAAAACACCCCGAAGGGTGTCGTTTCTTTAAAGATTATCCTAAGCAATCTTAGTAGCGTTGAGGTCTTTCTGGTCTAGGTTGAGCGATAGTTACTCTAATTTGTCTACCATCAACTTCGAAACCATTAAGTTCGTTCATAGCTCTGTCTGCATCTGCTTCGTTAGCAAATTTTACAAAACCAAATCATCTACTTCTTCCTGTTTCTCTGTCCATAATAAGTTTTGCGCTCTCAATTTCTCCATATGAAGTAAAGAGATTTTTAAGGTCTTCCTCGTTTTTGTCCCAAGAAAAATTTGAAACATACAAGTTGCTTTTGTCTTCCATGTAATGAAAAATAATAATAAATGCTCCTAAAAACCCTCTAGGAAGGGATTCTTTTTGAGAAGAATAACCGCAGTATGTATTATTTCTTCAAAATTGCAACCCCAAAACAACTATTTCTCTCATAAAAAATTTTATTCTGAAAACTGGAAATAATCGAAGGAGGGTTCTGTTTACCGCAGGCAGAGCAGGAGAGATTTTGAGAAAGATTTTCTAGAAAAACACCTTGCATAAATAAAAAAAACAACTATATCCCAGCACTTTAGCTTATGAAACTGTGGAGATAAAATGTCAAAAAATAATCTAAAAATAGTGTGATGACTTATTTTTGGCTTGGGAGCTTGAATACTCATTGGAGCTCATCAGCACCGATTTTTTCAGCAGATCGAGCAAATTGCTACGATGATAGAGCTTCCTCAGGTCGAGACAGTCCAGCAAGACAGCTCATCTCTCTGGCTATCTCGTAAAGAAATCAAGCAAAAAATGCTTGCTAGTTCCGGCTACCAAGATTTTTATTCAGTCGTCAGATCAGATCTGATCTCTCAGCTCACCGAAAAAAAATTTGCCGATTTTCGTAGAATTCCATTTTCAGAGGCGGATGGCTTATTGACTATCGATGGTAGCTGAAAAATCTTATTCTCTGGTACTACAGATGAAATTGATCAGCTAGATCAGCTATTAAGTGAATTTTTATCGTGATACAGTTGATTTTTCTCTGGCGACGCAGTTCTGATAAAGAATCCAAAAATTTCAGCAGACATAGAAATTTCACCATCTCAGTGGGAGATGTTTCAGGATATTTTTCTTTTTAAATCTCAAAAAGAGCTAAATAGCCTCTGATATGAGGTGATTTCATCCAGACACAGAAAAAATGACGATGAAGCCTACAGAAGACACAATATCAAGACAGCTTTTGCTAAGCTAGGTAACATCAGAGTAGTAAACATGAGCTGAACGCTTTCGTTTCTCTGAAATATTGATCTCAATAACCCAAAAGTAAGAAGCTACGCTCGATGACACTGAATTTTTGAAGATAAAGTAATCCCGATGTATGCTGGAGGAGTCTGTGGTGCAAGTACGGCACTTTATCAGTGAATTCTGACCAACAAAGCACTCGAAGTTGTAGAAAGAAAAGGTCACTCCAAACGATATCAACACCTCTATACTTCCACAATAAATTGAGTTATTGTCAAAACGCCAGGTATTGATAGTGCAGTTTATGATGATCTGCTTGATTTGAGAATCAAAAATATCTGAGACTATCCAGTGATTATCGTGATGAACTACGATGGGTCTTTTTGATGAACTGAAACAGTTTTCTCACTCTGAAAACCAAAGGACAAAGGCTCATTTTCGTATCTCAGAAAATATGTAGTTGGCGACTACAAATGTTTTCTACGATCCATCAATAACAAGGAAACGCCATCTTGCTACAAAGAAATTCTTCAATAAAAATGAAAAATTCTCTGATCTTTCTGGAGAATTTTTTTTATTTCTTGCATTTTATCAAACGAGGACTATAAAGAAAAAACTTTATTCTGGCTACTAAAAAATGTGAAATCTACAATCAGTCAATCCAGAAATCTCTAAAATATCACAAGCTGATCTGAATGATATTCTGTCTCTCAAACGAGAAATTTTTCATAGTATCTATAAAACCAAGGAAAAATGTGACAAATATACGATTGAAAATACAGATTTTAAAGAGTCTATTGTTATGAAAGTAGACGGAAAAATAGTCTGATTTTATCTTCTCAATCCAAGAAATAGTGATATCGTACTCAAAACAAAAAAATCAGGAACTCGAAAAGTTATAGATCCAGTACTATACAAGAGTTTGGACTGAAAAAAATGAATACAATGAGTGACATTAGGACTAGCAGAGAGTCGAAGATGATTATGACTAGGGAAAATTCTAATAGAATATCCAACAAAATTGGGATATGACTATATTCGATGATTTCAGAGTAAAAATTTACATAATAAAGATCAGCGACTTAAAAGAAGAAAAATCTTAGCAGAAAGCTGAAAAAACTATCTAACAGTTGAGATTTTATCAGAATAAAAATTTTTCAACACATGAAAAAAATTAATGAATCATTTGAATGTATAAATTGCAAAAAAATTATTTCTCCTGCCCAAAAAACATGCAGAAATCACTGTCCATACTGTTTTGCTTCTCTTCATGTAGACTGAAAAATTCCATGAGATAGAGACGCGGCTTGCCAATGAATTATGCTGCCAATTCAGTATGAACTAAAAAACTGAGATCTGAAAATTCAGTTTAAATGTTCACTTTGTGAAAA
Source organism: uncultured bacterium (assembly GCA_937872535.1). Taxonomy (GTDB): domain Bacteria; phylum Patescibacteriota; class Gracilibacteria; order Absconditabacterales; family Absconditicoccaceae; genus CALMTC01. Next base: position 60,078 of record CALMTC010000015.1, read on the forward strand.
AATTCATCGAAACAAAAAAGCCACCGACGATCAGATTGATCAGCTCGATGACTCCATCAAAAATTTCCAAGAAAAATATCCCACAATCTATAGCCACTAAGGAGTTGCAGAAGAACTAGCAGCTAACTTAGCTTCAAGCTCAGCTATCCTAGCATCCTTTGCCGCCAGCTCAGCACTACTGCTAGAACCTGAGCCACTAGAAACTCAAACCTGCCACTTGTTACCTGTCATCCACGGCGCATCTGGTCCAGTATGAGTAGTTTTTTCATAGCTAAAGCTTTTCGGAGATTCCTTATTACCAAACCAGCTCAAACTTTTTCAGAGGTTCTGGACTCAGTTTCCAAGCACTCTAAAACTCCCAGGCACAACTTTCAATGCCTCCCAAGAAGTTCTTGCTACGCCCTCTACACCAGCCACGACTGTCTTTGGTACAGACATCAAGATATTAAAAGGCCTTTTCCATGCTTTATGGTACCACTTCTCCCCAGCTAATGAACTCGTCCACGGGGCAGACAAATTGTCCCAGATGGCATTCGCGCTCTGAGATATTGCCTGTCACACTCACTTAGTCCTCTCAGCTACCAATACTCAGGCTTCTTTTACGGTATGAATCGGACTTCCTAAAGCTCCTCTTACTGCCACACCAGCAGTATTAAGCGATCTATTTGCGAAACTCATAGTATTATCAATAAAAATATAAACTCCGACTATTATAAGTAAAAAATAAAAAAAGTCAAATAAATTCTGGCAAATTTCAAGGCGAAAAGTATCGTACAAAACAATAAACTTTTTTAAATATCTTATAAAAAATAATTTTCTGATCTACCGGTAGTATCGAGATAAAAGCACTTCTTATCTCTTAGGAAAAATTCTTTCTACCAGTTTCTTTCTTGCTTTCTCCTTTTCTTCTTTATTCTCTATTCACTCTACCTGCTTTTTTGTCCAGATTATAAATGATCCATAAAAAGCCTTTCATCAAGACTCTATTCACTCCTTTTGTATCCAAGTCGTGCTCTTTCACTGTCGTTCTGGATGTTTCTCAAACTCACTCTCCCAGTCTTCTATCGTCTTCATATGGCTCCGATCTTGTTGTAGTGCTGGAAAAATCCTTTCCACTAATTTCTTTCTTGCTTTCTCCTTTTCTTCCTTATCCTCTATTCACCCTACCTGCTTTTTTATCCAACCATTAAATGATTGATAAAAAGCCTTTCATCAAGACTCTATTCACTCCTTTGTCATCCAACTCGTGCTCTTTCACTTTCGTTCTTGGTGTTTCTCAAACTCACTCTCCCAGTCTTCTATCGTTTTCATATGACTCCTATCTTTTTGTACTGCTGGAAAAATCCTTTCTACCAGCTTTTTTCTTGCTTTCTCCTTTTCTTCTTTATCCTCTATTCACTCTACCTGCTTTTTTATCCAACCATTAAATGCTCTATAAAAATGCCTTCACCAAGACTTTTCTCACTCCTTTACCATCCAACCCGTGTTCTTTCACTGTCGTTCTGGATGTTTCTCAAACTCACTCTCCCAGTCTTCTATCGTTTTCATATGACTCCTATCTT
>CALMTC010000016.1 GCA_937872535.1 uncultured bacterium
CTTACCTCTTCATTATCTTATCCACTAAGTGTAAACTTTTCGCTGCAACAGCACATTGTTTCTTGTATTTTAAAGAATTTTGGGATGCTTCTGTTTATTCTGCGTGGAAGATGAGTTGAAAATAATTATAATAGGTGAAATGAATGTTTGGAGTATCGTGGGAATCTGGTATATCCTTCGAGTGCCTCAGGATGACATCAATTTGTCAGAATTAAAATTTTTTTAATTAGTTGTAGAAAAATATGAACGAAAAATTGATAGGGCAGGTGATTAAAAAAACGGGGCTTTCGTCCAAGGTGGTGGCGAGTATTATTGCGTTGTTGGATGAGGGGAATACGATTCCGTTTATTGCGAGATATCGTAAGGAGCTGACGGAGGGGGCGACTGATACGCAGCTTCGTGATTTTGATGAGGTGTATTCGTATGCGAAGAATTTGGAGGAGCGTAGACAGGATATTCTTCGCTTGATTTCTGAGAAGGGAATGATGACTCCAGAGCTGGAGAAAGAGATCTTGGCGTGTGAAACTTTGGCGAGATTGGAAGATCTGTATAGACCGTTTAAGGAAAAAAAGAATACAAAAGCGACGATTGCGATAGCGAAGTGACTTCAGCCACTTGCTGATGTGCTGGCTTTGGCTCAGATGAACAAAGAGGATTTTTTGGCTGAGGCAGTGAAGTTTATTAATGATACTGGAGATGTTAAGACCAGCGTGAAAACTGCTGAGGAAGCGATCCAGTGAGCTCAAGATATCGTGGCTGAAAAAGTCAGTGATCATCCAGAATTGCGTGCTTTTGTGAAGAAAAATGAAGAAAAAAATGGTGTGATTATGACAAAACCTACAAAAACTTTTGAAGAAAACTGAGTATATAAAGTTTACAAAAATTATCAAAAACAAATCTGACAGATACCAAGTTATGCATATTTGGCACTGTGCAGAGCTGAAAAAGAAAAGCAACTTTCACTAAATTTCTCTATGAACGAGCCAGCTATCGAACAGCAAGCTCAGAAAATTTTCGTGCCAACTGATGCGAAATCTAGCTCATCTTATCTGATAGAGGCGATCGCTGATGGGCTCAAAAGATTGCTCTATCCATCGCTTGAAAGAGAGATCAGATCTGTAAAAAAAGATGAAGCTGATCTGCAAGCTATCAAAGTTTTTGGTGACAATCTCCAACAGCTTTTGCTCGGCTCGCCAGTAAAATGAATGACAGTCTTGTGACTCGATCCTTGATATCGTACTGGTTGCAAGCTCGCAGTCGTCGATCCTAGTGGGAAATTTTTGGCTAATGATGTGATCTATCCGACCTTGGAGAAGAACGGATTTGAGTAAGAATTAAAACAAACATTGCTTCGCCTTCGAGTCGGTTAGTGCCGATGAAAAAATCAGAGTAAAAATTTTATACTATTAGAAAAAATAATGGTTTCATCAGATGCGTTGGATTTGCTTTTTGGAGGCTCTTCGACAAGCTCAGGGTCCAGTAAGGTAGCGAAGGCTAAGAAAGAGCCGAAAGAAAAGGTAGTGAAAGCGCCGAGAGAGAAAAATCCCGTAGCAAGTACGGGAGAAAAAAAAGTTTCTAGTACGAAAAAGACTACTAAGAAAGCTTCGACGAAAGAAGATAGTTTTGATGATTTGGTAAAAAAAATGCCAACGGAGACTTTTCCTAAAAAATCTATGGATTCTGCTTTTGTGTGAGGATCTGCGAGATTGGAGCAGGCAGAGAAAAAAATTGTTGAGATGATTCAAAAATATGGAGTGAAGCTGATAGCGATAGGAAATGGGACTGCGAGCCGTGAATCGGAGCAGTTTGTGGCGAAAGTGATTGCGAAACATAAACTGGATTGTGCGTTTTTGGTGGTATCGGAAGCTGGAGCGTCTGTTTATTCAGCTTCTGCACTGGCAAATAAAGAATATCCAGATCTTGATGTGACTGTCAGAGGTGCGATTTCGATAGCTCATCGTATTCAAGATCCGCTTGCTGAGCTGATAAAGATTGATCCGAAGTCGATTTGAGTAGGACAGTATCAGCACGATGTCGATCAAAAAATGCTCAAGGAGATGCTTGAGAAAAAAATCGAAGATACTGTGAATCGTGTTTGAGTCGATGTAAATACTGCTTCTGTACCGCTTTTGACTTATATTTCAGGTCTCAATGCAAAAGCTGCTCAGGCTATTGTCGATTGGCGTGATGAACACTGACCGTTTGCAGATCGTAAGGCTATCAAAAAAGTGAAATGAGTGGGACCAAAAGCATATGAGCAGGCTATTGGATTTTTGAGAGTGAAAAATAGTAAAGAACCTCTAGATGCTACTGGAATTCATCCAGAAAGCTATGAAATAATTTACTCGATTCTGGAAAAAGAATTTCAAATCTGAAAGAAAAATCTCGTTCTGCCTTATGATCTTGGCTTGGATAGTCGTAAAATAGCTGAATTGGCGTGAAAGTATGGTATCTGAGAAGACACTTTGACTGACAGTATAAACGAACTTGCTCGTCCTGGTCTTGATCCGAGAAAGGAGTTTGATACTCAGCTTTTCCGCAATGATGTGCTCGATATCAAAGATCTTCAAGTCGGAATGAAACTGACTGGAGTTGTGAGAAATATTACAGACTTCTGAGCTTTTGTCGATATTTGACTTCACAATGATGGACTGGTTCACAAATCTCAAATGGCTAACTATTATGTCGAAAATCCTATGGATGTGGTAGCAGTCTGAAAAACTGTAGAAGTGATAGTCTTGTCTGTCGATTATGATAAAGAAAAAGTAAGTCTGACGATGAGAACTGATTCAGAGAATAACCAAAAATCTCCAGCTCCTCAAAGATCTCAGGAAAAATTTCAAGTTTCTCGTTCTGAATCTACTCAAAAAACTCAATCGTCTGATGAAAAACTTGGGGATAGTGGAATGCGTGGAAATATTGTGTTTAGGTAGGATTTATTTTCAGTAATCAGAATTAAAAATTTTAGATTTCAATAATGGATTGTCGCCCCGCAGTACTGCGGGGCAATGACGATAAAAAAATTTATTTTCTGCTGAATGTATGAAAAAAATACAAAGACTTTTTTCACTTTCTAGACCTAGATTTTGGCTATATGAGCTGGGGCCGTATGCTATTGGAGTGCTGGCTGGGGCTTTGCAAGTGGCTGATTTACAGGACTGGAGAATTTTTGTCTTTGCAGTTTTTTTTCTGTTTCCAGCAAATTTATATATCTATGGAATCAACGATATTTTTGACTATGAGACTGATAAACTCAATCCTAAAAAACAAGGATATGAGGATTTGCTCGAACCAAAGCTTCATGCTTTTGTCTGGAAAGCAATAGGGCTTATGACACTTCCATTTTTATTTTTTCTGGATTGGTCAAACGGTTCACAAATTTTTTGGTTTTTACTGTTTTTATTTTTCGCATGATTTTATTCTGCTGAGCCAATAAGAGCTAAAACTAAGTCTTTTTTGGACTGATTTTTTAGTGCTGGTCACTATGTGGCGACGGCAGTGTTTGGCTATGTGCTCGTGAGCGGAGGTGATATTGCTTGGCAGTATGTGATCGCTGGGGTGCTGCGAGCTATGGCTATGCACGCTTATTCTGCGATACCTGATATCCAGGCTGATCGTGAGGCTCATATGAATACGGTCGCTACGGTGCTTGAAAAAAACTGGACGCTGGTTTATTGTCTGATTCTCTATGGGCTAGCAGCTATCTTGGTGTTTACCTTTTTGGGGTGGGTAAGCTTGGTGTTAGGTGCTGTCTATGCTGCTATGATGATAGCTAGTTTTTTTACTGACGATCTGATGAAACTCTATCGCTATTTTCCATGGCTCAATTCTCTTGTTGGTATGATACTTTTTTTTGTGGTGGCGTTGGTTCATTTATAAAAGTAAGATTTTCTGCTGTTTTGAAAATAATTTTATTGACTTTACTCTTAATTTTTGTATATATTGTGTAGCGTAGCGTTATTGAGTTCTTGATTCTGTTAACTTCCAAAGTTCCAGCTAGTTTTTACTAGCTGGTTTTTTTCATGTTGTTTTTTTTGTCTGGAAAAGTAGAAATTCCTTGTATTTATTTTTATGTTTAAACCAGATGAAAAAATTTTTGTGATTGTCGTTATTTTTAGTTTTTGGTGTATTGGCTGGTTGTCAAAAAACTGAAGTGGCTATGCACGATAATTTTGCTCAGTGTTTGACTGATAAAAATGTGAAAATGTATGGGACGGAGCGATGTCCACACTGTAAAGAACAGAAAAAACTTTTTGGAGCTAGTTTCAAAAGAGTTACCTATATTGATTGTGATAAGGATTCTATGAAATGTAATTTGGCTGGAGTTGAATGATTCCCTACGCGAATTGGGTTGGATGGTGTAAAACGCGCTGGTACACAACCTCTTGAAGATTTGGCGAAAAACTATGGTTGTTCACTTGATGAGGCAAGTTATGCAAGTGGGGCTAGTGTTTCTTGATCTACGCAAAATTAAATTTCTCTGAAAAACTTTTTTTGAAAAACCACCCCTTGATGGGTGGCTTTTTTTTGCAGAAAATAATTTTTATAGGATTGATTGGTGGGCCAGTTTATACTAGTTTTCTAGAATTTTTTTTAAAACTCAAGTTTATTAGATGCATTAATTCTCTCATGGATTCAAATTTTTTGATTTTCATGGTGATCGAATTTAGAAAGAACAGCTGTCTATAAGTTCTTCTTTTTGTGATGTCTGATGAGGGAATGTAATATTTTCTAGTTTTTTATCCAAGTTTTGAGCTATTTCAGCTAGAAACTTTTCTTTGAGTGCTGGGTTATTTTTTATCTGAGAACGGATCGTTTTGTAGTCTGTCTCGTCTCGATCGACATTTTTTATCAGTAAAGAACTTTTGGCATTTTTGAAACATTCTTCAGAACAAAAACCTCAGTGTCTTTTGTATTGTTTTTTACGGCAGATAATGCGGGCATTACATTCTGTGTATCTACAATTTTCACAATTATCGGTTAGTAAATTACTATAAATACAGTGTGCTATTTTTTGATGAGTTTCTGAATCTCCGACTGGAGTGCTTACTCTACCATCAAAGGTATAGAGGTTTCCAAGCCACATTCAATCATTGAATGAGTTTACATATTTGACTACTCAACCATCGAGAGAGTAAAAATTATCGACTCACTCTTCTTTGAGTAAAACAGCAAGTTTTTCACATCTGATTCAACCAGTACAGTACATTATTACTTTTTTTCCATCAAGTTTTTCTTTGTAGTTTTTTAATAGTTCTTGAACTTCACGAAAATTATTTGTACCAGCAGGAATTGCTCCTTTGAAGTGGCCAAGTTTATACTCATAGGTATTTCTCATATCGAGAATTGCATAGTTTTCATCTCCGGTTTCGAGAACTTTTTTGAATTCTTCGATGCCAATTTCTTGTCTCGATCTTTCTACTTGAGCTTGGTTTACTTTTTTTCAGAGAGCTACGATTTCTGGGCGATATTTTACTATCATACGATCGAAACAGTGTCCATCGACTTTGGTGGCTTTGGTATCTAGATCAACTGGATTTGAAAAAAGTGAATGCTGAGCGAGATAGAGTTTGTAAGCTTCGATCTGACCTATATTTCAAGTCATGGTCGCGCTGATTCACTCTTCACCGATATAAACTCTTCCTTTCATTCAGATATCATTGCAAAACTGAAAATGCTCAGCTACTTCTTGTTCAGGATTCGTCACATCTACAAATTTATAGAATGTTAAAAGGCTAAAAGAAGTTGTTATTTGGGTCATATTTTCTGAAACTGTATTTAATATAAAAAAATATTCTGCTTTATTTCCTTTTACTATAGCCAAAAATGCAGATTTTTCAAGCTTTCTTTGAAATGAATTTATAAGAATGATTTTCTCTTGACCTTAGGTTTAAAATATTTATAAGTGTGGTGCATAAACGCAAAAAAAAAATTAAATGAACAGCAATGGAAATTTTCTTCCTCTGACGGTAGAAGTAGATCGTGATTATTTACAATCTTTGACCTTAATTGAACTGAAAGAGTGGATGGAAGAAATTGGATCTTTGGGAATATCTTTATCTTCCCAGGATATTGACTTTTTTGAAACTCTTTTGTTGAAAAAAAAGATTGCAAAGATGAAAAATCTTTGGGCGAAAAAGGAAGAAGACCCTGAACTAATTCTTGCTAATCTGTTGTCAGATTGGGAAAAATGTCATTGTCCTCAGTTAGGGAGAGTGACCTGGGATAAAAAATTTAATGGTACTCATATCATTATTTTACTTAATCCACAGCAAGGGGGGAATCGAGATCTAAAGGAAAGGGGGATTGATATTAAGATCTATAATGGAGAACAATATTTCCCTCAATTGTCTCGTATCTTCTCATTTAGGAAGAGCTTGTCTGATAAGAGTTTTCTCCAGAGAAAAAAAACTTTTCCACATGCTATCAAGAAAATTAATGAACTTTTACCTATTTTACTATGCCATTAATTTTATTTAATTATTTAGTGCCATTTATTTAATGTGTTAAATTTATTTTAGCTTCTGTTTACAGCTTCCTGTTTTAGGAAGCTGTTTTTTTATTGTGAAATAAATCTTTTTTAGTATAAATAAGTGTGAAGAAAGTAGCTTTTATGAAACTTTATGATAAGTTTTTTTTGTGGTTATCAGTATAGAAATTTTTTATTATTTGCATGGGAAGATGAAAAAAATAGGTGTCATTGGAGCGGGGTTTGGTGGATTGGCTGCTGCGATAGTCTTGGCTCAAAAAGGTTATCAGGTTACTATTTTGGAGAAAAATAATAGATGTGGTGGTAGAGCAAATTTACTGGAACACGGTGGTTATAGATTTGATATGGGCCCAAGTTGGTATTTGATGCCAGATGTTTTTGAGCAATTTTTTAAGGATATTGGTGAAAATATTCACGATCATCTTGATCTCAAAAAACTTGATCCTAATTATACTATTTTTTTTAAGGATTTAGATAAAAAAATATCTGTTTCGACTGATGAGAAAAAAAATGTTCAAGAATTTGAAAAACTAGAGCCTGGAGTTACTGAGAATTTCAAGCAGTATTTGGAACTTTCTAAGCTGCAATATGAGATTGCTATGGAGTTTGTTCGTAAGAATTACGATTCGTGGCTTGATTTTTTTTCTCGAAAACTTTTTCTTAAATCTCTGAAGCTGAGAATTTTTACAACGATGTCTACTTATGTCAAAAAATTTTTCAAATCTGATGAGATGCAAAAAGTAATCCAATATCCTCTTCTTTTTCTTTGAACTTCACCATATGATGCTCCAGCTGTATATAATATCATGTCTCATGTCGATTTTAACATGGGAGTTTTTTATCCGATGGGGTGAATTCATCAGATTGTTTTAGCTCTGATTCGTATTGCTGAAAAGCATGGTGTGGAAATTATTACTGATGCTGAAGTAGAAAAAATCCTTGTGAAAGACTGAAAATCTTATGGAGTTAAATTGATTGATGGAAATCATTTTCACTTTGATGCTGTGGTGTCAAATGCTGATCTGGTTTACAGTGAAACTCATCTTTTGAAGGACTATCCAGAGTTACAAACTTATCCACAAAAATACTGGGAGGATAAAAAAATTGCACCTTCTGCTTTTATTGTCTATCTGGGTGTCGATGGCAAGACTCCTGAAATGTCTCATCATAATTTAATTTTCTGCAAAGATCGAAAAGAAAACTTTGATGCTATTTTTGGAGAGAAAAAAGTTCCCTCTGACCCGTCGATGTATATCTGTGTTCCTTCTCGTACGGATTCTTCGGTCGCTCCTGAAGGTAAAGAAAACTGGTTTATCTTGGTGCCGATAGCTCCAGGGCTGGAGTTGGATGAAAATTCTACTGAACTTTATTATGAACAAATTATAAAAACTATTTCAAAAATTTGTAATCTGCCAGAGCTTTTGACCAGAGTGGAATTTAGACAGATTTTTCAGGTGAAAGACTTTCAGAGAATGTACAATGCTTATCAAGGGACGGCACTTTGATTGGCTCATACTTTTTTTCAGTCTGTTATTTTTAGGCCAGATAATGTTTCTAAAAAAATTCCGAACTTATTTTTTACTGGAGCTTACAATAATCCTGGAATAGGAATGCCTATGTGTTTGCTAAGTGGACAGCTGGTGGCTCAGAGAGTAGAGAAGTTTTTGCAGTAAATAAATTTTAAAAAAGTTTTTAATTCCCTTTGATCTCCCTTTCCCTTAGACAAGCTCAGGGACTGGGAGGCAGGTAACCAACCACGGTTGGTAAACTCAGGAAATTGAAGTATATGATTTTTGCAGAAAATTATTTTTTCTTTTTTTTGTCCATAGTTTTCTTTTTTTTGATGAGTAGAGTGGCGAAGTTTATTTCGTCTGAGGAAGAAAATGGTGGTGTCGAAGATAAAAAGTTTTTCGATGATGGGCTTGGAATGAAATGAGATTGTGGTGGAGGTTTATACGAATAAGTCATTACCAGGAATTGATATTATTTGACTGCCAGATGCATCGGTAAAGGAAGCGAAGGAGAGGATTAGAGCTACATTTAAGCAGATAGGTTGTGATTTACCACCCAGGAGAATCGTACTGAATCTGGCTCCGTCTGATATTAAAAAAATGGGAAGTAGTTTTGATTTGCCTATGGCTGTCGGGATTCTTTTGCTTTTACACCAAGATAAAGTGGTCGTTTCTCAAAAGCTGATTGAACAGAGCTTGTTTTTTGGTGAACTTGGGCTGGATGGTAAAGTGAAGAGAGTAAACTGATTACTACCTTCTGTGATTGCTGGTGTTAAAAACTGATACAAATCTTTTTTTGTACCCAGAGAAAATCTTTATGAGCTGGAGTATGTGGAGTGAATTTCTTTATATCCTGTCGATGATTTTAGCCAGATATTTACTTTTTTTTGTAAAGGAGAGTGATTGGAAGTGGTGATGGGTGGGAAAAAAGTTCTTGAATTTGATCATCACTATGGTGAAGATTTTTCTCAGGTAAAATGACATTTAGTGGCTAAGAGGGCTTTGAGTATCGCTGCGACGGGGCTTCATAATGTGCTAATGATTTGATCTCCTTGAACTTGAAAGACGATGCTTTCAAAGGCGATGCATAGTATTTTGCCACCGCTTGATTTTTCTGAGATACTCGAGGTTAGTCAGATTTATAGTATCGTTGGTAAACTTTCGGCTGAGTGTCCTTTGATTTCTCGTAGACCGATGAGACAGATCCATCATACTGCTTCTAAAGTGTCTATCGTCTGAGGAGGAAAAGCTTTGACTCCATGAGAGATTAGTTTGGCTCACAGGTGAATTTTGTTTTTTGATGAGTTGCCAGAATTTCCTAGAGAGGTACTCGAGGTTCTCAGGCAACCCTTGGAAGATAAAGTGATGAGCATTTCTCGCGTGACTGGAACGGTTCAGTATCCAGCTGAATTTCTTTTTGTGGCTTCGATGAATCCCTGTAAGTGCTGATTTTACAAAGATCTTCAAAAAAATTGTATCTGTAGCCATCGTGAAATTAAAAACTATCAGTCTAAAATTTCTGGTCCTTTGCTTGATAGAATTGATATGATTCTTGAAATCCCTAGAGAATCTATGGAAGTTTTGATGGATAAAAATCACTATTTTGATACTCAGGCTTTGCAAGAGGCTGTCAATTGTGCTTGGCAGACTCAGAAAAAAAGATTTGAGGGTACGGCGATTAGTTCCAATGCTCACATACCAGCTGTTTTGATTGATAAATTTATAGAACTTGATGAAAAAGCTGAACAGCTTTTATTTCAATCTACTAAAGCTTTTACTCTTTCTCCGAGGCTGGTTCATAGGATTCTGAGGCTTTCTAGAACGATTGCTGATATGGACAATCAAAAAAAAGTCTGACAAGTTCATTTGTCAGAGGCTTTACATTATAGATCGAAGAGCTTGTTTTTGGATTAAGTGTTTCCCTTCGACAGGCTCAGGAATTAGAGCTTTTTAGGTGGATTGCCGCACTCCGTTCGTAATGACGATTAGGCTAGTTCGAGAGCTTGTTCAGGTTTTGCATTTTCTATAAATTTCTTGAGGTTTGCAAAAATTGTATCGACTGTTTGATCGTAGTTTGGAGTATGATTTTTATAAAATTCAGCTAATTCATCTAGTGTGGCGTTTGATTCTACTAGATTTTCTAGTGCTGTAAAATCTTCTGTAGAAGTGATAAACTGAGTACATTCTTCGATGAGAGATTCTGCTATGAAATTTTGGGCTTGGTCTAAAAAATCTGTCATTTCTTCTGCTTGAGGTATGGCTATGTCTAGGAGAAACATATTAAGTTTTTGAGTGATTGGCATTTTTATGACATAGTAAAAATAAAAATTTTATTTCTGGTTTCTTCTCGATTTCCCTTTCCCTTCGACAGGCTCAGGGACCGGGAGAAGTTATATCAGCTTTGTTTTTTAACTTATTTTTTCGTGAAGAAGTCGTATTCTTTGTATTCTGCTGAATTTTCTTGTGGTTTTCCTTTTGCTTTCATAAATTCAAAGTAAGCTTTGGCAGTCATCAGATAATGATTTTTTAAGAGTTTTGTGGTTTTGGCAGGTTTATTTTTTCGTGATTTTGGACCATTGGTTTCTAGGTATTCTTTGAATTTTTCTTGAAGTTTTGGAATATTCTTGATGCGAAAAAGTCGTGAATAACCCAGAGATTTTTTCAGAGTAGATTCATAGTTCGCGCCAGAAAATGAGTTTTCGAGTTTGCTATTTTTTCTCATAGTCATAAGATGTTCTGTCCAAAACTGTGGTTTGCTGAGGAGTTCTAGATTAGAAAAGTTTTCCAGTTGAGCTTGCATCTCACTCATTTGTTTTTCTTGCTGAGCTACTTTTTCTTTGAGCTGATTATTTTCTTCTTTAATTTCATAATTGTTTTCGGGGTTTTTTCCAAGATCACTTAGATTTTTTTCTAGTTCAGATTTTTTGTTTTTATACTGATCAATAATTGCTTGAATTCAAGCTTTCGCTATTTCATCTGGAGCATCATTTAGCTGTTTTTCAAAACTAGAAATACTGTCATTCAGAGAGCTTATCTGAGATGCTATGTTTTGAGGATTTGCTTGTTTTCCAGGTTCTCATTCTTTTCCAGCTTTTCACTTTTCTTGAGGTTTTGTATCGTTGCCTTTTGAGTTGTTTTCTTGTCAAGGCTTTGGAGTTACTGGCTGGGTTTGTGTGTTTCACTGGTCAGTTGATGAGATTGTTCGGATGTTCATTGGTTTTTGGTGAACTAAATATTTCTCTTCTCAGTTTAGAAAAAATTTTTTATTTGTCAAAAAATAATTCACTAAAATCATGAAAAAGTTTTTTCTGATTGCCATTTAGTTCGTTTTTATAAATTTGCCTGATATCTTTAGAATGGATTGTGGATTGCCACATATCACTTCGTTCTATTCGCAATGACGAATTTTACGGTTTTAATTCTTCCCAATATTTGTTGAGAGTACTATAGTTTTCTAAAGTATCTTGTTTTGATCGGTGTTTTTCGTATATTCTTAGCAGAATTTTATATTTTTTTGATTGTGATGAAAATAGGAATTGTTGGATTGCCAAATGTTGGTAAATCTACTTTGTTTAATGCTTTGACGAAGTCGTATGCTGCTGATGCGGCGAATTTTCCGTTTTGTACGATAGAGCCGAATGTTGGAATCGTGAATGTGAAAGATCCTAGAATAGAAAAATTGGCTGAAATATCAAAGACTCAGAATCTGATTTATGCGACGATTAAGTTTGTCGATATTGCTGGACTGGTGAGAGGAGCGAGTGAGGGGCAAGGACTTGGAAATAAATTTCTGTCTCATATCAGGGAAGTTGATGCGATTTTGCAGGTGACGAGACATTTTGAAGATGGTGATATTAGCCATGTCGAGGGAAGTATCGATCCCATTAGAGATATCGAAATTATTCAGACTGAGCTGATGCTTTCGGATCTGGAACAGCTTGAAAAAACTCTCGATGGATATGCTAAAAAAGCAAAATCTGGTGACAAAGAAGCTATTAAATTGACTGAAATTATCAATGTAGTGGTCGCCGGACTTCGCCAGTGAAAACTCGTTATTGACTGTCTGGAAGATTTTTCTGCTGAAGATAAAAAACTTCTTCAGGGTTATCAACTTTTGACAAATAAGCCATTTATTTATGCTGTGAATGTGGCTCAAAGTGAACTAGGAAAAGCGCCAGCTATCCAAAAAGAGTTTGCAGAAAAGCTTAAAAAACCGGTAGGCATTGTTTGTGCTCACTTTGAGTCTGAGATGATAGAATTTAGTGCTGATGAGAGAAAAGAGTACCTGTCAGAGCTAGGACATGCTCAGCATTTGGATCATATTCCGACGCTGGATGATTTGATTGCTGTGGCCTTTGATACTGTCGGGCTGATGTATTATTTCACGACTTGAGAAAAAGAGACGAGAGCCTGGACGATACCAAAGTGATCGACTGCACCGCAGGCTGCTGGAGCTATTCATACTGATTTTGAAAAGTGATTTATCAAGGCTGAAGTGATCGCTTACGAAGACTTCGTGGCTGATGGCTGATGGGCTGCTGGAAAGGAAAAAGGTCATGTCAAACTTGAATGAAAAGAATATATTGTAAAAGACTGAGATATAATGCTTTTTAGGTTCAATAATTAAAAAATAATTTTCTGGTAAACCTCCCTAACCCTCCTTCAATAAGGAGGGAATAATGTCGGAAACCTCCTCGCAATGACGAAGTTTGTTTTTCTGGTGAATGTTTATTCTCTTCAATAAAAAAATATGCTCAAAAAAGAATTGGCTTTTTGGAAGAAATTTTTTGGCCCAGCTTTGCAGTTTAAGTGGTTGTTGATGTGGGTTATTTTTTCTTCGATATTTTTTTGATCTTTGGCTTTTTTCCGATGATATATTTTAAAAATGATTACTGTTTCTATTGAAACCAAAAATTTAGATCAATTTTTTCTGATTATATGAGTTTTGCTGATTTTGATTGTGCTAAGATTTTTGCTTTTTTATCCATTAAGAAATAAGAGACAATTATTTGAAAATCGTATTCAACTTTTTTTGTATGAGAAATATTTATCTAGATATATTATTTCTGATAATAATAAAGTAGAATGATTTGGTACTGGTAAAATGAATAGTATCATTCAAAGATGATGTGATACTTGGAAAAGACTTTTGTCTTTAATTATTGATAAATGATTGCTAGAATTTTTTTCTCTTCTGTTTATTTTTTTTGGAGTGTTTTTTGTGTTTGGTTGATTTGTTTTTTTGATTGTTTTGTTGTTTTTTGGATTGTCATTTTCTATTTCTTATTATGGGAATGATAAGTTGAAAGGTGTGAGAAGACAGAGAAGAGAATATACAACTTTGGCTGATTCTCATATCGTGAGATTGATTATGTCAAAATTTGAAGTTTTGCAGAATCAAAAAATTTTATTTGAATTAAAACAAGTTGTAGGGATTTTTGATAAAATATTATGATATTCAAGAGAGGAGTCAAAAATGATTTTTTACTCTTGGGATAGTCAGATTTTTGTGTTTGATTTATCAAGAGTCTGTGTTTATTTGTATGTCGGTTATGGAGTTTTTCTTTGAAATTATATGCTTTCTGACTTGATGCTTATTGTCCTTTGGATGGGACAGATAAATTCTTGATTAATTGGTATTAATTGAATTATACAACAATATTTTCAAGAAATAATTCAAGTGGAAAAACTTCGAGATACATTTGATGATATGCCAAAAATAAAGTGATATGATGAGTGAAAAAAATTCGTTTATAAAAACTGAGATATTGTTTTGAAGGGGATGAATTATTCGTATTCTGGATCGAAAGATGCAGCGAAGATTTTTGATAATTTATCTCTCAGTATTGCTGGTGGGAAAAAGACGGCTCTGGTGGGGCTAAGTGGATCTGGAAAAACTACGCTGATAAAATTATTTGCTGGATATTTGCATGCTGATAGCGGAGAAATTCTCATTGATAAGCAAAAGCTTCCTACTGGTGAAGAGGTGAGTGCAAAAACTGTGATGCTGGAGTCGTACTACAATCAGCTGGGCTATTTGACTCAAGAGCCGAGTGTTTTTGATGGTACGATCAGAGAAAATCTAATATACTGAATAAAAAAACTTCCTACTTCTAAGAGATGACTGTTAGATCTTGATGAGAAAATAAAAAAAGCTCTGAATCAGGCAGAATGTCAGTTTGTATGGGATATGAAAAATGGAGTTGATAGTCAGATTGGTGAAAAAGGAGTCAGATTGTCTGGTGGGCAAAGACAGAGATTAGCAATTGCTAAAATATTTTTGAAAGATCCAAAGATAATCTTACTGGATGAACCAACTAGTGCGTTGGATAGTTTTAGTGAGGAGAAAGTAAGCGAGGCTCTACATCGTTTGTTTGAATGAAGAACTGTGGTGATCGTGGCTCATAGATTACAAACTGTCAAAGAAGCTGATGAAATCCTGGTGTTTGAATCGAAAAATGGATACCAGTCAGAGGTGGTAGAAAGATGAACTCATCAACAGCTCACCAAGAAAAAGTGAATCTATGCTCGTATGCTGGAGTTGCAAAGTGGATTCTAGACTTGTATAAAATTTATTGACAATCAAACATGTATTGCTAAACTAACAATAGATTTATATTGTTTTCTTTCTCTTATGCCAGCTATCACAGTGAATCTACCAGAAAAACTTATTGCTCAAGTAAAAAATCTTGCTAAACAAAAAAAAACTACTCAGAGAGCTATTTTTGAGGAAAGTATTGAACAGTATTCTAAGGAAGCTAGAAAAGCTAAAATGGTAAAAGAAATGAAAGAATATGCTGAGTATCTTGATTCTGATCCTGCTATGAGAGCTGAGATTCAATTTCTTGTCAATGCAGGGAATAAACAATATTTAGAAATGTTAGAAAGAGTGGAAAATGGTTGATATTAAAAAATATGATATCTGGCTTGTTGATTTGGACCCTACTAAATGACATGAGCAGAATGGAAAAAGACCTTGTATTGTATATCAAAATAATCTTATTTCTACTCAGGGAGTTTCTCAAACATTTTTGGTCATACCACTTACTTCTCAAGGTAAAACAGAATCGCCTGTTACACTTTTTCTTAGTAATTTTGAAAGATATTGATTATCATTGCCTAGTTTTGCACTGTGTTTTCAGATGAAAGCTGTTGATGTATCATGATTTGTTAAAAAAATTGGGAGTATTGGTGATGCAAAAACAAAAGAGTTACTCAAAATAAAACTTTTCAATACACTTGATTTTGATGATGATTTCTAAAAATTTCCATCCGATGCGAAAGGTTTCCGATGAATCGAAATAAACTCTCATTATTTTTTTTCACTTCACTTAAAAAATAAATACTCATCTTTTATTTTCTGGTTTAAACTCAAAAAATGGCTAGTGCAACTGAATATTCACTAAAATATATCAATCTGTATCCTAAGACTGAAAAAGAACTGAGAGCAAAGTTGATGGAAAAACACTATGGAGAAGAGGAAATCGAGAAGACGATTACTTATCTCAAACGCAAAAATTATGTCAATGATGAGCTTTATTGTGAACTTTATATCAATTCTCAGTTGATAAAAAAAGGTAAGCCTCTCTATGCTGTAAAACAAAAGCTTCTTCAGAAGTGAGTGGATAAAACTCTAGTTAATAAATCTTTGGCTCAGTATAAAGATGAAATTGATGACTGAGTTTCTCAGACTATTGAAAAACTTATCCAGCAGCGAAAGAAAAAGGGCTTGGAGTGATTTGAAATTATTCAAAAATTGATGATGAGAGGGTATTCTCTGGAGCTTATTAAAAAAGTTTTGAATAAAAGAGAGGAGTAGTTTTTGAAATATATATTTTTCAGAATAATAAATTTTTTTATGAAGAATAGATAGCTGAAATTTGACAAAAAAAAAGTTTTTTGATAGAATGGAGCTGTTTATTTCTGTTTTCTTTTGCGATGGGAGATCCAAAAGAGTCTCAAACTCCTGAAATAAGCATTGATTTAGATCAACTTATTGATGGTTCTAGTAGCGAAAAAAAGTCTGAAAATATGGCTGTTGCTTTTTCTGATAAAAAAAATGATACTGTAAATTTAGCTCATATTACTTTAGAGTCTGCAAAAAAAGATACTATTGTTTTTTGAGATAGTCGTGATTCTTATGATGTTTGAAGTTTGAAAGTTTCTTATTGGAAGCGAATTTTTTTCTCTTTTTGATTTTTGGCTGTTACTGTTATTTCTCTCTTGATTCTTATTTTTTATCAACGATATTTTACTGAGGCATCGAAAAACCATGTCAGTGAAAATGCTTTACCAGTGATCAATGCTTATAAAAAAGTTTCTCGTTTCGTTGATTTTTATTTGCCTTTTCAGTGATTCACTTACTATAATGACTTGCCTTTTGATAATAAATCTGCTGTTCTCAGTATTAATGATGTTGTGGGGAGCGATTCTATTAACTATATTGATAAAAAGGATATTTTGACTAAAGCTAGTGGTATTCTAGGCACTCAGCTGGTAAATATCTATAATGATGTCGATACTACTAAGAAAAAAATCTGAAGAAATGCTTTTTTTAGTAAGGAAATTGAAGATCTGATTATCGACCCAGATGCTTCTTTGCAAAGATCATTGCTTTCACTCGAAGCAATCAAATTTAGTACAGCACTCAAGATTTTTTCTTATCTTGAAAGCTTTTTGACTCAATTTTCTCAGAGCTATGGCTTTTCTTTGCCGACCGTCAGAGTGGCTATTGATGGATTGCTTCGTAGAGGAGAGAAAGATTTGACTGCTTATCTTTTCTACTGTTATTTTAATCCTTATGAAAATCCTGAAACTTGTACAAAATTTGGTGATTTTGATGCTTCATATCGCTATGCACAAGAGCCTAACTTTGATTCTCGTTTTTTTATTTCACTGATGAGGTTTGTAGATCAAAAACTAGAAAATACAGATTTTCCTAGTTTTAATCTTTCATTTCAAAATTTTGATCCAACTTCGAGCAATATTACGATTCAAATTCAGATCAATACTTTTCAACAAGATGAACTTGAACTTTTGTCTAAGTGAATTTTTAACCCTCATATTTTTATGGTCACTCATTTGATACAGCTTCTGAAACAAAGTCTTATTATTGTTTGAGAAAATATTGATTTAACGAAATTGAAGGTGACTAAAAAAACTTTAAAGATTGGATGAATTGATTTTGTGGTCAATACATCATCTTTGACCTTTGCTGTTCCACTTCAAAAGACTACACAAAGAGAGATTTTTGATTATGTGAATGAAGATTTTTAATTTTTTGTAGATGAGAATGAATAATCAGAATAAACATATTATTTCATTTATTGAACGATACAAGAGCCAGGAATTAATTTTTAAAATTGTTTGGCCAGTTTGTGTTGTTGTTTTTTTTATTCTGATTTGACTGAGTTTTTCTGTTTATTTGACGGCGACTGAAATGAATTCTCATTCTGCTGATCTTATCAATGTTTCTTATTATTCTCTTGATCAAGTGAAGAGTAATAATTCTACAAAAAATATTCTTAAAGATGCTAGAAATTTGCCTGATTTGGTAAGATTGTCTCGTAATGCAGAAGAAGAAAATACTAGATTGAATGCTTATTTTGATTCGCTTCAACAACCTTATAAGTCTTTTTTACAGTATTTTTTACTACCACCACTGAATATTTGGGAAGATCCTTACACAAAAGCTATTGATACGAAGCTTATTTGACAAAGATTTTTGGCTGAAAATCCATTTAGCGATTTGGCTTTACTTGGTCGCTGGAGTGACTTTTTCCGTGTGGTTTGAAATGGTGAATTTTATAATGAAATTACTGATATCTCAATTTCTCCTCTTCAAGAGCAGGATAATTGATATTTTTCTTTTGAATTAAATGTTTCTTTTCTGGCTCCAAATAAACGCGCATTTTTATTTTTGATTAATGATTTGTCGTTTAGTTCTAACAGAGAAAATATTTCTTTGGTTCATGAATTTGTTTATAATCTTCGAGAATGACTGAGAATTTCTTATCAAAAAACTCAAACTGGTACGCTTTTGACAGGAAAGAGTCTTGATGATTTTATCGCTCGTTCGCTTATGGATTGGGTTCATGGTAAGCAAGATATTTCTTTCTTGACTGAGGCTGTTATAGAAAATACTATTAAAAAAACTGTTGAATGTAATAATGAAGATCTTCAATATTGTGCTTTTCTTTTCAGACAAAAATATCAAACTGTTCCTTCTTTAGCTTATAGTGTGTGAGATTTGAAAAATCCAGATAAAAAACCTTTGTTGAAAAAATTTTTTCAGAGAATGGCTCCAGTTATGAATATAAAAAGATTTACTTTTACTCCTCAGAGAAAAACTTTGGGGCAAGCTTCTCAGTCTTATGTTGGGCAGATTCAATTTCAGATTTTTGGTAGATGACTTATTAAGTCTGATTACGATAGAATTTCTTTGGCTCTTGCGAAACAGTGTTTTTGACCTCAACAAGATTTACCACTTACTGTGCAATTGGCTAAAAAAACTGTCGATCAGGCTGTTGTTGACTTGGCTAGTATCAGTACTTTGGATACTACTAAGAATAAAAAACTGCAAGAGCTGACTGATATCCTTAATAACTATGAACTCACTTTTGATCAGCTTACTTATTACAATAAAACTATAAAAATCTTTGAAATTTTTAGAATGCTGGATGATGGTAGATTGTGTAGATAACTTTTTTCTGTAATCTCTAAAATTTATTTTCTGGAAATCGTTTCTTAAAATACAGACGCAATAAATTGCGTCTCTATAGAAAATAATTTTTTGGTCAATTTACAAAATTCAAAATCAATACAAATTTTCCAAAACCCTCGCCGGGTGGCCATACTTTTTTGTCATTGCCACAAAAAAGTATGCAAAAAAACTCTAGCCAACGCAAAATCTCGTCTTTACTCTCTTCCTTACTCCTTGACTACTCACTATGTTTTTTCTTGAGTTTTACCGACTCACCATCAAAGGATCGTCTCGTTTTTCTTCCTCTATCACGAGGTTGGACCTCAGACAAGGTTGCGTTGGCGTTGATAACGAGTGATCTTTTGCTGGAAAAAAATTTCGAAGAAAAAGAAATTTAAGGTAACGGTCTCTTTGATAAACTCTGCGAACGGGAGACTTGTTTTTTTTGGAGTAGTTTGTCTGGTTTTCTTTTAAAATGTCAATCTTTTTTTCAGTTATCAGAATATAAAATTATAGTATTTTTGAGGTTTTGAGTAGAATTCAGTATGATATTTTCTTTATTTTTGATGGTTTTCCAATGTTGACTGTACAAGATTTTAAACAGAAACTTAATGATGCTATAATTCAGGCTGATGTTATCAAGATTTTTGATAATCTTTTGACGATAGCAGTCGAGGAGGGGGCTTCGGATATTCATATTGAGCCATTTGAAAATTATTCTAGAATTAGGATTAGAATTGATGGTGATTTGATCGAGTTGGTGCAATATCCAAACAATATCCACGAAAGTATTATTTCTAAATTTAAAATTGAGTCGGGGCAAATGAGACCTGATGAAAAAAGACTGCCTCAAGATGCTAGAGTTTCTACAGTTACTTTGACTAATAAAGAGATCGATCTGAGAGCGAATACTTTGCCGACGGTTTGGTGAGAAAAACTTGTGATGAGAATAGTGGATAAGTCAAAAAAAATTCCGCTTATTAACGAACTGGGATTAGAGTGAATCAATGCTGAGTTGCTTTATAAAAATCTGGCTTATCCAAATGGAATTATCTTAAATACTGGTCCTACTGGATCTGGAAAAACAGCAACTTTGTATGCTTGTCTCGATTTTATTAACAAGGTCGATGTGAATATTATTACTTATGAAGATCCAGTGGAAGTCAAACTTTTTGGGCTTAATCAATCTCAAATCAGAACTGATATCTGATTTACTTTTGCTTCGGGGCTGAGAGCAGCACTGAGACAAGATCCTGATATTATCATGGTCTGAGAAATCCGTGATAAAGAGACACTTGATATGGCTATGGATGCTGCCATGACTGGTCATCTTGTCTTGTCTACGATTCATACGAACTCTTCTGTCGAAACTATTACGAGAGTTTTCAATCTCGGTGCGAAGGCTTTTATGCTGGCTGGTACTTTTAATGGAGTCATCGCTCAGCGTCTTTCGAAAAAAATTTGTTCTCACTGTGCTGTTGATATCAATATTAAAGATAAGCCAGCATTTCAGTTTGCGAAACAAGCTTTTGCTACGATGGATAGAAAAATGCTTAAAGATGAAATTGTTCGTAGAGGTATCAGTTCTGAACAATGGACTAAATTTATCAATGATGGAATCACTTCTTATGGATCTGGTAAAGATCCTCAGAGTGGTGAAACTTGCTCTGTTTGCTGATGAAGTGGTTATAAAGGCAGAATAGGAATTTTTGAATTTATGGATTATAATGAGGAAGTGAAAAAAATGTTATTGGATGGGAAAAGTGCTTTTGATATTGAAAAATATGCGCTTCAGTATGGGATGATTAATCTTGAAAGAGATGGAATATTTAAAGTGATTAAGGGACAAATTTTTATTGACGATGTCTATAAGATCGTAAAACACCATTAAGTAAGTTCTGAGATATTTTCCCTTCGACAGGCTCAGGGACCGGGAGGTAGTTAACTAACAACGATTGGTAAACTTAGGTAATGAAATTCTCTTCATTGAATTCAAAAACTTTTTCATCGATTATTTACATTTTATTTAAAAAATTTTTATTCTGATGGCAATCTCTCTAGTAAAAAAAACATCACTCAAAGCTGATTTTTTTGAAAAACTAGTCATTAAGCTTCAATCTCCTGGATTGAAACACAAGACTGTGTTTTTCAGACTTTTGGCTGTAGCTCAAAAAGCTGGACTTGGTGTCAGAGAGTCGCTTTTTTCTATTTTGAAATCTGAAAGAAATAGTGCTTTGAAAATGATTATTTCGGATTTAATTAAACAGCTGACTCAGTGATTAAGTTTGGCTGAATCTTTGAGAAATCATGGTTATTTTTTTTCTTCTGAAGAGATAGAACTTGTCAAAGCTGCTGAGTTGACTGGTACGATGCCAGAAACTTTAGATTCTATTGCTCGTGAACTCGAAAACTATCAAAAAATTATTGCTAGAATTAGGTCTGCTTTGACTTATCCTGCTGTTTTGATTGTTTTTACTTTGATTGCTGTTATTATTTTATTGACTGCTGTTGTACCAACAATTGTTTCACTTTTCCCTGATAAAACTGCTTTGCCAGCTGTGACATTGTTTATGATTGGAGCATCAGATTTTATGATTTCTTATTGGTATTTGGTGCTTGGAACTGTTTTTCTTTTAGTAAGTGCTTTTTCATTTTTATATAAACATTTTTTGCCTTTTACTATTTTTATTGATAAGCTTACTATTTCTCTTCCATTTCTTTCTGATGCTGTAAAAACTTTTTATCAGTATAGATTTTCAAAATTATTATCAAATTTTTATAAAGCTGGAGTTTCTCCTATTATTGCCCTAGAGCAGATGAGTAATATTTTTGACAATTATTGGTATAAGAAGAAAATGATTGAAATAAAGGGAGACTTGGAAGCTGGTTTTGGTTTTTCTGACTCGATGGAAGGCTCAGATCTTTTTGATCCTTTACTGGTTCAGATTATAATGGTTGGTGAAAATACTGGTAATATAGCTGATGTTCTTGCTACTATGGGGCGTTTTTATAGAGATATTTTTAGGTCGAAAGTTGATATGCTGATGAGTTTTATAGAGCCATTCTTGATGGCTTTTATTGCTTTGATTGTTGGTGGAATTATGGCATCTATCTTTTTGCCTATGGCTGATCTGGTTAATGTGATTGGTAAATCGTTTTAGGTATTTATTTTTTATTGCTTATCGATGAGGTTTATCTTGGAATTATTACTTAATATTTATTTTTACATCGGAGTGATAATTTTTGGTTTTATTATTTTTTATTTTGATCTGGGTGATGTGAGCTCATCTTTTCAAGCTGTGCTTCTTTGACAGGAAAATATCAAAATAGGTACTCATTATGTTCAAAAAAAATCTATTGATAATACTGTTTACGCTCAGACTTTGACTAATATTGCTTTGTGAGAAAGAAGTCTCGGAGGTATCCAAGGAGCTTATTCTGATGTTTTAGTCACGATTCAAACTATGGAAGTTCTTATTTCTACTGATATTATTGCACTTTTAGAATGAGCTACTGAGAGAAGAAAAGTACTTAGTTCTTATAATGGTCAAGTTGATACAGCTCTGGCTAGAAGTCAAGATATGCTGCTTTCTCTTCAAACTGATGTTACGGAGTATACTAATGAAATGACTGTTTGTGATAATGCTAAGAAAGTTTGAGATACTAATTTTTTTCAATGACTGAGTCAGTATGATATTAAAGCTGCTCAAGATGGTATCAATCAATCTATCGAAAATGGTCAATGTGCTACTAAATATAGAATTCTTCTTAATTCTCAAAGAATACTTCTTTCAAAACTTGTTTTTTTGAGAGCTTTACTTGTTCAGAAAAATGATTTGATCGTTACTAATGAAGATA
Source organism: uncultured bacterium (assembly GCA_937872535.1). GTDB lineage: Bacteria > Patescibacteriota > Gracilibacteria > Absconditabacterales > Absconditicoccaceae > CALMTC01. The sequence continues at coordinate 22,562 of CALMTC010000016.1, forward strand.
ATATCATTATTCATCTCGATTTTTTCAAAGATGAATTACTCGAAAAACTTATCAATCTGAGAGACCAGCTGAAAAACTATAATGCTGAAACTATATAAAAAATTTTTATTCTGCTCTCCTCGCAACGATGAGTTTTTTGATTTGCCTGGCGGTCTTTGAGTTTGACGGGAGGTGGTTTTTTCAGTTTTCAGAAAATTACTTTTTTTTATGAAAGAAAGTGTAGAGTTTTACTCTGAGGAGTTCTTTATACTGGATAGAAAGTTGAACGATAGAGAAAATAGTAGTGGTGACTATATAAAGTCCGATACTTGATGGAGAGCTGTAGACGAATGTTCCCATCATGAAAACGAAAAAAATATTCATTGATCACATCATTTTGGTCATGTCTGGCATCTGAGCATTGGCTATAGCTGGAGTAGCTGGCTTATTGAGAGTGGTGAGTTGCATCTGGAAGTACATTCCGATTGCTGCTAAAATAGTGAGGATAATGTTTCAGCTTTTTAGCAGATCTATAGAGAAAAAATTTGTATTGATGTTGGCTGGATTCGTATAAGCTAGACCAAAAGAGCTGAAAAAACTATAGATCTGAGACTGCATTTCTGCTTGGTCGGTAATGTGTCTTACGACATAAAAAAGTCCTATAAAAACTGGTATCTGTAAAAGCATTGTAAAACAACCTTTTAATGGTGCCATACCTTGAGTTTTAAATATTTTCATTGTTTCTTCTTGTAGTTTTTGTGGGTCGTCCGCATATTTTTCTTGGATTTCTTTGAGTTTTGGCTGTATATCGTTCATGTGTTTTTGCATTTCGTTTCCTGCTGCTGTTTGTCTGAGAAGCAAAAATCTTATCAAAAGTGTCATTAGTATAATGGCGATACCTAGATTTCACTGAAAAATGGCTAGAAAAAGTATGAGAATATTAAAAATAGGACGATACATTATTTCTGTGATTAGTAATGATAATGGATTCATTTTTTTCAATGAAATGAGTGGTAAATACCCGTAGAATAATGAAAATCTTTTTGAAAACAAATCGAAAAATTATAAAAAAACTACCTCGCTGGTGGGGTAGTTTTATTGATTGTCTTTTTTGATGTAGTCTATGATTACTTCACCAAGCGTTTCTACCAAAATATTGAATTTATCGGTATCTGGTGCTGGCGAAATATCTTCGTCTGGCTGGTACTGTCTATGTTTGGTATGAAGCAAAATGTCTGAATGTAACTTGGGATTATTGATATATCAGAATTTATAACTGATTCATGGATCAAGAGAGATAGCTAAATAGCCTCTATTGAGCATAGATGATAGTAGGTTATCTTGCTCGTGACTTACTGTTTCTATCTTAGGTCGATCAAATGTTTCCATTTTATACTCTGTGAGTCAATTTCGATTGAAAACACTAACTCAATGTGGTGTAATTACTATCGTATCTAAGTATTTATTCAGAAGTTCTAGAATCATAGTGATGTAGATTATAAGTCCCATTGAGCCTGCTATGATATCAATTCGATTATTTTTGATATAAAATCAAATTCCATAGTATATTCATAGAATTATTGATGTTATAAGACAATATTTTGCGGCAATCCAAAGGTATATCCAGATATCATAGTCGATCATGTGGATTATTTTTTGGTTACCTGTATATTTTTTGATGATTGCATTTTTCAGAGACATTGTATATTTTTTTGATACATCAAAAATACGATTTTTGTGGGTTGTCTCTTAAGAAGATTTTTTTGAAGAAGATTTCGCTGCTTCCATTTTTCTCTTTTTTTCTTCAAATTTTTCGAGTCTTCCTTTTGTGATTTGAGTTTTCACAACTCCTTTGTTGTATACTGGATGACAAGCTGGACATGTTTCTACTTTAATAGGACCTTTTGCTGTTGTATTTATTGTGAAACTATTTCCACAGATACAGTTTACTTCTACTGCTTGATTGTATGAAGGGTGAATTCAATTTTTCATTGCTATTATTTATAATTTTAAAGGTTTTTTCTAAGTTTTTTGAAAGATTATCTTCCAAAAGTTATATGTTCATCAGCTCTTTTGTGAGAGAAAAGTTCTTCAGGTTTGAAAAATCTTTCTACTTCTACTTCTGCTGCTGTTGCATCTTCTGATGCGTGTACTACATTTTTTCCAACATAGACTGCAAAGTCTCCTCTAATAGTCCCTGGAAGAGCTTCGGTAGGATTAGTAGCACCTACTGTTCTTCTTACGATTTCTACAGCATCTGGTCCTTCCCAAACTTGTAAAATAACAGGAGCAGAAGTCATGTAATCTACAATTTCTCCAAAAAAAGACTTACTAAGAAGGTGAGAATAGTGATCTTTTATGAGATCATCTCATAAGATTTGCATTTTACAACCTACAAGTTTTAGACCTCTTGTTTCAAACTTATCAGTTATTTTACCACTAATTCCTCTTACGACAGTATCAGGTTTTAGAATTACAAGTGTTCTTTGAGTCATTTTAGTTTGGGGTTTGGAAAATAAACAGATCTATTCTATACTTTTTTGTTTCTCTTTTTCAATATAAAAACCGAGAATATTGACTTTTTTTAGATTCGTGATTGTGAAGATTCTCTATCTCTTCTTGTTCTTGCTAAATATCTAGCTTTTATATGCAGAATTTTAAATTTTTTATATGTTTTCGAGAGAATCAGGTTTTGAAAATTTGATTTCGGAAGTAATGAGAACTGTAATGATGCCATGTAAGAATATTCGTAGGGGAGCTCGAGCAATAGAGTAGAATAGCAGAGGACTATTTTGGAATTGAGCAGCCAAGATAAGCAGAGAATTGGTATTGAAAATAGTGGGTCATAAAATAGCTGTTTGAGCTGTCAAAATGGCACTAATAACTGTGAGTGGGATGATGATAATTTTGAGAAAAATTCTAGTATTTTCGTCTGATGGGAGACTGATGTATATTTTTGATTTTGAGAAAATGAGTACCATGAGGACTAAGTAAGTGAGTATGATGATTGTGAGTTTGCTGTTTGTTAGGAAAAAATCTAGTTGACCAAAAGTTACACCTAAGAATGCAATCTGTGAAACTAATGGTTTGATCGCAAAACTGATTGTATCTATGGTGCTTCAGAGAGCTACACAAATGATGGTGAGTAAATAATTTCCTAAAATAATTCTCATCATTTTGTCTATCCCTATAGCGAATGCAAAAACGAATAAAACTCCAATAAGTCCAGCGATGATGTAGTTCATTACTTCTCGATTCATTACATTGAACATTGAAAAAATAAAATTCTGGATATTGTTTGTATTTTTTTCCCGAAATACTATGGGTTGCAACTAGGCTATTTTTTTGTACAACGACATTATTTATTGTATCTTATTTTTCTGGATGAACTTTGCAAATAAAAAAAGTTTTACTTTGATTGAAATTGTTGTAGTAGTTATGCTCTTGGGAGTCGCTTTGATTGCTGTTTTTCAATCTCTTAACTATGCTTTTCGTTGATCTGAACAAACAAGATATGAGACTATTGCTTTGAATCTAGCAAGAGAGTGAGTTGAACTTGTTGGTCAGATAAGAGATAGTAATCGACTTCAGTGGAGCTGAAAAACAGATCTATGTTGGTTGAAATCTGATCCGTATCAAGATTTTGGTGGTATTGGTTGTGAAAATGATGCTTGGATTCAAAGTGGCTGGTATGCTTTAGTAAATTACAAATTTGCAGATCAAACTGTCTATCGTCTAGATTTTATGACGGGTGCTAGATTTGAATTCTCATGATGAATTAATGCCAGTGATTTAAAATTTTCTTTGTGTTTCTTGAATGATGGTTGATGGTCTAGTTGTCCCGATAATTATCCAACTTGATCTCAATGAAAATATTGGAGAGCTGTAAGAGTTTTAGGGCTTTATGATAAGGTCTGAACAGGTAATTTTTTATCTTGTCCAACTGGAAATACTGGCCTTTGCTGAGACTGAACTGCTAAAGAGCTTCGTTTTTGTGTTGTGGTGGGCTATGAATTATTGAGTAGAGGTAAGGTAGAACTTTGTAGTATTCTTACTAATTTCAAATAAGAAAAATTTATATTCTGGTGAATGTTCTTTAAATATATAACATAATAAATTGGTTCTCTCTCTATACGAAAATCACCATCCAATTTTCTGGTGACTTTTTACTATGAATATTTTTTCAGCTTTTTAGCCTTGTTTTCATCTGAAAAAATTGTATACTATATGCAATTTCAAGAAAACTTTTGTTTACTTAAGTGTGGCTTTGGTTTTCGGGTGATCGTGTTTGCGGTTATACCAGAATTTTTATTTTTACAGAAAAAATATGGCTTTGAGAAATATTGCAATTATTGCCCATGTAGATCATGGGAAAACTACTTTAGTTGATCAGCTTTTGAAACAATCTGGTACAATGAAAGCTGCTGAAGATCAGCACTTGATTATGGATAATAACGATCAGGAACGCGAAAGAGGAATCACAATTTATGCGAAAAATACAGCAGTTCGCTATGAAGGAGATACAATCAATATCATTGATACTCCGGGACATGCTGATTTTTGATCTGAAGTGGAACGCGTTCTTCGTATGGTTGATTGTGTGGTTTTGGTAGTGGATGCTTATGAAGGTCCTATGCCTCAGACTAAATTCGTTTTGAAAAAATCTTTAGAACTTGGTTTGAAACCTATTGTTGTGCTGAATAAAATAGACAAACCTACAGCAAGACCAAAAGAGGTAATAAATATGCTTTTTGATTTGTTCATTTTGCTTGGAGCAAGTGATGAACAAGCTGATTTTCCAGTAATTTATGCTAGTGCTAAAAATGGATATGCGCTTAAAAATCTTGGAGATGAACCTGTAGATATGAAACCACTTTTTGAAGCGATCAAAGAGTATGTGAAACCTGCAGCGGATCTTTCTGACAAGCCTTTTCGTATGCAAATTGCTAATTTGGCTTATGATGATTTTGTTGGAAGACTTGGGATTGGTCGTGTCTATGAAGGGACGGCAAAAACTGGTCAGCAAGTGACTATTATCTGAAATGATGGAGTTAAAAGAACTGGTAAAATCTCAAAAATTTATACAACACTTGGTTTACAGAGAGTAGAATCTCAGGAAGCGAGCTGTGGAGATATAATTACGATTGCTGGAATTCCGAATATTTTTGTCTGAGAAACTGTAGGAGCTGGTGATATCGAAGCTTTGCCTACTATTTCTATTGATGAACCGACTCTTCGTATGGAATTTCTCGTTAACGATTCTCCGTTTGCTGGTAAAGAAGGAAAATATTTGACTACGAGAAACCTCCAAGAAAGATTGACTAAAGAACTTGAGACAAATGTCGGATTGAAAGTAGATATGACTGATAGTAAATTTATTGTTTCTGGAAGAGGAGAACTTCACTTGTCTGTTTTGATTGAATCGATTCGTAGAGAAGGTGGTGAACTCCAGGTTTGACCTCCAGAGGTTATTTTTAAGATAGAAGATGGAAAAAAACTTGAACCGATAGAAAGTTTGGTGATTAATATTGAAGATCATTTGGCTGGTAGTGTGATAGAAGCACTTTCAAATCGTAAATGACTCATGACTTCAAATATTTCTGAAAATGGTCTGACTACTATGGAATTCGAGATACCAACCAGATGATTACTTTGATTTAGATGAGAATTTATTCTTTTGACGAAAGGTGAAGGAATTATGTATTCATCTTTTTCTCACTACGATGATTATAAAGGTGAAATTCAGAAGAGACAGTTTGGTTCTATGATTTCTGGAAATACTGGTGAAGTGATGAAATATAGTATTTATAAACTTCAGGATCGTGGACCTATTTTTGTTGACCCAGCTCAAAAAATTTATGAGGGAATGATCGTGGGTGAACATCTTAAAGGATGAGATCTTGTTATCAATTTGACGGTGAATAAGCAGCTTACTAATGTCAGAAATAGCTGAAACGATGAAGCTATGCGTTTAGAACCTATTGTTCATTTGACTTTGGAAGATGCGCTTGGTTATATCGGACCAGATGAACTTGTCGAAATCACTCCAAAAAATATTAGAATGAGAAAAAAATATTTGACTGAAAGCGCTAGAGCTTTGGCTAAAAAAGGGACTAAGTAAGAAATTTTTATAGAAAAAGCACCTCGGAAACGAGATGCTCTTTTTTTATTTTGCTTTTGCGAACTTGTACCGATAGTCTTAGAAATACTTTATACTAGAACTTTTTTATCTTTACCTTCTTCGTTTTACTTGAAGCTAAAGTGTCCAAAATCACCGGTATGACTAAATTATAAATTTTCATGGTGATTGAATTTATATAGTCCAATGAAAGCTCCGAACCAAATGGCTGGATAGAGTGGATTAAACTCCCACCATTTTTTTGCTAGATTTGGTGAATCTTTGTCTTGATGGTGGTTGTTTTGAAACCATTCACCTAGAAGCATAATATCAAGTGGGAGACAATTTACAGACTTGTCATTTGTGTCTTCGTAATTTCTGTAGCCATATTTATGACCGCACCAATTAACTAATGCTCCATGAAAAGGATTCATGAGCCAGTGAATTGGTAAGAGGAGATAAAGATACTCGTGTCCAGAGGGGAGGAATATAAGATAGAATACGGAATAACTTATGCCCCAAGACAATCTAGAAATCAAGCTTTCCCCCATTTTTTCAAACCAAGACCAAATAGGTCTCTTTGTATCCCATTTTTCGTATTTATCAGGATGATCAGATATTTCGATATAAATTTTTTTTGTATGCCACATCATCCCGAATATATCTTTGAAAAAATGAGGAGAGTGAGGATCAGATTTTGTATCGCTAAAATCGTGATGCATGCGATGCATGATACCATAAGCGCGGGGATTGAGAAAACTAGAACCTTGGAGAATCCAAGAAATTATGAAAAACAGTTTTTCAGTTCGTTTTGACATCACAACAGTGCCGTGAGCACTATATCTATGATGAAAAAAACTTTGCATTGCTAAAGCTCCATACCAATGAATAGTAAAAAACAAGCCAATCGGAACTGATATCCAATAGATAGCAATCAATGTGGGAATAAATAATGCCACTAAAATGTACGGGATTGTAGGTTTTATCTTCATTTTTTTATTTCCTCTTGTTTTTTAGAAGAGGCTTTGCTAGTATACTAAAAATTTTTCTATTTCAAATATAATTTATTTTTCTGGTTTTTACTATGAAAAAAATTCAAATTTCTGATGCACTTTTCCCTTTTTTGAGAGCTGTGAAGGAAAATAATAATACTAAATGGCTTCATCTTCATGACGATCTGTATCGTGAGGAACGCAAACTTTTTACTGACTTTGTCGATGCTATATTGGATGAGCTGAAAAAGCTTAATCCTGAGTTGTTTGGTGAACTAGAGGCTAAAAAGTGTCTGTTTCGTTTCAATAGAGATGTTCGTTTTTGACATGATAAATCTCCTTATAAAACTAATTTTTCTGCTGTTTTTGCTCTTGAGGGAAAAAAATCTCCGTATGCTAAATTTTATGTGAGTCTTGAGCCAGATGGGAAATCTTTTATAGGTGGTTGACTTTATTATCCTGATGCTTCGGTCCTAAAAAAGATTAGGAACTTTATGCTTTCACATCGAAAGACTTATCAAAATATAATTTCTCAGCCAGATTTTTTGAAAATTTTCTGATCTGTTCAAGGTGAATCTACTAAAACTATGCCTCGTGGTTTTGATAAATCTCATCCTGCTGAAAAAATTATTCGTATGAAAGCTTGGTATGTTGGTGTTAATCTTTCTGATAAGGAAGTGATGAACTGAGATATGGTAAAAAAAACTATTGAGTTTTATAAAAAAATACAGACTTTTCTTGAACTTTTGAACAAGGCTGTGGAATCTTAAAAAATTATTCTAGGTTTGGAGAACCACATTGAAAGCAGTATTCAAAATTATATGGATATTGGTTTCAGCAGTTTTTGCACATTGTTTTTAAATTATTTCAACAAAAAACGCAGTAAGTATAATTTTTTCAGTTTTGTTTTTTACAATGATGGCATGTAATAACTGGTTTTGTTGATGTTGATTTTGATTTTGATTCTTTTTTCTTGATGGTGACTGGTCTGATTGCTCGATAGAGTGGTAATCAAAGCAGAGGGGTACCGATTGTTATAAATATTATACTGAGAAGTCGTAAAAAAATATTATTTGTTCTGGATGTTATGTCTTTGATCGTGTAAATAATTGCCATAATCCAGACGAAGCAGAAAAAAATCACTCCAGAGGTAATCAGGGCATTTGGATTTTGTGTATTTCACACTGTGCTGCTTATTGAATTTATGAAATGAGTGATTCAACCAGTCATTGGTTTTTGTCTTTGCAGAATAAAAATTTTTTATGAAGTGGTTTTTTTATGAATTTTGATATTGTTATCTAGTTTTTTAATTTCTTTGAGAAGATGACCTATTTTATTAGGATTTTTGAAGTAAGACTGGATGTGAAGAGTCACTAGATTGTTGTTATTTTTGATGTTGAGGGCATTGATTGTGATATGAAGATCACTGTAAAGTCATAAAATTTTGAATGTTTCTGGGTAATCTGCTTCGATTTCTAGTCGGAGTTCAAATTCATATGAGTTTGATTCTTCTCATTTTCGGTGAGCTTCATAGACTTTTTCATAAGAAAGTGTGTTCATTGCTTTACAAGAAACTGTGTGAATTTTCATTCATTCTTTATCTGATTTAGCGATAATTTTATTGCTGATTGTCGGTTTACATTCTTGACAAAGATGATATGTCATCAATTTCTCGTCGATGATTACTACTGATTTTATTTCAGATGGAGTGTTTGTTTTATTCGTCTTACTTAGTTTTGGAGCAGTAGCCAGAGAAATATTTTTATAATATTTTTGGATAAGTTTGATGTATTTTTCTTCTGGAGAGTCAAATAGTCTCAATAGCATAAGATTGAGTTTTTCTCCTCAGAGATCAGCTCAAATAAGATCGTCTTTTGCAAAAATCTTTGGAAGATTGTTTTCTATGAGTTTTTTATTGAGGAGGTCGAGAGATTTTCTGAGTTCATTCTCTTTATCTTTTTGATTGAGATATTTCGTTAGTTTTGCTTTTGCGGTCGGTGTGTGAAGAAAATCTATCCAGTGTTTGGAAGCAGTGTATTTATTTTTTGAAGTGACAATACTTATCATGTCTCCTGTCTGAAGTCTGTGTCAAATTGGCTTAATGACTCAATTTACTATTCCGTGTTTGAATTTGAGACCGACATCGCTGTGAATTCTAAATGCAAAATCTAGTAGAGTACTATGGTTTGGAAGCTCAACGATATCTCATTTTGGAGTGTAGATGAATATGTTTTTTTCAAGGAGTTCTATATTGAGTTCATTTTTGAATTCTTCTTTGGTATCAGCAGATTTGTAAGTTTTTACAATTTCTTGGAGTTTTTTGATCCAATTTGTCTGTTTTTCAGACATGGTGGTAGAGCCTTTATTTTCTGAATATCCAATATGTGCAGCTACTCAAAATTCTGAAATTTCGTCCATTTCTTTTGTCCTTATTTGGATTTCTACTGGAAAGTTGAACATTCCAAAAATAGTAGTGTGAAGACTTCTATAACCGTTGAATTTTGGAATGGCTATATAATCTTTAATTTTTTTGATAAGAGGAGTAAATTCTCCGTGAATAATTCACAAAATATTGTAACAGTCAATGACTGAATCTGTTACTATTCTAAATGCCAGAATATCCATTATTTTTCCAAAATCTTCTGTGTGATATTTGTTGTCTAGTTTTTCAAAAATTCTGTAAGGGCTTTTTAATCTTCAGCTTACTTCGCTATTTTTTACTCAATTTTTGTGGAGGAGATGTTTGATAATCTCTATTCAGTCATGGGCATAATCGATGCTTCCTCCAAATTGATGTTGCATAAAAGATATTACTTTCTCAAAACTTTTTGGTTCTAGATTTCTAAATGATCCATTTTCTAGATAAAGTTGATAACGATATAGTCCTAGTCTTTTGGCAATTGGAACAAAAATTTTCATGGTTTCTTGTGCAATTCTATGTCTTTTTTCTTCTTTTGGATGATAATGTAAGGTTTGAATATTATGAATACGATCTGCTATTTTTACGAAAATTACTCTCAAATCTTTTCCCATTGCTAGAAAAGTTTTTTTTAAGGTTTCGAGTTGTCTATCTTCTCAAGCATATCTTACTTTTGAAACTTTTACTAATCATTCACAGAGATCGGCTACTTCTTTTCCGAATTTCTTTTTGATGTCGTCGTAAGAAACTGGTGTATCTTCGATTACATCGTGTAAAATACAAGTTTGAATCGTTTCAATGTCTGGTTTGATGTCCATCAAGAAGAGAGTGGCTTTGAGTGGATGAACGATGTATGGTTCACCAGAAAGTCTTTCTCCTTCTCCGTGAGATATATGAGCGAATTCATAAGCTTCTTGAATTTTTTCTCCAGTTGCTGGGTCTTTGCTATATTGAGATGCTAAAAATTTTATTTGATCTACTAAAAACTGAGGATTTTTATCAAAAATTGGCTTATAATCAAAAAAATCTTTTATTTCTGATAAATTCATGCATGAGAATGAAGTGATAAATATGTGAAACTTCTCTCTATTTTTTTTTAATGATTTTTCAACTCTAATCTTTAAGTAAGTCGTGAAAAAAGTGCTACTGTGATAATTTGTTTATAAAACCATAGAAATGAGTATCTTTGAATCGATAAAAAAAGATGCTTTTTCTGCATCTTTTGATTTAATTATACTACTGTTTTGAGTGCTAAATCAAGTTCAGCATCTGTTTTTTCATGAGCTTCAGTGATTGCTTGATTTGTTTTTTTCTCTTTTTCTAGCTTTGTTTCTTCTAGTAAAGTTTTTAATCATACTGTCGTATTGTTTTCCTTTAGTGGTTCATTTTTTTCCACAGATGTAACAAACTTATCTAATTTTTCTACTTCAATTACTTGAGTTTTTTCATCTTTTCCCTCTACAAATGCTTCTATAAATTTTAAGAATTTTTCTTCGTTTGGTTGTTCGTTTTCTTTACCATTGAAAAACTCCAACATTTCTTTGTATCTATGGGGCAAACCACCTTGATAGGAGTTAATACGTTTTTTGTTTGTTTCTCGAAAATTTTGAAGTCTTTCAAATGAATTCAGAAGAGAGTAGTTGAGATTTCACTTTTCATTTATATTGTTTTTCTCGATTGTATTTTTTAAGATCGTGAGATAACGATATGATCATGGATTTTTTTCTTCATCTATGGTTTCACCCAGATTACAATATTTTTTCATTTTTTCAGTTGGTTTGAAAAAAGTTAATAATCTGCTTCAAGTACTGAATTTATTGAGATGCCTTTCCAGTTCTTCTTGTGTTTGTTTTTCACTCAGTTTTTTAGGATCGGTCATATCATTTATTTTTTCTGTGATAGCTGTTTCTAGTTTTTCTTGAAATTTAGTTTGGAAAAATTTTTGGAATTCTTCTCATGCTTCTACATTTTTACCTTCTTCGAGAGTCTTTTCTGCTAATTGGAGGAGAAAATTTTCATCAATGAGTTCTTCAAATTCAGAGAGAGCATGCATTTTGACTGTAGATGTTTCTGAAAATGAAAAATTTTTACTATCTCGGCTGAATGGATTGGTCATTTTGAGGAGCCCATTTTTGTCAATATTGATGTTTCAGCTGATGTTGTTAATTTTATCTATTTTGATTCTTTGATTGAATGAACCATCTCATTCTATGTTTCTTTTTTCTACATTAAGATTTAAAATATCTTTATATGGTCAGGTTTTTTGCTCAATATTTTTTATAAAACCATTTACTGTCATTGGCAATCCTATTGTTTCATAGATATTTTCTAGGATTTCTTGACCTTCAAATGTTGTATTGTTTGATTCATTGCTTTCTACTCAAGAACTGTAAAAAGTATCTGAATTTTCTTCTTTTTTTTCTGAAGATCAGACTTTTTTTCTTTTAACTTCTATTCAATTTCAGATTTTTTTTCAGACAAATTTGTTATTTAATTCTATTCAAGTCCTTCCTGATTTTTTCATGAATTGGCCTACTTCATTTGTTTTTTGTTTAGCATGATTTTCGTCTATTTTTATTGGTTTTGATGTTATCTCCTCTTCATAAACTTCTAAATTTTTTCAGTTATCATCTTCTTTTTTATGAGAGTTCTTTTCTTTTTCATTTTCATTAGCTTCTTTTTTAAGATTTTTTTCGATTTCTTTTTGTTTTTTTGCAAGTAGTTTTTCTGTATCTTCAATTTTATTATATCCTGCTAGACCTTTTGCAATATCTTTGAAGATTGGATAAATTGTTTTTAATGAATCTATAGTTTCTGTTGGTAATTTTAGTCTATTTGGTCAGCCATCTATTGCTTGAGCGAAGTCTGCTCTTGAAAAAAAAGCTTGTAGATAACTGAAATCTACTAATGTTACATCTGTTTTGTTTTCTTTATTGAATTTCTCAAGCTTTTTTTCAATTTCTTTTATCTGTGCTAAGTCAAGATCTGACCTTCGTAGTGTTGCACCTCAGCTGAGCTCGATTGATTCAGAAAGTTTTTTTGTCGTTACTGATATCAATAGAGCTTTTTTTTCTTTTTCTTTTGAAAAAAGCTCTTTCTCTAGCTGTTCATAGATCGTTTTTTTGCTTTTTAGGTTATCTTCTACAGCTTTATTGTTTGGATCGATTCATGTTGATACTTTATTTCAAAAAAGTGTTTTGAGATGAGCTATCATAGAGATATCGAAGCTTGTATGATAATTTTTATTAAATCTTTCTAAATTTGCTCAAAAAACTTTGTCTTTTTTTAATTCTAGACTGTTCATGTTTGTTACTTGTTTGAATTCTTCAGATTCAACTTCAACTTTGAAATTTCTGGTAGCTCAATCCAAGTTATTGTAGTTTGAGATTTTTTCTTGGTCGATTGATTCTGGGGTCTCTTTTCAGTTTAAATATCACATTTTTGCATTACTAGGTAGTAAATTTTTATTATTCTAATTGAAAAAATAAAAAAAGTCAAATTTCTGGTTTTTTTCGTGCTTGCAATGTTTTCTTCAATCATTACTTTTATCTGTGAGATTTATTTTTTACTGTCGTCAGTATGGCAATTTTTTTTGAAATACTTAAGGGATTGTTTTTTCTTAGTAGTGTCGTGATAGCTGTTTTTTACCTTAATGGAGGGCAAATTTTGACAGTTTTTGGTGTGCAATCAGAGGTTTACGAGATGCTGAAAGTACTTATGATGCCTTGATATCTCATTCTATGTGGCTTGATGCTGTGATATATTATTGCTCATTTACGAATAGTCCAGCAAGATGATGATGAGCAACCTCGTCAGGGTATTTATGTGAAATCTTTTATTATTGGTATTTTTCTTGGTATTGTTCTTGCTTTGATCTCACTTTTTGTTTCATAATTATCCCATATTATTTCATGAAGTTACAAAAAATTTCCATCCAATTTTTGTTTAAAAAAATAAACCTGTCTGCGGCAAGAAAGTGCTCATCTTTTATTTTGCTTTTTTTCTTTTTAGTGGCTGGTTGTTCTTCTACTGAAACGACTCCTACTGAAAGAGTGGTCTCTTTTGATAAGTTTTTTGTTACTGTGCCGGCTCAATTTGTTCCTATGAATCCATCAAGTGTTGATCATATTAGTTTGAAGGGTAAAATAGCCGCAGTTTTGAAGGTTCGCGGTGATCTTTATGATACTAATTTTATTGTGTCGATTTCTTCACTTGCTCAGCCTATGAATTCTCGTGAATTTGCTCAGATTTTAGCTATGAAGCTCAAAGATAATCTTTTTGGCTATCGTTATCTTGCTAATGATTCATTGAGTTTTTCTTGTGGTGAAAAAGATTATCAGTGATATTTCCATACTTTTACAGTAAATGAGAGCTTATTGTCACAGAAAAAACCGACTTATTATTTTGGGCAGTATTATTTTGTAGATAATAAAAAAGGCTATATTTTATCGTTTAGTAGTAATGTTGATACTGACTTATCTCTTTTTGAGGGTTATGTTTCTGAAATAGGCTGTTTGTCGTGATCTACGATAGCTTTTAGAAAATAACCTTTAAAAAATTGTGCTTTTAGCGAAAATCAGTATAAATACTTTAAGATCTTTATTTTTTGAGAATTTATGATGAATCAATCTTTTAATCTTATCAATATAGAACCTTCTTCTACGAGTGGTCGACAGATCGTTTCAAAAACTGGAATTGGTTTGCTTATTGGTGTGATGATTTCAGCTTTGATTTTTATTATTGTTGGATTTCTTGGTAGTATTTTTCAGATTGTAGATGGACAGACCAATCCACTTCTTCCTTTTATTATGCTTTTGATTGCTTTTGTGACGACTTTTATTGGAACTGTGATTGTCGCTTGATTTTATAGTTTGTTTTACGGTAAAAAATATTACGATTCTTCCAAAATGTTTGCACTTTGATTGCTTGCTGATGTATTTGTTTTTCTTATTTTTTTCCCGGTTTATCTTGTTTACTATAGCGATTTATCAAGCTTGTACTATGTCTTGGCTTTCCATATTTTGTTCTCTGTTTTTGTGATTCACTCAATGATAGAATTTACTTCAAATCCAAATTATAGTGCTTCTCATCTTATTGGAACGATGATCTGATTTATTTCTGCTGTGACGCTTTATGCTTTTGTCGATAAATTGGTTCAAGACATGGCTCCAGAAAATAAAAATTATTTTTTAATGCTTATGCCTTCAATATTGGCTTATACTTTGATTCCTCTTTGGCATGGAATCTGGGAAGTAATTTACTATAAATTTTATGAATCTGGTTCTAACTTTTTTTATTTGCCGTCGCTGAGTGAAGTCACAATGGATGCGAGTGAACTTGAAACGACTGAGGTTGATGACTCTGAAACTAATGTAAATATTGGATAGGCTCTGTTTGTACAAAATATTTATCTTTTTGGTCAGTTAGTATGCTTTTTTATCATATTGGAGCAGGATTAAAAATTTTTATAGGTGTTTTAATTTTATGGGTTTTGTATGTTTTTGTTAATGTCTATCAGGATTATTTGCCTGCTTTAGCTTTTGGGTTTTTGGGAATTTTTTTGGCGAGTTGGGGATTGAGCTTTTATTTTTTTCTTTTTTTTCAGAGTTTTTTTGCTAAGAAAACTCTATGAAGTGTCATGGCTTTGAGTTATAAACTTTCTCTTTTGTTTGGGATTTTTGTACTTATTAATGCTGTTTTGTTCGTTTCTGAAATGTGGACTAAATTTTTGTGACTTGTATTGTTTGTGATTTTTGTTTTAATTGATGTTTTTGTAAGTAGTGATGAATCTAGAAAATGATAAAGCTCTTTTGCTTATAGAATCAAGGCTTCAAAATGTTTTTGATCCAGAATTTCCTATCGTTGATATCTGGACTATGGGACTGATTTATGCTGTGGATTATCAGCTCGATCAGAAAAAAATTATCATTACTATGACTTTGACTTCTCCGGCTTGTCCAGCTGGGGATCAGATTGTTGGTGATATTAAAAATGCTTTGCTCGAAGATTTTCCTGATTTTTATGTCCAAGTTGATATAACTTTTGAGCCGAATCGAACTTTTGATATGATCAAGGATGACGATCTGAAGAGAATGTTTGAGTAAAATTATTTTTCATTTATTTTAGTCCAGACTGAATTTATTTTTTCTAGTACGATTTCTTTCGATTCTTTACCACATACAATGATGAGTTTTTGAGCTGTAGATCATTTTATCATGTTCATTTGGAGACCTGTTTCGATGAAATAGGAAAAGTGGAGACGAAAATCTGATGTACCTTTCTGTTGTCTTTGGATAGGTCATGGTATGATTCTCTGAATCTCTGGAATTTTTTCTATTTCTAAAAGAAATTTTTCAAATTCTTTTAAACAGTGGTGAGGGGTACGAATTTTTTTGAGTGGTGATATCATTTTATTTTTTATACCGATCAAATTTTTTCTCAATTTTCATGGTGATTGAGTTTACTTTTTTGTTGAAAAAAAACTAGGTAATCGTAAGATCTCAACTAATTTTGTGTTTATTTTTTGAGAACCAGAAAATGATTTTATTAGAATGAAAAAAAGTAGCTACTGAAATAAAAGAAAATTTGAAAAAATATTTTTCTCCTGCTGAATTTCGTGATAGTTACGTTGGTATTATTTTGCTCGGTGATGACAAAGCGTCGGCTGTTTATGTTCAGATGAAGAAAAAATTTGGTGAAGAAGTTGGTGTGAATGTGAAAATTTTTGGTAATTGTATGCAGGAACAAGCTGATTTTCCTAATGAACGACATTGGTTTCAGAATAAAAATTTTTATGAAATTCATGAGGTTCTTTGAGTAATTCAGATGCTCAATGCTGATCCAAAATGTTTGTGATTTTTGGTTCAGTTGCCTTTGCCAACTTACTTGCAGGCTCATAAAGCTCAAATTCTGGCTCGTATTTCTCCTCAAAAAGATCTTGATGGACTTGGAGGCAAACTTTTTGGGCTTTCTACTATTGATTATCTTGATTTTTTGCCCGCTACGCCCAAAGCTGTCTTGAAGCTTCTGAGCTCGTATGGTTTTTCTGATTTTACTGGGAAAACTGTATTGGTGATAGGGCAGAGCAATCTCGTGGGCAAGCCACTAGCTGTCGAACTGATTAAGCTCGGGGCTGAGGTGGTGAGCGTCAATGAACATATTTCTCGTGATTTGTTGATCCAATTTTCTCAGCATGCTGATATTATTGTCAGTGCTACTGGGCAGGCCCATCTGGTTGACCAAAATTTTATTAATTCTACAAAATCCCAGATTTTTGTGGATGTGGGCTATGCTATGAAGGATGGAAAACCAACTGGAGATATGAATGCTGAGGCTTTGGCTGGGAAGGTGGCTGGTCTAAGTCCTGTCCCTGGTGGAGTTTGACCTGTGACAGTTGCTTGTATTTTTGATAATCTTCGTGTTTTGCTGGAAAATGATGAAAAACTTCTCGGTATATAAGTAAATATTGAGGAAGTTATGGTTTTTATTTATGTTTATTCATCGTTTACATAAATTGATTGCAATCTGATTCTCATTTGTTATATTTTAGTGTCCTTCATTTTATGTTCTATTATTCAAATTCAATGCAAGAAGAAGCAACAAAAAAACTTTTTATTGGAAACTTACCTCGAGGAGTGAGAAGTCATGACTTGGAAGAAATGTTTGCCGCTTATGGTAAAGTAGTATTCGCTAAGGTAGTTCTTGATAAAGAAACAGGTAGAAGTAAAGGTTACTGATTTGTAGAGTATGAAACTATCGATGAAGCTAGTAAAGCTAAACAAGAACTAGACGGTGGTGATATCTCAGGAAGACAAATCAGAGTAGACTTTGCTAAACCAAGAGAAGGTGAAATGACAGCTGCAGCGTAGTTAATATAATGCACTATGACCAAACCATTCTAAAAAAATTAGTTCCTTCGGGAGCTATTTTTTTTATGAAAAAAATTTATTATTCTGGTTTGAATTTTGAATCTGATTGACTAGGCTTGAGATCATTTACTCTTTCTGAATTACTGATGTTTTTCGCGATTGTATGAGTTGCTTTATTGATAGTTTCTTTGGGGCTTTGGTCGTTTCAGAAAGCTGGTTTACTTGATAGACCAGGACCAGACATTATTCCCAAAAGAAATCCAGTACCGACAGCACAGGGGATTTTTTTGACGGGAGGTTTTTTTTTGACGATAGCTCTTTTTTTCCCTGATTATTTTTTTGATCAGCATTTTTTATGATTTGTCCTTGGCGGAGTTATTATTTTGGCTATTAGTTTGCTTGATACTTTTTTTTCTGTTAATGCTAAAATCAGACTATGAGTGCAGATCTTAGTGAGTTTGATTGTGATTGTTGCTTGAAATATTTGATTACCAGAAATAGAACTTTGAAGTATGGTGATAAAAATTCCTTACCTTATTTCTTTGATTTTTAGTGTGCTTTGGTTTGTTGCATTTATTAATGCTGTGAACTGGTTTGATGGTATAAATGGTTTGGCTAGCTGAGTTTCTAGTGTCGGATTTTTGACGATTCCTTTGCTTATACAGTTTGTAGTGTTTGTTCATTACCCTGAGATTGAGGCTCAGAATTATCAGTTTTTGTCTATGATTTCTGATTTATCTCTCGTCTTGTTTATCTTTAGTTTTTTGTATACGATCGTTGAATTTAAGCCTCGAGGTGTGCTAAGAGATGTTGGTACCATGTTTTATGGCTTGGCTTTAGCTTATTTGTCATTGGTGTGAGGTGCAAAAATTGGAACAATTCTTGTGGCTTTGTCGCTTGTAATTTTTGATGCTGTGTGGGTTTTTATCAATAGAATTTTTGTGATGAAAAAAAATCCACTTAAGGGAGATTATACTCATTTGCACTATAGACTTTTGGCTTTGGGATGGACTAGATCTGAGGTGAGATTTTTTGTGTGGATTTATTCTTTTGTTATGATGGTTTTGATGCTGTTACAGTGAGATAATAGACCTTGAAAAATTATCATTTTATTAATGTCATTTTTGATTTTTTTCTGAGTAAATATTTATCTTTTCTGGATAAAAAAATTGCCTTATGAGTATTTGAAGAAAAATAATTCTAAAGAAAAATAGGATAAAAATTTAGTGTGTTTTGGAAAATCAGATGAAAATTTTTTTACTTTTTTTGGTGGTGTTTTTGAATTTAGGAGTAGTATGAGCTCGATCCTATCCTCTCAAACAAGTTTCAAAAAATTCTTATTGTAAACTCTGACATCGAGATTTCTTGGCTGAAGATTGTAAGATTGATTTGCCGATTATTGAAGGTGCTCGTTACCAAGACTATAAAAATAATTTGCTTTATCGCCGTGTTTATACCGTTTTGAGAGGTGGTACTTATCAGTTTGGCTGGGATGCTGGTTTTTGATCTCATCTGGGAGTTGATATTGCTACTGCTCAGTGAACACCAGTGACAGCTATTGAGGATGGTGAAGTGATTACTGCAGGATGGGTTCAAGGTCGAGGAAATACTGTTGTTATTAGGCATATTTTTGGTGGGCAGGAAATTTTTTCTGTTTATGCTCATCTCGATGAAGTTTTGGTTTTTGTCTGAGAAAAAGTCTTGGAATGAAAACTTATTGGTAAGGTCTGACAGACTGGCAATGCGTTTGGTAATCATCTTCATTTTCAAATTGATATTAACCAAAGTGGTAAGCATCCTTACTATTATTCTGAATGTGGTTCTGATGTGATGAGTATCGTTGAGGATGGTAATTGTCAGATTGGGCTTTATACTAATACTCTTGATCCTATTTTTTTCTTGGAAACTACAAAAAACTTTATCTCTGGTAACTGATGAAGTAGTGGTTTACTTTCTGAGATGCTTGATGCTCCTCAGCAAAGTATCGAGTCTTGAGATTTTATTGCTTTTGAAAAACTCCTTAAAGAAGAAGCTGAGATTTTTTTGGAACGCTATGATTTTCAGGTTGAATTTACTGGGACTTTATTGGCTTTTACAGTGATAGATACAAAAACTGCTAAACCATATTTGGGTGTTTTGCCTCAAGATATTTCTATCGAATTTGATAAAAATATTATTGAAGTTTCTCCATCGGTAATGAAATTTTCTCCTTGAGAGAGAACGTTTTTTGATCTCAAGCAGAAAAGTGTTTGAAAAACGAGGGTGAAAATCTTGTTTGGTGGTGTTGTTTTTTGGCAAGAAGATATTAGTTTGAAAGGGTATGAGGAAATTATTTCTACTATGAAAATTCTAAAGATTAAACAAAAAAATCACCTTGGACAAGAAAGTTTATTGGTTGTGTTTCAGGATAGTTTGGGTACTAATCTGGTTCGTAGAGATTATGGAGCTGGTTTATCTGTTGAACTTTCTGGTAGTTTTTTTTGTGGAAATCTTTTATCTGATTTGAATTTTTTTTCTGCTCGAATGAAACAAAAATGTACTCTTGATAATCAGAAAAAAAATCTTACGCTTTGATTTGGTGATACGCTATTTGGCTTAGTTCTGATTCCTATTGTGAAAAATGGCCAGAAAAAAAATTTACTGATTAGGCGCTGATGAGAAATTATTTTAAACCAGAAATTTTAATTTTTAAGATATTATGAGAAAAAATTTTTTGATTGTTTGTTTTTTTTCCTTTTTGTTTAGCTGATTTTTTTTCTTTTCTGATAGAAGTTTAGCTTTTTTTTCTGGTGATGATGTGCTGATGACTCAGATAGAAAATAATGTTGATTCTTTGTTTTTGAAAAAAAGAAGCTCAGAATGGACTGAACAACTGCTAGAAAAAGTGAGATTGGTGATGGAGCAGTATCGTGATGAGCCTGCAAAAACTGATCTTTTGGAAAAAACTTTGGTGTATATCAGACAGAAAACTTTGTATAGAAAAAATACGATTTTGAAACAAAAGAAAAAAGATTTTGTGGAACAGTTGTGATCGGGGATCGTAACTAAGAGTAGTTGAATTCCAGAAAATTGTCTGAGAAAGTATAGTTTTTTGAATCAACTTGGAGTGGAGCAAGATTTTCCGACTGCTTTGATAGTGGCTACTTGGTGGAAGGAATGATCCTGTAGAATGAGTTTGCCAGCTAATGGTTATGGAGTTTTTCAGATAACTTCACATGACTATGGAACGGGAGATTTTGGGGGAGCGGGGCTTCGCGAACAAGCTCAGCACTTTATCGATTTTGCTCGTGCTAAAGCTGCTTATTATGATAAAGCTAATTTAGCTAGTGGCTATACTTTAGAGCTGAACTATGGGCAGTTTGATTATCGTGATCTTCGAAATCATGCTGTGCTTTATAATGCTATTAGTTGAACTGTCAGGAAAGAATTTCTCGATCCTAGAAGGCAAGATTATGTGATTGGGAACCTTTGGTCTGGAGCTAATGTAACGACTGGTACTATTAGTGATGGTTTGGTGACTAGATTTGTGAAACTTCTTGAGTGGGAGGTAAACGAGTTTTATGAATAAACCAGAAAAATATTTTTTATTATTTTATGTGAAAAATTTTGGTGAAAATAGAAAATAGTGTTTTGAAAGTTATAATTGCTGATGTGGCACCCAAAGAGTATGATGATCCAGAATTAGATAAGAGAATGGAAGAACTTGAGAATTTGGCTCATACTTATGGTAGTTTGATAGTGGTGAAAAAAATTCAGAAGAGAACACAGCCTGATTTTCATACTTATATTGGCTCAGGAAAGCTGGAAGAAATTATCGAAGATATGAAAACTATGGGAGCAACTGTCTTGATTATCTGAAATATTCTCAAGCCAAAACAAGTATATAATATCAATAAAGAGCTTGAAAAATTTGGTTTTCAGGTACGAGATAGAGTGGATTTGATTCTGAAAATTTTTGATAAACATGCTAAAAATACTGAGGCAAAACTTCAGATTGAGCTGGCGTCGATTAAACATATGGGACCCAGAATTTTTGGTATGGGAATGGAAATGAGTAGGCAGTGAGGATGAAGTACTTTGGCTAGATGACTTGGAGAAACTAATACTGAAATTATGAAAAGACATTTGAAAAATAGAAAAGGAGAGATAGAACGCAAATTGAAGCAATATGAAAATATGAGACATCTTCATAGAGAATGAAGAGTGAGAAAGGGACTTTTAACGGTTGGAATTGTTGGATACACCAATGCTGGAAAATCTTCGCTGATGCGTGCTTTGACTCATAAACAAGTCTTGGTGGAAGATAAACTTTTTGCTACGCTTGGTACTTCGGTGGCAAAAATGTATGTTCCAAGTCTCAATTGAAGAGGTTATGAAATTTTGATTAATGATACTATTGGTTTTATGAGGGATTTGCCACCTCAATTGATTCAGGCTTTTAGATCAACTCTAGAAGATAGTATTGAAAGCCAGCTTCTATTACATGTCATAGATGCTAGCGATCCTTACTGTGCTGAAAAAATTGTCGTAGTGGATCAAATTCTGGAAGAGATCGGTGCTGACCAGAAAAAACTTTATGTCTTTAATAAGGTTGATCTTGTTGCTCCAGAAGTATTGGCTGAACTTAAAAAAACCTTTGCTGGATTTCAACCGCTGTATATCTCGACTCTGGCTTCTTTTTGACTAGAAGAATTGAAACAAGAAATTGTTAATAAGTTGGGTTTATAGGTTTTTTAGAACCAGAAAATAATTTTTTTGAGATTTTTTTGTCACTTATTTGGTGGTTGCATCGTATTGAGAAATGCGTATAGTTTTTTTGTTTATTTTATCGCTTATTTCATGAAAATGGTAAAAAATTTTTATTCTGCTGTTTTTGCTCTTGTTGGAGCGTTTTTAATTAATGGAAGTGTTCATGCTCAGATTGTAGATGAACAGATTCTTGATTTGTATAGTGGTGAAGTTTCTCAGCTTCAGAATGCTCAAAAATTGACTGATGACTTTCAATTTGAAAGCTTTTCTTCTTGTCAACAATTTGAAGATGTGTTTGAGAAATTTGTTAAAGAGAACCGAATTTCTAATAGAAACTATTTTGGTTATTATGGTCGTGGAGGATTTGGTTTGGCGACTGATGATGCGATGCAAAGTGACCTTCTTGGTGGATTAACCACTTCTGAAGCTGGTAATGTGAAAACTGCTGATCAGGCAGTTTCTCAAAGTGCAGATTTTTCTACTACTAATATTCAAAAAGAATGAGTAGATGAACCAGAAATTTTGAAAACTGATGGAAAATTTGTTTATTATTTCAATCAGGAAACTCATAAAATTTATGTGATTAATTCTCCAGTAGATCTTCAGACTCGTGCTATTGATTTGTCAAAGGCTGAGATCAAAAAAATAATTCCACTTCCAGAAAGTTTTTCTCAGGTGCAGCTTTT
Organism: uncultured bacterium; assembly: GCA_937872535.1. Lineage (GTDB taxonomy): Bacteria > Patescibacteriota > Gracilibacteria > Absconditabacterales > Absconditicoccaceae > CALMTC01. The sequence continues at coordinate 45,373 of CALMTC010000016.1, forward strand.
TGTTTATAATGGAAAATTGATCGTGACAGCAACAAGATATCGTTCTGTAACAAGCCAGTCTAATTATCTTGATAATAGTCAGAGATCAGTCGCCTTAGTTTATGATACTACTAATTTTGAGAAAGCTAAAGTTCTAAAGCTGACTGATGTGAGTTGATATTTGCTTGATGCTAGAATTACGAATGGTAAACTTTATCTTATTTCAAAGGTATGAATGGGTCGATGACCTGTTTATGCTTATGAGAATAAAATTGATTCATTCTCTGTGAATGGTGATGTCTTGATGCCAAGATGAGTAGATGTAGTTCGTACTGCAGATGAAAAACTTTGGAATGTAAAAAGAGATGGTAAACAAGTTGAATATAATTCTCAGACTGCAAAAATTGACTGTAATGATATTTTTTATCTTTTGCCAACGAAGGAATCCCTTCAAAAAAATCCTGTAGCACTTCAATTTACTGTAGTGTCTGTTATTGATTTGAATGATGTGACTCAGCCAGTAAAAATGAAGGCATTGTTTGGAGATGCACAACAAATTCATGTTTCTCAGAAAGGACTTTATGTAGTAAACGGATTTTATCATCAACAAGCATTTAGCTGTCCTATAAATGCTCGCTGTATGATGCCTTTTTATGCTGGAGGAGAAAATGCTTTGGTTCATAAGTTTCAACTTGGAGCTGGAGTAGATTATGTTGGAAGTACTATTGTACCTGGTCAGATTTTGAATCAGTATAGTATGGATGAAGATGAGCAAGGAAATTTTAGAATATTGACTAAACAGCGATATCCAAAACTTTCTACTCATTTGTTTATTATGGATTCTAGTTTAAAACTTGTTGGTAAATTACTTGGAATTCAACCAGGAGAAGAATTTAAATCTTCTAGATTTATTGGAAAAATGCTTTATTTGGTAACTTTTAAACAAATAGATCCTTTGTTTGTTGTAGATATCAAAAATGCTATGCAACCAAAAATAGTTGGTGAACTTAAAATACCTGGCTTTAGTACTTATTTGCATCCTTATGGAACTGAGAATGCTGGAGTACAATATCTTCTGGGTCTTGGTTACGATACTAAAACTAATCAGCGAGGAGGGACTGTGACTAATGGTATTAAACTCGATCTCATAAAAGTGGATTATACAAAAGATGCAACTCCAGAAACTCAATGTGGTAGTTTGGCTGGTATGAGTTGATATCAAGAATGTATTAGCTCATTTCATACTGGATTTGTAGAAACGAAACTGGTTCAATCTATGGTAATGGGTGAACAGGGTAGCTGGACTGAAGCTTTAGATAACCCTAGAACATTTGTTTGGAATAATTCTACTAAAGAACTATTGTTGCCAGTCTTATTGGCTAAATCTAATAAGCAAAAAAACTGTAGTATTCAATATGATGACCAATGAGCTGAAATATCAAGAGATTGCCGAGACTATGATAATCCGACAACTCAATTTGCAGGAGTGAAACTTATTTCTGTTGATGTATCTGCTTGATTTAAAGAAAAAATGAGTATTGATTATACAGAAATGTTTAAAAAAGCTAACTGAACAAAAACTTTACAAACTCGAGAATTTATTGGTTTGATGAGTAGAGTAGGATATCTTGGTGATGTTTTTTATACTCTTAATACTAAGTTTGGACATTTTTATTTACCTACTAATTTTGATGGTAAATATGTTCCATTCGTTTCTAATTTAGGTTATAATAAACCAGCTCAGTGTAAGTATGAAGAATCAACTGTAAGTCAGACTGATTCTCAGATGGCTTGTGGACAAAGATGGATATATAATAAAGACTCTCAGTCTTGTGAACAAAAAGAGATTAGCTCAGCTGCTAGTTGTCCTGGTTTTGAGACTGAGTTTGCTTGCCAAGATATGTGTCAAAAATAATTTTTTAACACTGGCTAAAAATCTGTCTTGTTTGCTCGAGGCAGATTTTTTAGTCTTGATTAATGGCATGTTTTCCTTATTATATTGACATATTTACTGTTTGTTGTTTTGTCATGAGAGATTTTTGAAATAGTTCTTGAAATGCTTATTGAGAAACTGGTCATTTGAAAGATTCTTCTTCTCCTACAGATTCTTCTATCTTAAAGCTTCTTGAGCTGGATTATGAGAAAATTAAAATGTTATATTGAATTGAAGTTTATGATCTTGTAAAACTTATTGATAGACAGTTTCATCTTGTAAAAAAAGTGAGATGGACAGATCAACAAATTTCAGAAAAATTTGCACAAAGATCGGCTCACCAGATTCTTGAGGAAGGGCATACTTTTTATATGAATCCTTGTTTAGATTTTACTATGAGTATGGTTGAACAGCTTCGTAGTAGTGATAAAATTCAGAATTTACATTTTTTATTTGAGTTGGCTAGGGACTATAATCCTGAATATGCTGGTAAAGAAGTTCCTCATTTTGCTTTGCAATTTGAAATAGATTCTCAAATTTATAGTATCGATTTTTTTTCTGGAAATAATGTTGCTCTCAGAAAATGACCATATGAATATGCAAAACAGAATGTTGAAAGAGTTTTTTTGCTTCCAATTAATGCTACTCTTTTTTCTGGGAGTGATGATTTTACAGCCATAGCTGAAAAAGTTTGAATGCATTTTGATAAATCTTTTTTAATTCCTCAGATTAAAAAATTACAATCTGATAATTCCGTGGAAAATTTTGAAAACTTTAAACATGTTAATCAACATTTTTCTTGTCAAATTAAAGGTTTTGATGAAGATAATTATTTTGATTTTTCTTAATTAATTATTTATTTGTTTTTTTTTTTTAGTATGCAGAAAATATTAGTTTATTTAACAGTTTTTTTGGATGTCTTGTGAATTGGTATTTTGATACCTGCTTTTCCAGAATTAGTTAAAGTATATGGTGTGAGTAACGATATGATCGCTCGAGGAGTTACTTTATATGCTTTTTGTACTTTTTTTTCGACTCCTTTACTGGGACAATGGTCTGATCGTTTTGGAAGAAAGCCACTTCTTTTGTTTTGTGTGGCAGGAACTTTCTTATCTTTTTTAATGCTTCTCTTTACTCATAATTTTTGGCTTTATCTTGTAGCTAGAGTGATTAATGGTTTGACTGGTGGGAATATTTCTATTTTGCAGTCAATTATTTCTGATATTTCAGCTTCTCCAGAAGAACGTAGAAAAAACTTTGGTTTGATGGGTGCTTTATTTGGTATGTGATTTATTGTTGGACCTCTTTTGTGATCGCTATTATTAGAATTATGAGTAGAAAGTATTTTTTTCTTTGGAACTTTCTTTTCATTTTTTCAAACTCTGTTGATCGCTTTTTTTCTCAAAGAAACTCATTATGATAAAACTCATAAACCAATCACCTTTAATTCTTTTTCATTATTTGCTCGTTATTTGGCTAATAAAGATATCGCTTTTTTGATGTTTAGTTTTTTCCTTTTAGGTTTGGCTGGATTTACTTATCAGTCTGTTTTTACGCTCTTTATGGATCAGCAATTTCAAGTTTCTGGTCAACAGTCTGGATATATTTTAGCTATGATAGGTGCTATTTTAGCTTTAAATCAAGCTGTTTTGCTATCTCAATTTTGGCTTCGTTTTTTCACTTCTAGGAAACTTATTTTTATGCTTCATCTTGCCTTGGTTCCACTTTTTTATTGGCTGAGTTTGGTAACTGATACTTGATTTTTCATTTTCTTATTGGGTGTGGCTGCTTTGTTCCAATGACTTATTAATCCTTTATATCAAGCTGAAATTCTTGAAAAAATTGATAAGAACTATATTTGAGAACTTAATGGTGTGATGTCTTGACTCGGTTCTATAACTATGTTTTTGTGACCAATTTTGTGATCTATTTTGCTTGCTGCAAGAGTTTCTGTTTTTTCTTTGAGTTGATTTTTTGTTCTTGGTAGTTTGATAATTTTGCTTTATCATGTGTTTTTTTCTAAGAGATTTTAAGTCTTTTTATTGCTCATGGGTGAAATTTTGCTCTTATCATTTTTTGGTAAGATAGCTATTGTTGCTGGAGGAGTAATTTTGCTTACTTTTCTCCAGCAAATTCATTTTACTTTTTTGCAAAAATTGGCTTATAGAGTAGGTCGATTTTTTCATCGTTTTGTGATGTTTTTATTGAGAGTCTGAATCATTATTCATGAACTTTTTCATCTTATTTTTGCTTTTTTTGCTGGTCATCGTATTGAAAAAATCCAGCTTTTTAAGGAAGATGGTGGGCAAGTAGATGTAAAGGTTGACGATTATCTTGGTTCGATGCCTTATCAAAATCAGAATTTTATTACTTATTTTATCTTGCTTTTTTTTAATAGATTGGGAATTTTTTTAACTGGAGTCGCTCCGTTGTTGTGAGGGATCTTTTTTCATTGCTTACTTTTTTCGTACTGATTTTCTATTACTACTCATCTGGCGGGTTTTAATCTGTTAACTATTTTGACGAAATTTTGATGGTGGAGTATCGTTATTTTTCTCTATGTTTTGGCCGTAATGCCTTCGTTTCTTTTATCATGGCAAGATATAAGAAGTATTATTTTTTATCCAGGAAAAAATTTTTTATCTGCATTTTTTTGAACATTACTTTCTGTTTTTTTTGTGTTACTTTTTTTATCTGTTTTGACTTATTTTTTCTTTCCCATTTTTGTTTCTTTCTTATTTTTTTATTGTTTATCTTTTTGAATTTTGTGTTTGCTTTATCTGATCTCTCTGATTTTTGCTTCCGATAAACTTTAGAATTTTTTTTCAATTTTCAAAATGATTGAGTATATAAGTTTTTATGGTGGTTAGTATAAAAAAACTGGCTTTCTTTTCAGAAAACCAGAATTTTATTTTTAAAATGTTTTATAGATCTCTTTTGAGGTTGATTCTTCACTCTCTATCAATTTCTGTTACGATTACTTTGATCGTGTCTCAGACTTTGAATTCGGTAGCTATGTTGCCTGGAGTGATTGTAGGACCTAGATTTTTGATGTGACAGAGACCTGAAGAAAATTTACTGAGATTTACAAATACACCGTATGTTTCTACTCTTGAAATTTTTCCTTCGTATCTTTTGTTGATTTGTGGACCGTTTGCGATTTCCAGAATGAGATCTTTAGCCTTATTGATCATTTCTTGGTTTGTGGATGCAATGTAGCAAGTTCCATCATCTTCAAAATCGATTTTTACATTCGTTTGAGCAATAATTTCATCAATTGTTTCACCTCATTTTCCGATTACTATTTTTACTTTTTCTGGTTTGATAGTAATTACTTCGATTTTTGGTGCAAATTCTGAAAGATTTGGTCTGCTTGTTGGAATAGTTTCAAGCATGAAACTCAGAATTTCAGCTCTAGCAGTATTAGCTTGAGTTATCGTTTTTTTGATGATTTCCATCGTAATTCCTTTGATTTTGATGTCTAACTGGATTGCTGTGATACCTTTAGTTGTACCAGCTACTTTGAAGTCCATATCTCCAGTGAAGTCTTCAGTTCCCATGATGTCTGTTAAGATTTTATAGTCCAAGATTTTGTGATTTTCATCTTCGTGAGTCATTAATCCCATAGCGATTCCACTTACTGGAGAGGTGATTGGAACTCCAGCATCCATCAATGCTAAAGTAGAACCACAGACTGATCCCATCGAAGTAGAACCTCCTGAACTGAGACATTCTGAAACGACTCTGATAGTGTAAGGGAAAGAATCTTTTGATGGGATCATAAATTCGAGGGCTTTTTCTGCGAGTCTTCCGTGTCAGATTTCTCTACGATTTGCTCCTCTTGTTCCCATAGCTTCGTTTGTACTGAAAGGTGCCATATTGTAGTGGTGCATATATCTTTTTTCTTCGTCTGTTGATTCCATGCTGTCGATGTGTTCTACATCTCAAATTGATCACAGTGTGACTGTTGAGAGAACTTGTGTATCTCCTCTTCGGAAAAGACCTGAGCCGTGAACTCTTGGTAGTGATCACACTTCACAAAAGAGTGGTCTGATGTCAAAAAGTCATCTATTGTCGATTCTTTTTTCTTCGCTCAAAACACGATCTCTGATGAATTTTTTGATGGTCTGAAAAACTGCCATCTTTACTTTTGATACAGTATATTCTTCATTTCATTCGTCGTTGATAAGTGGTTTGCAGATTTGGAGAGCTTCTTTTTCAAATGCGTAGTAAAGATCGTTGAAGGAGACTTTTGTATTCCCTGTCAAAGTCATAAGTTTATCTTCTGGCAGTAGTCCGTTCATATATTTCAAAAGTGCTTCGCTCGGTTTATTATACTGAATTTCTTTCATTTCAATCTCGTGGAGCTTGATGAAATCTTCTTGAAATTTACAGATTGCTTCAATTTCTTTGATTGCTAATTCGAAACCTGCATTGATAATTTCTTCGCTTACTTCTCTGGCATCACACTCGATCATATTTACGAGGTCTGGTTTTCCAGAAACCAGAAGATTCATCTCTCCTGTTTCAATTTCTTCGAGTGTAGGATTGATAATAAATTCTCCATTTTTTCTTCCAATTCTGACGGCTCCGATAGGTCCATCAAATGGGATTCCAGCCAATAAAACTGCTAATGAAGACCCAATAATACTAAGAACTCAAAGATCTTGGCTATGGTCTAATGCTAGGGGAGTCTGAGTAACTACAATATCGTTGATCATTCATTTTGGAAACATAGGTCTCAAAGCTCTATCTGTGAGTCTTGCATTGAGAATTGACTGATCAGATGGTCTTCCTTCTCTTTTTCTATAAGATCCACCACCGATTTTTCCAGCAGCTGAGTAACTTTCTCTAAAATCTATCATAAGTGGTAAGAAATCTTTGTTTGAATCTGGATTTTTTTGCATGACAGCAGTTACGAGAAATACATTGTCTCCAAGCTGAATTGATACGGCTCAGTCTGCTTGAGGAGCTAATTTCCCTGTTCTTGCTTCAATCTTTTTACCTTGTCGTTCGAGTATGCTTTTTTTCTCTTCAGGAGTTCTTTTGCTGAATGGCATGTTTTGTTTGGTAGTGATAAAATCGAAGTGATTACAGATCGTTGATGTGTTAAAGCAACGCTAGCTGCCTTAATGATCAGCGATTTGCTCTCCTTCATTTATGACTATAGTTATTTGTTTCTTAAATGCAAAAATATACCAATTTTCTTTCAATATTTGTCAAAAATAATTTTCTGGTGAATATAAAAAAAGTCTTGTCGTTGCGAGGAGTTACGATGAAGCCTGTCTATTGCAGGCAGGCTTCGTTTTATTTGCAATGACGGATCCTTTCGACAAGCTCAGGGACCGGAGTAGTGAAAAAAATTTTTGGAATCAAAAAAACTTCTCTGTATTTTGAGAAGCTTATTGCTGGAGACGCGTCTTTTGCCGCTTCGTGAGAGTGATTGACTCTTTTGCGCAGTAGAGAGAATCTGATCACTTTTCTTTTTTGGCATATGTTAGTTTTTTATCGAAGTTACGAATCGTGGATGGTGACATTGGGAGCCACAAGTAATATCTCTATCTCGTCTCGTTTTCGATGTTGGTCACTTTGTTTGTACCCGCGTTATAGAAAAAAAATAAAATAAGTCAATAGATTTTTATTATTTTGTTTTTTTGTCCGTCTTTTTTATTGGTTGTTTTAAAAAAAGCGTTGTTTCTGCTATTTTTCTTTATAGGAAAGAAGGTGAAAATTTGCCAGAATAAAAATTTTTAGTATAATGAATTTATTTATATTATGACTTATTTTTCATGACCGATCCATTTTTCTTGAAAAAAACTGAAAATTCTGCTCAAAACCAGCTTCCTTGAAAGCAAATTTCTTCAGAATCGTCTTCTCAACAACCAATTGTTCAATCTGTATCTTCTCCAGGTCCTACTTCTCCAGTGAAGATTGATATGAAAGTAAAGCAGTGAAATAGAGTGAGTTTCAGATGATTTTTGATTTGATGTGGAATTTTTATGATTTTGTTTGTTGGTTTGATAGCTTTTTGACTTTATTATTTTGCCCTGAATCCTCAAAGTGGTGCTCAATTTTGATTGAGTGCTGCTACCATTAAAAATCTTTTGACACTATTTGCTCTTTTATTTTTTGGCTTCGTTTTTTTTATTGGTTTTTGATATTCGATTGTTAACGGTTATAGACTGATGACAGTTAAGGAATGAGCAAAAGGCGCTTTTATATTAGGGCTTATTTTTGGTGTTTTTCTTCTTCTTTTTTCTTTGTGAGCAGGCGTACCGGCTTTGACTAGAATATCGTCTATAGAAGTGGCTGACCCTACTGTGGCTGCTGGTAGAATTTTGTTGCCTTATTATCAATTAGCTGATGGTAGAGAGGTTTGAATTGATGATCCTAATTTGAAGAAAATTGCACCAGCTATTATCGTTTTTAAGATGGGGAAAAACTCTTTGAGACAGCTGACTAATCAATTTCCTAGCTTACAAACTGCTGTTTTAAACTGTGGAAATGGTCAAACTTTTGATCTTGGTGAATCTGATCCTGCTTGTTTTTTTACTGAAAAGAAAGCTTATCCTTTGACATTAGAGGTTGGTTATCTAGATGCTAATAGTCGTTCTGTTAAACAAACTCTAGATTTGGGACCACTTAGCTTTGATGCTCAGCTTGATGTTTCGTTGGCAAATGGAGTTCTCTCGCTCAATGATAGTAAGTCTGAATTGGTGGCTGGTTTCAATCCTTCTAAAGTGCTTATCAGTGCTCAAAGACTTTTTTCTGATTTACAATTGGCTACCATCTTGGTAGATTGGGATACTAATGGTGATTTACAGTCTGATTTCACTAATGAAGCTTCTGTACAAGCTGTTTTTAATCAACCAGGACTTCAATTTATTACTTACTCTTTTCCGGCGCTTGGTAATTATCGTTATGTTCTACCTCTGAGAATCAAACAGTCTGAAAGTCCAGTTTGTTCCATAGATGTTAAAGAGTGAGATCTTAATAAATATCAATTTTCTACTCTTTTTGAAGATAGTGGCGCTGTTATTAAAGAGTTTTCGTTTGAAATAATCAATGCTAGCAATGGTAAGTCAGTTGCGAGTCAAAAAACTCGTTTGTCTACTTTTGACTATTCTTTTAAGGATCTTGGTAGTTATTTTGTAAGAGTGAGTTTTCTGACGGACACAGCTAAACAATGAGGCTGTGAAAGCCAACCTTTTGATGTTGGTAGCAGCTCATTTAATTTAATCTATCGTCTTTTGTATAGAGCTCCACAATCGTCTGTATTTCAAAAATTTTCTTTATCTGGTCGTTATAATGCTACAGGAGACTATTATGTTATTCCTGAACTTCCTACCACACTTCAATTTGTCATTGATAAGATTTTGCCAGAAAATTCTACTGACAGTGTCAAAGTTTTTCTTAATGATCAACAACTTTTGTCATCAGATGGAAAAACTTTTGAATTTGTCATTAGTAAGGATTCTATAGAACCTTATCGTCTTGTAACTCAGTTTGTCGATCAGCAGGGTAATACTTTTGATAAAAATATTGTTGTTTCTGTGAAACAACAACCAATTGTTGGTATTATAAAAGTTGATCCTAGTTATGTTGGAACTGATCCATTTGAGGTTCATTTTGATGCGTCAAGTACTAGATTGGCTGATGAAACTGATGAAATCGTGTTTTTCACTCGAAATTTTGGTGATGGTGAGGTAGCTAAAAATGTGAGTAAGTGACAAATTTCTCATACTTATGTTTTTGATAATCTTAAAGAATCTGGCAGTTATCATCCTGAAGTGACTATAAAAACCAGAAAATGATTAACTGGAAGCTTTTTTACTGAACAACCTATTTCAGTTAAAAGGGCTGAGAGACCTGTGAAAATTCTTATGCAATCTCATCCAGCTCAGGTGGCTTTAGCTGGTGAAAGAGTCCAGTTTGGTCTTGAAGTGAATGGGCCTATTAGCACAATCATTTGGAACTTTTGAGATGGTCAATCTCAAGAATGTGAGGGTAGAAGCTGTATTGAAATGACTAAGATTTATGATCAACCTGGTACTTATACTATTAAAGTGACCGTAAAATTTGAAGATAGTCCGTCTGTGGAACAAGTTGTGAAATTACAGGTAAGATAGGACTTGACATTCTTGATATTTTTCTTATGAATCTGGGACACAAATAAAAAAAATATGGGGAAATTAGTCTTGTTTTTGGTACTGCCATTATCCTTTTGGCTGGTGCGAGATCTTTTAAAAGAAGATGACATATCTCATAACAGAGCTTATCAGTATCGGGAGCTTGATTCACTTGCTCTTGAGCTTGATAAGCTTGAAAAAAAAATGAATAATAATAGGGAAAGATCGAGAGATCTTGCTGAAGTTATTATTCAGAGTCGATTTTTAGAGATCGACTTGCATTGCAGTCAAGAAGCTGTTGCTTCTTTAGAAAAAAAACAGGTTTTGACTGAGATTAATGCATGTATTGCATTGCTGGACTAGGCCTACGCTAGCTGATTTTATTTTTGCTCTGATTCCAGAAGGTTTCCTTCTGGAATTTTTATTTTTTTTCACTATTCTCAGCGTGTTTCTTACTTTAAAAATTTTATTTCTGGTTTTTTTGTAGAATGATTATCGGAAATGAGCCTGTTACAAAATCTTTTTCTCACTTGATGAACAGGTATCGTGAAACTGGATTAGTATCTTTCCCCTTTATTTTAGTAGAAGGGCCAGAACATACTGGGAAAAGTACAATGATTGTGGAAACTATTGAAGAATTTCTTGGAAGTTACCAGAAAAATGATTTTTTATGGATAAAAGATTGTAGTGATTTTATAGATAGTGGAAAACACCCGTTGAGGGTAACAATTTCTAGCTCTGATAAGGATAGGATAATTAAAATTTCTAAGACGGAGAGCTATGAAAATCTGGATACCAGGGAGATGATTAGCTGGCTCAGTGTCGCTCCTGTTGGTAAATTTAAGGTGATTTTTCTAGAAAATATTGAACGTATGACTGTAGCAGCTCAGAATTCTTTTCTTAAGACTTTTGAAGAACCACTACCAGGAAGAATTATCGTGGCAAGCTGTGGCAATAAAAGTGCGTTACTTGAGACTATTTTGTCGAGGGCTTTTGTTCTTACTACTCAATTACTAGACTCTGACAGTATGGAAAAATTTGCTCGCTCTCTTGGTGGTGATTTTTCTGAAGAATATCGTGATTCTGCCCTGGTTTTTGCTAGGGGCAGACCTGGTTATCTTAAGAGGATTTTTGATAATTTTGAGACTTTTGAGCGTGTTTTTCAGATTTATCTGGAGTACAAAAAGATTTTTAATAATCCAAGAGAGTATACAAAAAAAAATTCTCTTCTGCAAGAGGTTGTTAAACTCTGACAAATCCAAGAATTTTTTTATGCTTTGATTTATGATTTTTCTCGTGAAAATAGATCTGATTTGGTTGCTCAATATCTTTCTTATGCTGCTCGTTTTGATCAAAATGTGAAGCCAGATAGTATTGTTTTTGAATCGATTTTGTGATAAGTTTGTTTTCTTACCAGAAATAGAATTTTTTATAGTTTTTCAATCATGGAAGAGATTATTTCATTCATGATTTTTGGATTTGTCAGCATATTTTTTCAGTCTCAATGAATAATTCCGTATTGAGTTTCGTTGATAGTCCCATTGTTGATCACTGGTAAACCTGTCGAGTTTTCTATTTCTCCAAAAATTGGTTTTGGCGAATTTTTTTTGGTATTTGCGATGACAAAAGTACGGCCATTGTGATTCACTGCAAAAGTATGTTTTTTTATTCTGCTTTGGGCTAAAAGTTTTTCGATTATTTTTTCATAAAAAACTTTCATGATTTCATGTTGTTTTCCGTAGAGTAGTGGGGAGGTGAAAATTTCATCTCGATTTTCTGTTGGTTTTGCTGGTATAGTAAATCAGTCTGCTAATTCTATAAGAAGCTCGCCATTTTTATAATAGCAATTTATATTGTCTTGTTTAAAATCAAAGTCGAATTCATCTTTTTTATATCTTCGTTTACTGAGTAGAGAACTTCTTGGTTTTGGGAGTTTTTGATTTTCTATTCCTTCTATAAAATCTGTGTTTTGTTCTTTCATAATTGAGTTGAAGGCATCTGATAATAAAGGTAGTCCTTTTGTGATGCTTTGTATGTTTTCATATTTCCCTGTTTTCTTGAGAGTGTTTTCATTGAATGATTCTCATTTGTGTTTTACAATGAGCTCATCATTTCCACTGATAGTTATAGAAGAGTCTCAAACTCTCATTTCTCCTGTTTTTTCAATTTGTTTTTTTATCAAAATTTTATAGAGATCTATTACACAGTGTGTCAAAATAATTTGATTTTTAGCTTTATCTTTTGTAGGTTCTTGTTTTAGAATTGCTTCTATAATACCTAACAATCATCTTCCTTGAGAAGAAATTTTTGGCAGAATAGTATTTTCACTTCATGAAATTTTTATTTCTGCTGTCATCGTGTCGAGAGAATGGATTACTAGTCCTGTAGATATATTGATTTTTGAGTTGTCAGGAAGTTCTATTTCTTTATTTATCAGAGGATTTTTCTCATTATCTAGTCCTTCGAAAAAACTCATATAATTATTGTCAGTTATGTTTTTCATTACAAGTTTTTGAGCTTGTTGGTTTTGGGTATCTTTCCAGTATGATTTTAATTTTTCATACTGATTTCATCTTATTTTCATAGTTGGTCTTTCGAGTGAACCAAAGTAGTTATCACTATTTACTTGAAGATTTGTTAAGAGAGGACTGATAAAATTATTTAGTACACTTGAGGCTCTATTTCTATTTCTTTCTTCTGGAGTAATTTCTGCTCAGACTAATACTCCGTTGATGATTTGAGTTATTGCGGCATCTTTGGAAGATAATTTTTCTTGAATTTTTGCTTTGAGTAGATTTTCAGCTTTTGAGAAAAATCAATTTGTATTATCTCATCTTAACTCATTTTGTATGTGTTTTTTGAAATCTTCGTCATTCCCGTTAAAATTTTTTATTTCTAAAAATGATCAGGCTATTAAACAATCGCTTTGTAGGTTTATTGCTTGGTAGCTGATTGGATTGTATTCATTATTTATTATTTCTGCTTTGAGAGCATCTTTAGTTTGTTGAGAAAGAGCTATATAGGGAGGTTTTTTTGAGTTTATTGTATTTTCAAGCAATTCGTCGAGCAAAGCAATGTGTTTATTATCATAAACTGTTTTTGCACTGGTTTCGATCTGTGATTGAAATGAACTTATGATTGCAGTCTGATTTGAACTTACGAGAACTGGTTTGTTGATTGTAATTTTTATTTTTTTTGATGCTTTTATTTTTATATCTCTTTTTCAGTTAGAACTTTTTATCTCTTGTGTGGCAGAAATCTGAAGATTGATTGTTTGTGGTAGAGTAGCTGTTTTACCAGTTGTTTGATTAATTAGTTCGATGTTATTTGTAGAAAGTTCTCCTGTAGTGGAATTTATTTCTAGACCTTTTATCGTTATCGTTTCTCCAGAATCTGTCAAAATATCTTTAATCTCAGCTCATGAAACTGATTTATCTTTTTCTGTCATTATGCTGTAGTTTCGAGAACCACTTGGTATTTGTTTGAAAAGTAAATTTTCTGCTTTTAATAAGCTTGGATTACTATTTTTTTCTTCTATATTTAAATCTCCAATTTTCTTAATGTGTTCTATCTCTTCAGCTATTTTATTGATTTTTTCGTAGTCTATTTTTAGCTCTTCTTGTTCAGTTTTTTTCTTGTTTAAATCAGTAATTGTATTTTCAATATTTTCAATTTCTTTTGGTAAAACTTCTGTTTCTTTTTCTCTTCTGTTTAGTTCATTTTCTCGTTTTGTGATTTCAGTATTAATATCTTTTAGTTTATTGGTTTCAAAAAAATAAATATTCTTTGTATTTTGATTGTTTGGACTTAAATTTCGATTGTTATATGCTGTTTCTACCTTATTTTTTTGAGTTTCTCATTCAGTTTTTTTGTTGTTGAGGTTTGTGTTTATTTCTTCTAAACTACCTGAAAGTGCAGGATTTGATTTGTCTTCAAGAGTTTTTAGTCTGTTTTCTTTTTTAATTTTTTCAGTTTCCAGATTTTTAATTTTTTCATCAATTTCTCATAGATGATCTTCTAGACTATCGTGAAGAAAATTTATTTCCCTTTTGGTATTTTTGAATGTAGCGTTATCTGAAATTCTTATTTCTTCAAGAGCAGAAAAGAGATCATCGAGTGTTTTGATGATTTGGCGACTTATTTTATGAGGTTTATTCACATCTTGAGTGAGTTCTGATATGTTTTTTTGTAACTCCAGAAGAGTTTCATTCGTTTTAATATTTCCCATTGGGATGCAGTAAAAATAAAGCTTTGCTTGATTATAAAATAAAATACAAAAAAAAGCAAATTTCTATCACTTTTAGTGTAAAAAATGCTTTTAGAGTTGGCTTTATCTATTGAATTTTTGATAAATTTTTAGTCTTCGCTGATTGCTTTTAAGTAATTTTTTTCAAATTCATCAAGTGTTTCAAAGAGTATTTCGTCGAAATTTTCTACTGTGTCTTGTATATACTGGAAAATTTCGTCTGCAGAAGCTTCGCTATCAAATAAATGCTGACTAAACTGCTGATCTTCGGGACTCATCTCATTGACGGCATTGGTTAAGATAGTATCAATCAATACTGGTTTTATTTCTTCTGTTAATAAATCAAGATTGTCTTCGTCTCAAAAACCAGCTTTTTTAAGCAAATTTTGAATATATTGGTCAATGTCGTTCATTATTTTTCACTAGATGGTAAAGATTTTTTTCGATTTTTATATATTGTTTCTAGTTTTTCTATGAGAAGTCCTGAGTTTGCTGTATTGATTTTTTCTTTATTGTTCATAGTTTTTATCAGATTTATAATTTTTTTATACTCATTTTCTTTTTCATTTGCAGAGAAAATTTCATCACCACCAAATCCATATATAATTCTGCTTATTATTGAGTCAAATGATCTAGTGTAATTTAATTCTCGTTTCATTCTTTCTTTGTTTTCTGCGAATTCTCTTATTTTCTTCTGTTTTTCTTCATCGATTGGAAGTATCTTTTCTTTCCACTTTATTATTGTATTGAAATTTTTTTTAAATGATGAATCTGGTAAATTTTCCATTTCTGTTTTGAGATTTTTTCGTGTTTCTGGTTCTATATAATTTCATCTTTGATGAGATACTATTTTCAAAGCTTCTTCATAATTTTCTAAACTCATATACTCTTGAAATTTCTTTTTGTATCACTCGTCGCTAAGTGTGCCCTCTAGAACTGCTATTTTTTCTCATAATCTGTGACTAGACAGATTTTTTTCTATTTTTTTGATGTTGTCTTTGAATGTGCTAAGGAGTATATTTTTATTGTTTTCTCATCATTTTTCTATGGCTATTGATAGTATTTTTTTTAATGAAACTGGAATTGTTTCTTTTTTTTGCTCTTCACCAAATACTCATTCTATTATTTTAATTATTTGATTTTTATGTTTTATTGAGATTCTATCTTTATTGATTTCTTCACTTGAAAAATCTTCCACAAGTTCGTTTATTTTATTCATTGCTAGGAGGATTTTTTCATTATTATCTTTTTCTTCATCTTCTGAATTTTTAATTTTTTCTGACTTATTTTTACCGATTTCAATAGCTGAAGACTGCTTTTCTTCTTGATTTTGGCTCTTATCTCTGGAAGTTGCAGGGGAGTCAAATTCTAATTCTGCTTTTTCAATCACTTTCCATTTATCGCCTGCTTTCATTACTTTTCCTTTTTTGACTGTTCTTAATGGCGATGTTGTGGTTTGAATGTCTCCAGTATATTTGCATGCTGGATCTATATATTTATCGTAAGAAGAAACTACAATATCGAGATTGTCGTTACCAGTAAATTCAAATATGCCTGTGTCGTCAGAAAGAATTGTGAATTGATACAGTGTATCTTGACTGTCTGTCGTTAGTTCAAATTCACCATCAATATTTGGGAATGTTGCAAATTCAATTTTAATTTTTTCTGTATTTTTACTTACTTCTTCTGTAGTTTTCTCTTGTGCTGTTTTTTCTTCTTCGTGTGATGAAAAATTTTTTTCTGGTTTTTGTTCAACTTCTATCATGGGTCATTTTATTGACTTTATTTTCTCGCTTTCTTTTTCCAAAATAACTAATGCTCAGAGCATTTCTGTTTTACTTGGTAGATCAGAATTTTCGTAAAAATGTTTTTTTGATGAAATAATGTCATCAATATGTCTCAAAATCTTAGATTTTTCTTTTTCAGATAATGAAGTTAGTCACTCTTCTGTAATTTCAAGATTTTTTACTAATTCATCTGCAGTTTTTGAATTTTGTAGAATATTTATGTCTGCTTTTTCTCGTAAATTTGTGTGTGATAGATTTGAAATTTTTTTCATTTAATTGTTTTCCAGAATAAAACTTTTTTTGATTTATAGTGTAGATTGCCATACTGTTTTGTACTAATCTTACGCGATGATGATTTTATAGGATTATCTTTTTCTGAATGTGTTTGGAGTGGCATCAAATCCAATAAGTAGATTCGTATCTCAATTTTTGTATGTTTTTGGTGGCTCGTAATTATTCGGAATTTGTTTTCATGGAATTATATTTTCTGGTGTAATTTCTTGCGATGTTTCTTTTACTTTGTCTATAAAAAGTTCAAAGAAATTGTTGCCGTGATTGCCATTTCTTCCAATAGAACAGAATGCGAACTCGGATACTTTTTTCTTGAGTTCGGGACTCATGGTACTGATAGTCTCTTGTATGTTTGTAGAATCTTTTAGTTTAATCAGTGCCTGAGCTACTGAGTGGCTATCCTCAGCAACTAGTATGTTTTTCCCAATTAAATATTTGATGGTAGCTTGAAATTTAACTGAATTTTCATCGAGTGGCATACCATGATCGAGAGCTATAGTGATAAGCTCCGATTTTCCATCTTCTGTTGCATTCAGAATGTAAGCCATAATCTCATTTTTTGCTTCATTTCCGATTTTTTGATTTTCAAAAATGTCTTTGGTTAATGTGCTCCAGAGCGTAGTTGATCAGTTAGATTTTGTTATGTTGTCAGTGAATTTTTGGTATTTGTCTCAGAGGGTTTTTTGAAGATTTTCTTTTAGAGCTTGATCAATATCGTTAGCCATATATTCTTTTACTCATCAATTTGTTTGAACTGGTATTTTTGGTAAAGATTGAATCGTTTCTGATGGGGTGTCTGTATCTCATCGTCGCTGTTGAAAAGCATGAAGTCAATCACTTAATGAATCGATAATGTGTTTGCTTAGATATCCAGAAACTCAGTAAAGAGCTGTACTTCCTATTCCGTATTTTATTCCTTTGTTAATTTTTTCTTTTTTGAAGTTTTTGAAAGCTTCGTTGTAATTATTTTCTAATGTGTTTTTGATATTTTGATATTCATTTTTGTTTCTTATGTCATCTATTGAAATGTTACTTATTTTTGAGATTATTTTTATGTTTTGAAGTAAATCGTTATAATTTTTTTCGCTTTCTTGAGAAAAATTGTTTGCTAAGAGTGTTTGATTTTTTTCTTTTTTGAAGTCTATGCGAACGAGACCTTGAATTGCTGAAGATAATAAATCTGGTAACTCAATAGCTAATTTATTTGAATCTGTGAAATCTAAGTTTTTTATTTTTCATTCTATTTCTTTATTGAGAGATTCAATGGAAATAAAATCTCATAGAGATATTGTTTTTTGATAAGCTTCTACTTCTCTTGTTTCTCTTCGTTTTTTTCGACTTGTATATTTTTCTAGAAATTTATAATTTTCTACTTTTTTTGATAGTGTTTCCATTTTTCTTTTTTGTTTTGAAAAGTCTCTTAATAGTTCTTGTTCTGAAAAATTATGTTCTTTTGTATAATGGAGTTGTTTTTTTAATGAGTTTCTCACGCCAATAATTGCTGATCAAAGTCAAAGTCAAACTCAAGCGCTACCAGAAATCATCGCTGTTCCAGTCGCTAATCAACCCATTCCAGCATACATTCATGCTTGGATATATCGAGGATAGCTATCGATTTTTTTCATAATATCATACAGATTTTTTGAGCCGAAAATCTTTTCTTTTTCTGAATTGCTATTTGTTAAAGATCCTTTTCAACCTCAAAGTGTTCTTAATTTTACTGTGATGTTTTGAGCTTGAATTTTTTCTAGTGCTGATTTGTGAGCAATTACTTTATCAAGGAGCTTTGCATCATTGAAATTGAGTTTTAATTCAGATAGAAATCATGGCAATTGTTTATAAGTGGAAGTAAATTTTTGGATTTCTTTTTGAATTTCTTGATTGAAATTATTGATTATAGTTTCTGATGGAGTAGTCAGAGTATGAAAATTTTTTACTTTTTGATTTATGTTTTCTATTAATTTTAAATGAGCTTTTTCTATTTTTATTGTTTCTAAAAGATTTGAACCATAGGTTTTTTCAAAATTTGCTGGGAGCTCATGATATAGTTTTGAAGTCGGATCTTTTGCTATTTTGCTTATTTGATTTTTGAAAATCTCTTCAGGTGCCGCTTCATTACTAAAAATTCCTGTTTCGTGAATAAAATCATTACAAAGACTTTCTACTGCTGAATCTTTGAATGTGTTTTCTTCTGAAAAAAGAGCTAAATTTTCTTGAAATTCCTCGTGATGGCGATTCGCTACTAATGCAGATTCTTTATCTGTCATAGATTTTTTTGCTAAAATTTTCTTCTTCTCTTGATCTATGATTTTTCATCTCATAAAAAATATTCAGATTTTTTCTAATGATCGACCTTTAATCCTGCTATATTTCTGAGCTAATTCTTTTTCTGCTTCGAATTGAGCTTGTTGTTCATTGATCTCTTTGATCTCCGAAAATGTGGCTGAAATTTCTCTGGTGCTTGATGGAGCTGGATTTCATGATGAAACTGGTGATACTACTGGAGCTGTGACGCTTGGAGTAGTTGGAACTGCAATAAATCGATCTGAAAAATCTACCATTGTGGTTAAATTGATTCCATTTCTTGAATTTCAGTTTTTGTCTTTTGCTAATTCTGTGATGATATTGCAAAGATTTAGTATCCATTCTTTGATATCGTTTGATGGAAATGAATCGTACATTTTTTTTAAAGCTAGCAGTCATTCTTTCGGGTCATTGATGATGGTTTCTATTATTACTTTTGTGTCTTCATCATTCATTTCTGTGATGGTTTCTGCTGATATTTTTTTTATTCAAGCTCATCAGTTGGATTGGGCTTTAGCTTGTTCTATAATGCTTTTTCCAATATTTTTAAATAAATTTTTTCATTCTGGTGTTTGCTCAATTTCTGTTTTTGGAGTTGCTGTAGGTGAGATTTTTCCTGGAGTTCTCATATTTTCAATAATTGTACTTAGATTTTTGATCTGCAAAGTCACTGGATTTGATAAGTCGTTTGGATTGCGTGGAGGAACTGGATTATCCTCTTCTAGATCATCGATTCTATCTTGAATGTAATCGATGGCTGAGTTTTTTTCTGTCGAAAAAGCGTCAATGATTGAAGATTTTGCATTGTCTGTAATTTTTGCATAATTTGAAACTATATGTGATAAATGCTCTTTAAATTCTCATTTATTCACTGCTATGTTTGCCATTTTTATATACTTCAGAATAAAAATATTTTTAGAAAATTTCTGAAAGTATGATTAAAAAATTTTTTTTGTCAAAAAATGAGACTGATTTTTTTTAATTTTTTGCCTTTTTTTATTCTTATTTAGATCTTCAAAATTTGACAGATTTTTTGAAATGATTACTGTTTGGTATGAAATTTATTTTTTTATTGACTGACATGGGTGGTGATGCTAAAAAAAGTATAGAAGTTCTGGATAAGAAAAAATCAAATGTGTCTGAAAAGCAACTTGATAAAAAAGTTTCTCAGATTGATGTTTCAAAAAAAAATTTCGAAAAGGAACAACTAGATTTGAAGAAAAATGTCTGAGAAAATGAGGCTGATAAAAATAAGGAAGTTGAAAGTCATATCGTTATTACAGATTCACATCTTTGACAACTGGAGACGAAGATTGAGGTCGAAAAATGATCTGATGTGTTGAAAAAAGAGTTGCAAGATAGTACTGAGAAAAATGAAATTTTGGATGATGTGGAAAAACTTTGAGAATCTTTTGAAAAGGCTAATGTTGAGGCATTGGCTTTAAAAGTTTTAGAAGATCCTTCAAAAAAAATAGAGCAGTGTGATAAAGTTTTTGTTGAATCTTTTTCGATTTTTGTCTGATGGAATGTTATTGGATCGCTTTATAAAAATCTGATGATGAAGAGTAAATCTCGATCTTGAAGTATTGATGAGGTTTGATTTACTAAATATCTTGATTTTTACCCAGTAAAAACTGTTCAAGATTTAGAAAAATCTATGCTTGCTAGTGAAACGACGCTTTCTGAATCGGAAAAGAAAGTGATGAAATTTTTGGCAGGAGATTCAGTTTTTGCCAAAGAATATAGAGAGCAGAAATTTCCAGATATAGCTCAAACTATGCGTCAAAGTATGCCAGAGTTTGTTTCTGATTATAATAGAATGCATTCAGAGGGAGAGTGAATTTCTGATAAAATTAAAAATTCTGCTGGTTATCTTTGGGATGGAGCGAAGTGAGTTTTTGATAAGAATGAATGGGAGAAAAATCCTACTAAGGTGGCACTTTGAACTGCTGCGGTTGTTGGATGAGCATATCTTGGTTATAAAACTATTAAAGGAATTTTTGACTGGTTTAGTTGAGATCCTGAAGAAAAAAAAGATCCTGAAAATGAAAAGAAAGAGAAAAAACAGAAAAAATCTTTTTTTTCTAAGATGACAGGAGCTTTGAAGCGATGATTACCTATCGCTGGTGGGGCTTTATTGATTAACTGGTTTTTGACCGGGAACTGAGTCGGTAGCATATGGGATGATCTTAAAAATTTCTTTGGTATCTGAGAGGCTCAGGATCCAAAAAAAGCTGCTTGAACTTCTTCAATGCCATGAGGAGTAGAAAAAACTTATGATTCACAAAAAGAATTGGCTGAAAAAAATCCTGAGATACAGCAAAAATTTTCTTATCTAGCAGAGTGAGTTAATCAGTTTTATGCGAGTATTTATGGGAAAAAAGAGTGAGGTAGTGACGATGAAATGCTTGGTGAGTCAGATTATGAAAAAGATTCGATTTGAACAGTTCCTTATATGCTCAATTCTAGATATGCTACTGTCGGAGATATGCTCTCTGAAAATGCATTTTTTTATGAAATAGTTGGTAGCAATAGCAGCTTATTTTTTGATTCTCTGAAAAAAATGTGATTTGAGTGATTGAAAAAACTCTTGATGCCTTTAGCTGAATGAGTTGATTCAATGTCTTGGTGATTTATTAAAAGTGCTCAATCTTTGGAAAGCCTTATTGATAATCTTAAAGGGAAACAAAATGCCGAAGAAATTATTCGTATGGTTTTTAGAAAATCTCTCAAGGTGATGGGCTATTTACAAACCAGAAAAAAAACTTTGAGTTATATATTGGCTCAAGAGTATCTGAAGAAAAATGATACTGAATTTACTCGTTTATCTTCTGAAGCTCAAAAAGAGAAAATACTTCAATCTTTACAGGATGAAAAATTTTATTCTGATAATATCCAAAAACAAATTGAAGAATTATTTTTGAATAAAAAACTTTTGTCTTGAGAGACTGGGAATTTGGATGGTGTGATAGTAACACTCGAAAAATATCACTTACTTGATGGGGAACTTGATGAACTTACTAAGGAAATTGTTCAAGAAGTTGATGAAAATAAAAAAAATATTCTCAAAGATGATGGAGAAGAGAACCTTATTGATAAACTTTCTGAAAAAATATCACAATGAAAACTTGAAGATGCTGATAAAAAACTTTCTAAAGATATGGTAGAAAAATTTCATCATCACATAAAAGATGTTGGAGCTAGAAGCTTTTATAGTACTGTTCTTTCGGGAGTCTGACAGTTTATTAATACTGAAGATGCTTCTATGGAACAAATTCTTAAAGCGATGAATTATGAGTGATCCGTGAGAAAATATATTGATGGTTCACAAGAAATTTTAGCTAAAATACAAAATAATAGTGCTACTTCTGAAGATCTCAAAAAACTTCAAGAGCTTGTAGATGATTATTTTATGCTGGAAAAAGAGATAAAAGTTGGGGCAAATCAGATTGTTGATATAAAGCAGGATAATTGAAATTATATTGTGAGATGGGGATTTGGTGTTTTGAGATCGGGGACTGATTTGTTTAATTGAATTCAAATGGTGATTGATGGGAAACGAGTTAAAGGGTGAATGACTTTGGCTGGTGGGGCATTGACGCTTGATGTTTTGACTGCAGGAACTGTCTTGAAATGATATCCTACTAAAGCTGCTTTATGGACTGGTAATGTAATTTTGAAACCTGCTTTGATGCTTACTTGAAATACTGCTTTTACTCTTTGAGCTCGTCTTCTTCCAGCTCGTTTTGCTGCTGAACTATACAAAGATGGTACGAGATTGAGCTATGCTGTGGCACATGGAGAGATTGATCTTGATAGAGCTTTGGCTATAGCTCAGAGAAATGGGCTATCTTTTTCGAGCTGAGCTAATGGGAAAGTGGCTACTAAGCTTGAATTGCTTGAAGCTTTGTTTCCATCTTCTGCTTCTAGTGGAGTAGATTACAAAAAACTGGAGTATCTTTTTGAAAAATGTGGCAATAATAAAAATATAATGCAGAAAATTTTTGCTGAGAGTGGTTATGTTAATTACAATTGGATGAGTCCAAGAGACTGGTTGAAAGCTGATAAATCTAAAGTTCTTTTTAGAATTAAAAATGAAAACTTGGAAGAACTTTATGCTTTGATTCAAAAAATGGACTCGGCAGATGAAGTTTCTCAGAAGTTTTTTAAATGAGTTTTGTTAGATATTTCAGACGGTATCCAGTTAAAAAATATTTGAGATTGAATTGATAGTAAATATGTGGAATATTTTGTTGAGAATTGAATTATAAAACCTGAAGAATTTGGTCGCTTGATCGCTTCTTATGCAGACCAGATTGATAATTTTGATGATTTTCAACTGTTTATAGATGAGATGTATAAAGCTGGCAAAATAAACCAAAAAAATGGCACGGCTTTTTTCCGTAATACAATGAAAGATTGGAAAAATGTAAAAAATATCTGGAAAAATAATGGTATTAAAGCTTTGGATTCTTTGGATTTGTGATTGACTAAGTCGGAAAAAATCCTGAATGTTTTTTGGAAAGGTATAGATAAGGCTAAATTTCATTTTTCTCAACTTTTGAATAGTCCAAAAATGCCTCAAACACTAAAGGGCTCAATTCAAAAATCATATCAGGGTCTTTCTCAGATTTCTCCTGATGTTCTCAATTCTCAAACTCTTCAAGCTTCAAAAAACTTTAAAGTATTTGGTGATCTTTCTAAACTCAAAAATATTGATATTGTCGAAATGAAAAAAATTTCTACTCTGCTTCAAACTGATAAAAAAATAGCTCAGCTGTTAGCGAAAGCAAAAAATGTTTCTGAGGTAGAAAAAATCTTGGCTCAAAATGGAGTAAATGCTAGTCGTATTGATTCTTTTGTGCTTGAGAAAATTTCGAAAAGTTGATCAACTCAAAAAGTTATGGATTGGGTTTTTTATGCTGCTGAGTCTGAAAATCTTTCTAAACTTCAAACTGTTTTGAAACATCCATCTGCTAAGATGCTTGGTAGAGTGCTTATGAAAGTTTGAGTTTGAGCTGATTTTATTTTTGCA
The DNA here is from genome assembly GCA_937872535.1 of uncultured bacterium. Taxonomy (GTDB): domain Bacteria; phylum Patescibacteriota; class Gracilibacteria; order Absconditabacterales; family Absconditicoccaceae; genus CALMTC01. The sequence goes on from CALMTC010000016.1 coordinate 69,077, forward strand.
GGATTGGACTTTAAAGATAACTTGGAAAAAACTCAACTGATGGCTGAGTATAATAAAGAAAGATCAGAAGTTATGAGTTCTCAGACTATTTTCGATCTTACGGTTCAATCAACTGGTGCAACTGCTGGTTTGGGAGCATTGCTTTTGACTGGTCCAGCTGGCTGGATAGCAGGTTGAGCTGCTGGTTTAGCTCTTTGATTGAAAGAGGTTGGTGATCTTTATTACGATCAACTCCATGAACATTATAAAAATTTTCAAGATTTTTCTCATCAATCAGTAGCACAAACCAAACAAAATATTGTGGCTTTGAATGCTTATGATGCCTCTATTGATCCTAGTTGGGGAGCTTTTCTGAAATGATGAATTGATAAAATTTCTGGTAAGACAGAACTTGAACAAAAACATACTTATCAGACAGTTTCTGATGCTCTCAGAGCTTTGATTTTTATTGAAGAAACTCAAAAAAATCCTTTTTCTGCTCTTGATCTTAATAAATTTACAAAAGAGAATGATAAAGAATTGGCACAATCTATTAGCTCAGCAAAAAATAAGCGTGCTGAACAGGTTGAAAGAAGAATGAAATTTTTTGATCGTTATAAGGGTAAAAATCTGATCGATAAACAAGCTATTGAAAAAAATACTGGGCTTTCTCAGCTAGATATGTTGTTAGAACAGTCTCGTGATTTTGCATTGGGGATTGCTAGTGGTTATGAACTTGATGGCAAATTTTCTTATCGTGATGCTCTTCGCAAAAAACTTCATGAGACTGATAAGGAAGCTTTTGAATCTCTTGAAAAGAAACGTCATACTTATCCTCGTGAGTTTGTTGCCATGATTATGTGATTGAAAAATTATGAAGAACTTCTTGAACAAAATAAAGATACCCATCCTCAGTATCAGTTGATGAGAAAAAATCTTGATTTCTTGAATGAGTATCTGAAATGGTGTCAGACTGAAAAAACTTTTGAGCAATCTCTTTCTCTTGTTCATTTGCAGGAAAGTGCCGAACTTATTGATTATTCACAAATAGAATATTTTTTGGAGAAATGGGATATGAAAAAAAGTCCGCTAGAAGCAGAAAATTTACAAGATCAGATGAAATACTTTCAAAAAAAATCAGAAAAAAAACTTTTGAATGAGTATGGAGTTTCTGAAAGTGTTTGACATACTATTTTATTGAGAGTAGCTAAGGAGATTTATTCGTACTCTGGTGAGCCAGATTTGAAATCACTTCATGAGTTTTTCTCTGAAAGAAATGCTCTTTATCACTGAATTTATTATGCTGATGGCTATTGGTGGGTAAACGACGATTTTTGACTCGATGAGAAAATTTGTAGTGACCAGTGACTCAATGACTTAGATCAGGTCCGTGGTTTGCTGGATGAAATAGTTTGACAGGCTGAAAAAAGTGACTTTATAAGTTCTCATAGCGCTGAGATTCAGCTTAATATTGAAGTTTGAAAGCAGATAAAAAATATTTTTCATGAAGAATTGCGTTATAGGGAACATCCTCAGACTTATATCCAGCAGATCAAAGATTATATTGTTCACCATTCTTATTGAAAATATATTGAATTGCCCATAGATTTGGTGTGTTTAGCTGGTAGAGTCTGATTTGTTGGAGCTGGTGAAATGCTGTATTGCTGGGATGGTTCTAAGCTATTAACTACTGATGATTGAAAAAATAGTAAAAATCTTATTCAATTTTAATTCTCTTATTGCTGAACTGATGGACGAAAAAAATACTGCTTCTGTGGAAAATAACTCAGGATCTGAAAAAAAAGAGGCTGAAAAAGTTGTTCTTACTAGTAAACAGGAACTAGACGCTTTGAAAAAAAATATTGATGACTCTAAGGATGATAAGGAAAAATTTGAAACAATGGTGGATTACGTGGCTTGAAAGATTCTTAAACTCATGGTTTATGAAGCTATGCAGATTAAAGAAGTTGTTTGAGAATCAAATTCTACTATGTTTGAAGTTCTTGATTTTTTTGGTATCAATCCTATTGAAAGTGTTATTTCTGAACTACTTGATGATGGGGCTATGAGTAAAGTGTGATTAGCTTTTCTGAGAAAAAAATATACGAGCTCTGAGAGTATTAAACTTCTTGATAGTATTGAAACGATAAAGGGTCAATTACCAACTCTTACTAATCTTGATGCTTGTGTGAAATTTGCTCAGAAGTATGATATTCCATTGCCTGATGGTATGCTTTCAAAAACTTCTGAACAAGCTACTTGAACATCAGTGGAAACAGTTTCAAAGAATCCATTTATTGCAATGAGTGATGAATTGAAAGCTGAAAAACTTTCTCATTCTGTGATGGATTATTCTAAAAAACAAGACAAAAGTTCAGATATTTCTGGTTTGGTTTGATCTGGTATGCTTATGGATATAGAGAAATCACTTGGTTTTTTACAAAAAAACTTCGTTCCAAATAATGAAATCTCCTTTAAGGATCTTACTAACTCAATTTCTACTAATGAATTAACTGTGTGAGATTGGATTATTACTGAAAAAGATGGTAAAAAATTTATTTATCTTCTTGTTGAAAAACCAAAAGATGGTAAAGTAAAAGTGGCTTGAAATGATCAACTTGTCGATCTTTCTGCTGTTTCTTACGCTGGAAAGGTTGATTATCAAAAATTACAAGAAAAAACTTCATAAAAAATTTATTTTCTGCTCAAAAACTATGACATTTTATTCACTAGATTCTCAAGAAAGAAAAACTAGCAATGCCGTTCTGGAGAAAGATGTTTCTCAAGAAACTACTCAGGCTTTGGAAGCTCATAAAGATGATGTTGTGAAGATGGCTGGTATAGTTGGTGCAGCTTTTTTGGCAGATAGTTTTTCTGATTCGAAACCAGAAGAGAAACTTTCGTGGAAAGAAAAATTGAAAAAACAGTTTTCTAGGGAGAAGAAAAATACTGAAATTGTTGATAAAAATACTGAAAAGGTAGTAGAAAAAAAAGAAGAATCTCTTGCAGAGAAAAAGATTGTTTCTGCAGAGAAAAAAAATTCTTCAGATGATAAAGAAAATTTCAAGGATTTTGAGGCAATTGAATCATCTGGAATTTTATATCAAAATGGTTGTACTATGTGTTCTAGGACGGCTAGACTCGATGCAAAAAGTATTTTTGGTGTAGATTTACCATCAGGGAATGCTAGAGATAGTTTTTCAAATCCTATCTTGGATAAAGGTTTTCTCTGAACTGCAAAAGATTTTTCTCAGGATAGCTGAAATTTTGCTGATGTCTTGGTAGAACCACCAAAAATGAAATTTAGTGAATATGGTCATAGATTTATTGCTTTTCGTAATCAGAGGGATGGACAGTGGTATGGTATTGATCCTTATGTTCAACACCGTCAAGTAAAACCATTTTTGATAAAAGATTATTTTTGGAGAGATAGAATTATTAAAGTGAACTATTATGATTCTCCTATAAAAATTTCTTAATATTGTCGATTTTTACCTCTTTTTTGAGCATTATTTTAAATTTGCATCGATGGTTTTTTTATATATAACCTCGGTGTTTTTTTTACTTATTTTTTAGAAAGATGATGAGAGCTCAGAAGAAAAAGAGAGGAGTACTGAAGCGAGTTTTATTTTTTGTTCTTGTAGTAGGGTTACTTATTTTTTCTGCTATGAAACCAGTTTTTCTTATGAAGGAAGTTGTGGTCAAAAAATGAGATACTATGAGTCGTTTTTATCAAGAACTTCCTTGGTTTGATCAAATTTTTGTAAAAGCGTATCAAAAAGTTTCATGAGTGACTATGAAATCATTACAGCCTTGACTATATCAGTTTTCTGGTTTATATTCTAAGGTTGCATTTTTTAATGCGATCAATCAGTGACCTCAAAAATCGTATCAGCGTTTTACTGTTTTAGAATGATGGTCAATTTATGATGTGCAAAAAAGTTTGTCAGATAAGAAATTTGCTGATACTGATGAGTATTTGAAGTTTGTAACTGATGAAAAAATTATCCAAAAATATAGTGATCGTTTTGAGTTTTTAGCATTAGCAAGTGCAGAAAAAAAACTTTCTTCGTTAGAGTGATTTTTGTATCCAGATACTTATAATATTGATGTTTCTCAAGATTTTGTTGATCAGCTTGTTTATTTACAGCTTAGCTCTTTTGATACTAAGATTTGGCAACCTTTTTCTTCGCAAATTAATTACTTTTCTCGTTATCTTCAAGAGAGAGGGTATACTGTTGATTTAGATTTTTATCAGCTTCTGACTCTTGCTTCTGTGATAGAAAAGGAAGAAAGAAATAAAACAAATAAGCCTGTTATTGCTAGTGTTTTCTTGAATAGATTGAAACAAAATATGAGACTTGATGCTGATATTACACTTTGTTATGGACTTCAAAAACCTTATGAGGTTTGTACTCCGGCGTTTATTGCTGAGTGAATTTATGATGAAAAAAATCCTTATAATACAAGGCAACAATCTGGGCTACCTCCAACTCCAATTTCTAGCGTTTCTGAACAAACTTTTTCTGCTTTAATGAACTTTGAATCGTCTGATTATTTTTATTATCTTCATGATAGTAAGTGACAGATTTATTTTGGTAAAACTTATGAAGATCACAATTTGAATAAAAGTAAATATCTAAACAACTAAAACACTTAGAAAAGCGTTGCTAATAGCTTTCTAGTTACTATACTTCCAGTAATTCTTTATATTTTCTTGGATGTATCCCAATGTGGAAGTGGAAAGAGAATTTGATGGCTTTTTGATTATCTCTTGTGTTTATGGTTGTGATTGTTTTTGTGATAAATAATGCCGTTCTTTTTCGTGCAGATATTTTACAAAGACCTGAAGAACTTCCATCACAAGAAATTTTAGCTGGAGATATTCGCTACGAGTTGGCTGATTGATTTTTGAGTATTTATACTCAGAGAGACTTTCCTGTTCTTGATAGTTTGTCTCTTTATGTGATGTATGATCCAGAAAGATCAGCTCTCAAAAATTCTACTGTACAGACTTCTTTTGCTTATAGTTCTTCTTCTTTCAATGAAAATATGGTATCTTTTGTTTTTACAAGTCTGGGTACTTTGAAGGCAGATAGTTTGATTATGAAAATTTGATATTCTGGTGATCAGGAAGGATTGGTAGTGAGCAATGTTTCAGCTGTCTTTACTCAGGAATGATTTGAATCTTTGTCTGTTCATAGAAAATAATTTTTATATTGTTTTGACCAGGTATGAAATTTTTGAAAAAAAGTATAGCATTTATCTTTAGCTTTTTGGTGATTGGTGGTGTGTTTGCTGCTGATCCCTCAAATTTTTTGATAGAAGTAAAACCTAGTTCTTTTGCTACTTCTGAAGCTGTTGATATGACTATTCAGGCTGTTGGGTCTGATGGTAAGGTGGTTTCTTCTTATGAATGAGATGTTTTTATTGAGATCTTGGAATTAACTGATCCTGATGATTATGTTTTACCAAATGATGGAGTTTATAGTTTTTTACCTCAAGATCAGTGAGCGAAGACTTTTTCAAAGGGGCTGGTTATCAAGAAAGTTGGAACTTATAAGATTCGTATTGAAGATGTAATTAATGATAAAATAGTTGGTGAGGCTACAGTAATTGTCGGAGGTGGTACAGAGACTATTCCTCAAAATGTTCAGATTACTTCGCCACTTTGATGATGAACTGAAAAAAATAGCAGTGTAAATATTATTGGTTCTTCACCTTTCCCCAATAGTCCTTTGCAAATTTTTGTAAATGGGCAAAAGACAAAAGATGCCTATACTAGTGTTGATGGTTCATTTAGTATTTATGTCGATGGTTTCGCTAGCTGAGTAAATAATTTACAGGTGAAATTGGCTGATATCAATGGTAAAATAATTTGACAATCTGCTCAGACACAATTTTCTTATCAACCGTTAACTGATCAATTTTTTAAGAGTGTTATCTTGGATCCAGCTGTTGTGACTGGTTGACAGAAGACTATGATTACTGTCAATGTTGATAGTTCTGTTTCTTCAGCTGAACTTTTTCTTTCTAATGGAACTACTTTTCCACTTGATAAGATTGCAGAATGACAGTTTGGTAAAAATATTGAATTTTCAACACCTGGTGTAGCTTCTCTTGGTGTTTCATTGATGTCCAATGGTGTTAAAAAAAATTATGATTCTGTCGCTAGTATCCAAGTTTTGCAGCCTTTGACTATTCAGACTATGATCTATGAAGTAAAGATTGTCGTTGATCAGATGGATAAATCTAAGGTCTCATTGTCTTGGACTTCTAGTTGAAATGTTTCTCTTTCTGGTTATCGTTTTTCTTATGGAACGGATAAAACGAATCTTGATAAAAATTTTATAGTGACTTGAAATTTTGCTTTATTGACTAATATTGAATCAGACACTGCTTATTATGCTCAGATTCAACCATTGAGCATGACTTGAGCGGTAGTTGGAGTTCCATCTGATCTTATTGTTATTGAACCTATTAAGCCTTCTGCACCGCTTTGTACTATCCAGTGAATTCAATTTTGGACAGAGAAAATTGATGATACTTATTTTTTGGTTTGGGATGAGGTTGAAAATGCTGATAAATATATTATTTATAGATCTGATTCCTTGACAGATGGTATTGATGAAATGCAAAAAGTAGGAGAGACTTCTGATCTTAGATTTGAATATCCTTTTGATCCTACTACTAAAAATTATGAATATGCATATTATTCTGTTCAGGCTGTTTGTAGTGATGGGAATCTTTTACAAATTGATACTGTGAAAAAAGTACAAGTTGGTCCGTTTTTGAATATAATGTATGTTCTTTTTATTTCTGGAATTTTGTATTATATGTATACTTTGTATAAGGACTCAAAAACTCTTTAAAAAGTTTTCTTTGCTTTAAAAAAGACGCCTAAGCGTCTTTTTTTTTATTCTATAGTGATTTCTGTTGAAAATATTTTTTGATTTTCGAGTGTTATTATGATTACTGATTTTCCTTTGTTTTGAGCAGAAAGAGAAATTTTTTGTATGCCGTTTGGTAGTATTTGGATAGAAGCTATATCTGGTTTTATACTATTGTTTGAACTTAAGATTGTTATAGGTTTAGGCAGAATTTTTGTTGATGATTCTTGTAAATTTTTGTTTTCAATTTTAATTATTATTTCTGCTTTTTCTCATACTTTTATTTTGTTTGATTTTGGCTTTAATATAAAGAGTTTATTCTGACTTAATAGATCTTTTAAAGCTATGTTTGATGCATTGAATTGTATTTCTTGCCATTCTGCTGTTGTTTGTTCAGTATTTTTTTCTTCGTCATTTATAGTGGGTAGTACTGTTTCTGGGATTAGATTTTTATCAGATGAAACCACAAGTGTTTCGTTTATTACGAGTGATTTTTCAGAAAAATTATTTTCTATTAGTCTGATTGGATCATAGCTATTTTTTGCAAGTTCTGCTCTACAAAGTCCGTTATTGATTATGTAAACTTCGCCTTTTTCTAAATCTTTACAGTCTTTAAAGAAATATGCAGGTCTTCATTTATTGTCTCTTTGGATTTCAAAGTTGAGATGATAACCTCCTAGTTGTCAAAAAACTCTTCCTGTATTTCCTACTTTTCAAATGAGAGATCATTGTGTTATTTTTTGTCATTCTGTTACTAAAATTTCATCGAGATGAGCATAGATAGAATAGATAACCTCATTTTTATATCAATGCTTGATTTTAATAACATTTCCATAAGCACTATTTCGTCATACTGAATATACTTCCCCATCTGCAATAGAATAAACTGGCGTTCCTCTTGCTGTGGCGATATCTATACCTGGGTGAGCTCCACTTCCGTTGTCTCGCTGGTTGGTATATGTTGCTCCTCGAAGCGTGGTTATAATTTCTTTATATCACTTTTTGTTTTCATAGTTTGAGAAATATGCATCGCGTACAATTGGTAAGTCTTGTTTACAGTTTTCTGTCAATGTATCTCGATATTGAGTTCTACATTCAAGTTTGGAAACTTTTTTGATTGGATAGATAAATTGCTGGTATGCTCCTACCTCTGGAAATTTTGTAATAGATGCATCAGTCAATAAGCTTCCCATTATCATTGAAGCTAAAGTATATTTTGCCATACTTCGTATTTTTTTTGAATAATATTTAATTTTTTTTGTTCTCATTTTTAGATTTTTATTTCTAAATGTCTATATTTTATACATATTTATTATTTTTGTCAAATTTCTTGTGTTTTTTTAATGACAATGTGATTCTTAATATTATTGGCATTTATATGCTTTATTTTATTGTTTTTTGAAAAATTCTTGTTATTTTCTTTGCTTTTTAGAGCTTATTTTTCTATATTGCATCGTTTTATTTGTTATTTCTTATTCTATGGCACTTTTTGGTAAGGCTTCTTGGTATTCTGCTCTTGAACATGTTACTTCTTCCCAACTTTTTGCTGATGATTTTGTTCCTAAGTGAAATTGTAACTTGGTTGATAATTTTATTCTTGACTATAATATTAACTGTTTTGTGAAGTGAGAAAATTCGTACCACTATAAGTTTGGGTTTATTAAAAATCCGCCATCTGTAGTTTATATGATGGGAGAAAAAAATCTCTTGCAGAAATCGTTTTTGGGTGTGGTAGGGCCCAGATTGATGACTTTGTATGGGAGAAAAATTGTGGAGACTTTTTTTGATAAGGTTCAAGATTTTGATTTAGTGATTGTTTCTGGTGGAGCTGAAGGAGTTGATATTTTGGCTCACAAATTAGCTATTGCCAAGTGATTACCTACTTTGGTGGTTTTGGGGTGATGATTGGCTTGGTATATGCAAGACCCTTTCTATAGAGATTTTTTTGAGGAAGTGTTGGAGGCTGGGGGTGCTGTTTTATCTGAATTTAAACTTTTTCAGGCTCCGACTTCTTATAGTTTCCCTCAGAGAAATAGGATAATTGCCGGCTTAGCAGACTGTCTTTTTATACCAGAAGCTAAGGAAAAATCTGGTAGTCTGATTACTGCTGATTTTGCTATAGTCATGAATAAACCTATTTATGTAACTCCTTGAGATTTTTTTTCACAAACGAGTAGAGGAGTACATCGTCTTGTTAGCCAAAAAAATGCTACACTTGTTGACAGTTGATTTAGTTTTCTTGATACTTTTTTTACTAAGAATATAAAATCCTGAGATGTAAAATGACTTTCTTTTCAGGAACTAGAACCATTTGATAAAAAAATTTTAGATTATCTTTTGCAATCATGAGGCTGAGGTATTCAAGAATTGGCAGATGCTTGATTTTCTCAGATTGATTGCTATGAAGCTTTGATTCGTCTTGAAATGGCTGGATTGATTAGATCAGTGGAATTTGGTAAATATGTGGTTTCATAATTTTTATACTGATGACTTTTTCTTTTTGTGATCGAGCATATAAAAAAATCTGGCTTTCTTTTCAGAAAACCAGAATAAAATTTTTGATTGTTTTTTGATATGGAGTTAAGAAATTTAGTTATTGAGATAATTATTCATCGTCAAGTCCTTTTACTTTTCCTTTTCTTTCTTCGATGATTTTTTGTGCAACACTTTCAGGTACTTTTTCGTAAGATGCGAATTGCATTGTGTAACTTGCTCTTCCTTGCGTAAGAGATCTTACTGTAGTTGAGTAACCAAACATTTCAGAGAGTGGAACTTTAGCTAAGATAATCATAGCTTTTCCTCTTTGTTCTTGACCTGAGATCATTCCGCGTCTTGAACTAAGATCTCCCATTACATCTCCCATATAATCTTCTGGAGTTACCACTTCAACATCCATGATAGGCTCGAGAAGAATTGGGCTAGCTTTCATGAAAGCATCTTTGAAGGCTCTGTAAGTTGCTACTTTGAAAGCTACTTCTGATGAATCAACATCATGGTAAGATCCGTCATAAGGAGCTACTCTTACATTAATAATAGGATATCCTGCTAAAACTCACTGTTTAACAATTTCTTGAGATCCTTTATCAATTGCTGGTATGAATTCTTTTGGAATGATACCTCCTACGACTTCATCTTTAAATTCATATGTTTTTCCTTCTTCGTTGTTGAGTATTTCGAGTTTCATAAGAACGTGTCCATATTGACCTCTACCTCCAGACTGTCTCACGAACTTTCCTTCTCCTTTTGCATCTTTAGTAATAGTTTCTCTGTATGAAACTTGAGGTTTACCTGTAGTTACTTCTACTTTATGTTCTCTTTTTAGTCTGTCTACGATAATTTCAAGGTGTAGTTCTCCCATACCAGCAATAATTGTTTGACCTGTTTCTTCATCAGTGTAGAATTTGAAAGATGGATCTTCATAAGCTAATTTACCAAGTCAAAGAGCCATTTTTTCTTGATCTTTTTTTGAAACTGGTTCTACTGCAATTGAGATAACAGGTTCTGGGAATTCCATTCTTTCCAAAATAATTGGATTTTTCATATCACAAAGAGTATTTCCTGTTCTTGTATCTTTGAGACCCAAGAAAGCACAAATGTGACCTGCATGAATTTCGCTGATTTCTTCTCTTTTGTTGGCGTGCATCAAAAGTAATCTACCTACTCTTTCTTTTTCTCCTGAAATTGGGTTCAAAAGCTGATCTCCAGATTTGATGATTCCAGAATATACTCTTACGAATGTTAAAACTCAAACATATGGATCTGTCATAATTTTAAATGCAAGGGCTGAAACTGGTTCTGAATCTGAAGCTGCTCTTTCAAGTTTTTTTTCTGAATCATCAACATCAACTCCTTGTACTGCTCCAATATCAATAGGAGAAGGTAAAAAATCTACTGCTGCATCAAGCATAAGTTGTACTCAAGCATTTCTCAAAGCACTACCTACAAGAATAGGATAGAATTGATTTGTAATTGTACCTTGTCTGACTGCTTTTTTTAATAATTCAAGAGGTATTTCTTCACCACCAAGAAATTTTTCTGCAAGTTCATCGTCAAATACAGAAACAGTGTCGAGAAGAGTTTCTCTCATAGAAGCAGAAATTTCTTTCATTTCTTCAGGAATCTCGTGTTCTACTTGTTTTTCTCCATTTTCTCCTTCAAATGTGTAGTATTTCATATTAATGAGATTTACTATACCTTTGAATTCTGAAGCTTCTCAGAAAGGCATTTGGATAGGGCAACCTTTATTTGAAAGTCTTGATTTTATAGTTTCAACACACATTTTGAAATCAGCACCAACTTTATCAATTTTGTTGATAAAACACATTCTTGGTACTACATATTTATCAGCTTGTCTCCAAACTGTTTCTGTCTGAGGTTGTACTCCATCTGATGAACTGAAAACTGTTACTGCTCAATCAAGAACTCTTAGAGATCTTTCTACTTCGATTGTGAAGTCTACGTGACCTGGAGTATCAATGATATTGATGTGATGATCTCTCCAAGAACAAGTAGTGGCTGCAGAAGTAATAGTAATACCTCTTTCTTGTTCCTGTTCCATCCAATCCATTGTCGCTTCACCATCGTGAACTTCTCAGATTTTGTGGTTTCTTCCTGTGTAGTATAAAATTCTTTCTGTAGTTGTTGTCTTACCTGCATCGATGTGAGCGATAATACCAACATTTCTTACCATGTTTAAGGGTTTCAATGCACCTGCCATTGTCGTTCAATAAAAAAATGTAAAAGTGTTTTTTTAGTTACTGTCTGTCAGAGATGATTTTATTACGATTGAGTTATGAATTATTTGGTGCTTTACATTGTTTAGTAAAAGCTCAGATTCTCATCGCTTTTCAATCTCTGGGAAGATACATTCTGCTGATGTTTTTCACTCGTTTTTGAGAGCTGGAAGCTCTACGGATTGAAGGGTGGAGATCATTTCTATAACCTTCTCAAGTTTTTCCATAAATCAGATTTTTTCTTCATTGGTGAGTTTGATAGCACACAATTTTTCTAGTTTTTCGATTTGTTGTGATGAGATCATAGACTCAGTTTATTGACTAAACTCTATTAGTATAGCTTTTTACTTTTTGAGTTCAAACGAAAACAAAAGAAAAAACTGGTCCTCTTTTGGAGGAAACCAGAATTAAATTTTTTATAAAGATTTTATGAAATTTTCTTTTACAGTGTCTTTTGTCTTCATATTTTTGATGATATTGTAGCTTTCTCTTATGAGTTCTCTCATGTCTTGATAGTAAAGAAGACTAAGAACTTCAGTGATAGTTGCTCGTTTGTACATTCAAAGATAGCCTTCAGCGTCTTGGATTTTAACTGTTGTCGGTGAGCCTGTGTATTCTATTAAAAAATAAGTAACATCTTTATTTACCATTCCTTTCTGATTTGTTGGGTTTCTAAGCTCTGTTTTCCCAATTTTTTGTTTGATAAACATTTGATTTATAGGTATTCCTGTTTCTTCTGAAACTTCTCTGAGCGCAGCTACTTGACTTTCTTCTCCAGCTTGAATTTTACCTTTTGGAGCTACTCGTTCGATTTTTTTGGAAAGTGCGTATCTTTTTATCAAAAGGTATCTCGGTTCATTATCTGATGATATGTAATAGACGATTCCTCACGCACTTTGAATGATGTCTGCCATTTATAGTTCTGTTTTGAAGATAAATTTTATTGATCTTGTTGGTCTAGTCGACTAATTATATTTCCAATGAATGTATTTGATTTTTTTGCTTCATCTATTTCAGAAATTATTTTGGTTTCTGCTATGATTCTCCCCTGAATAGCAGCTTGAGAAATTTCTGACGGAGTAGTAGGAGCTTTATAGGTTACTATTTTAGGTGTTTGGTCGATTTTTTCTTTTTCTTGTTGCTTTTTTAGCTTTTCGGTAATTTCATTTTGTTGTTGTAGTTCTATTTCATTTTTTAAATTTTTTAATTCTGCTTTACTTTCTTGGCTACTATTTTTAATTTCCTGATTCTTTTCTCTTTCAGAGTTTGTGTAATCTGCTATGAATTCATTTTGTGTTTTCTTGATCTCTTCAGTGGTATGAATAGGAATTTCTTTTTGCTTGATTGTTTCTTTGGTTTGCTTGGGAGATGTAATTTTTTTCTCTATATTTTGTTCGTTCAGAGACATGTGGTTTCATTTGGAAGTTAAAAATATTTTTTAGTGATAGCCAGAGAGAAATTTTTGTAAAATTGCTAGATTTTTTTTGTAATTTACTCTGAGAGGTCAGATGATGGAGATAATAGCTTCGTAGTTATTGACTGTGATTTTGGTGTAGAGACAGGAAAGTACTTTTTGATCATCTTCTATGAATGTGTAGTAGATTTTTTGAGTTTTAACTATTTTCTCATCAAGGATCTGAATTATTTTTTTTTGTTCTATGAATTCGATGAGATGCTTGGTCATTTCGTATTCTTCAGTTGTCGAATTTTTTAGGATATTGTTGAGACCTAGGAAAAAATATTCATCGTTTCTCAAGAACCCTGTTACTACTCAATCGACTAAATTTCAGAGAGTTTCTACGATGAATCTAAGTCCATTTCTACTATAGTCGAGATCGAATTCTATTTCATTGAGTTCATCTTTGGTGGCTTTTTGTTCCATGATCTCGTCTATGTAGTGAGCGATTCATTGGATGGTTGGTATTCTTCCAGAACTATTGTAAGGTTGGTAAACGAGACCAGATTTTTCTAGATTGTTGAGATATTTTCTGAGAGTAGAAGGAGCGTAGTCCATCTCTTCGAGTGAATGCAAAAACTTTGATCCAATAGGATCTCCTTTGAAAATATAGTTTTCTATGACAATATTGAGCAGTTTTGAAAGTTTTTCTTCTTTCATTGTGAGGAAAAAATTATTTGGCAAAATTATTCGTTTACTGATTTCTCTTGAGAATACTTTTTTCTTTTTGTTTGTCAAGTTCAGGCTTATTTTTTTGTATCCTATTGGCTTTGGAAGTCAATGTTTTTTTCTATTTACCTGTTGATTGCTCGTATTTTTTTGTTACTCTTTGCTTTGAATGTTTATTTTTCTTTTTTCTTTGAATGAGTCGTCAAAAAACTTCCCATCCGATATGAAAGGTTTCACACTATTTTTCTTCTTTTTTCCTTTTTTTGATTTTAATTACTGGAAGCGTACTGGCTCAGGAGGTGACAGTAGTAAATTACCAAATACTTCCTTGATGATCTGGAAGTGTTGTAACTGGAGGTTCTCAATCTAGTCAGACAAATTCTGTGTCGGGAGTGATGTTGAGTTGATATCAAATTAATCCAATTTCTTCGCTTGTTAGCTCGAGCGGAAGTGCCAGCAGCGGGCAAGTTTTTTCTGGTGTAAGTAATCAGATTATTACTGGTTTACAGATTTCTGGAGCTGTGACTACTGGAGTGATAAACTCGCCTGTCGTGGTAGCAAGCTGAAGTTTTGTCGCTCCTCAAATTTCTAGTTCTGGTGTTGATACTTTGGTTACTGGGGCTCCGATCTGAGAATCAAAAAGTTTTCTTGAAGATGAAGAGTTTGTAAGTGCTATTAGCTGGATGCACCGCAACTGACTTACTCAGTATACAAATGTCGAAGACTATAGACCTTTTGAATTGCTCACGAGAGAGCAGTCTGCTAAAATGATAGGTCAGCTTTTTAAAGCTTTAAAGATTGGTTCTGGAGAAAATAATCTTTGTGAATTTTCTGATTTGGCTGGATCAGATCAATCTCTTGTAGAACATATTTATTTTGTTTGTAAGATTGGTGTGTTTCGTGGAGCAGAGAATAAATTTTTCCCTTTGCAAACCTTAACAAAAGCTCAAGTTACTGCTGTTTTAGTGAGAATGTTTGAAGGAAAACTTTCTTCAGAAACTGGTATGCCACGATGGCAACTTTATTTCCAGAAAGCACAACGCATAGGTCTTACTAAAGAAACTAGTCTGTTTACTTATGATAAACTGATGACTAGATATGAAATGGCTCTTTTTGTTTATAGATTTAAGAGTATTATTGAAAATCAAGGTTTGAAAAAGAATGCTGATGAAGCTATTCAGCAGATAAATTCTATGCAACAGGCTGATTCTCAAGGATCTGATTTACAAAGTGTTTGAACTTATATTTCTCAAAATAACTCATTTTCTACCCTTTTGAACTGAATAGCATTTTTGGATGAACCTGAATTTTCTGAAGCACTTTTTTGGCTTAAGAAAGAATGATTTACTCAGTTTAGCGAACCTGCTAGTTTTAGACCATTTGATGTGCTGACCAGAGAAGAATCTGCTAAATTTGTATGAGATTTTTACCTGAAAAGTTTTCAACAAACTGGCTCTGTTCAGGTACCAGAAGAATGTTTTTTTAAAGATATAGAAACGGCAAATAGTAATCTTAGAAATCATATTTTGACTGTTTGTAGTGTTGGGATTTTGAAATGAAAAAACTGACTTTTTTCTCCTACTAAAAGCGTAACAAAAGCTGATTTTATTGCAATGCTGATGAGGATGTTTCAGTGAAAATCTCTTGATGAAACTGTTTCTCCTCGATGGAAAAATTATTTTCTGGAGGCTCAAAAAATGGGTATCGTCTCGTCTAGTGATCTGATAACTTTTGAACAACCTATTACAAGATACGAAGTGGCTCTTTTGCTTTATAGACTCTATGCCAAGAGTAAACTCTTGAACAATTTGAACTCTTCAAAAATAGAAGGACAACTTATTTCTCTCGTTTCTGGTTCGGTTTCTACTGGTGTGGATGGCTTGAGACAGGCTAAAATTTTTATTGATGCAAGTTTGTTGGCTGGGCAAGATAGTGAACTGATGTATATTGACTTTTTCTGACAGACAGTGAAGGTCATTAAGCAGTCTATTGAAAAATATGTAAATAATCAGAATTATGCTTGGTTTGGAGAGCTGTATGATATTGCTAATGACCAAAAAATTGGAACTTTGAGTTTTTTGGTGAGTAATGATGTTGTTTTGGAGGGGACAATGAGATTTACTTCTGTGACTTGATTATTTTATACGATTGCTAAAAATCAGATTGATGAAACTTTTTATTATCTATTTGAAAAAACTGTTCGCTAAATGACGATTAGATTTGTTTGACGAGAATACTAGATTTACCACGAAAAAACTATGATGCAAGTAAAAAAAATTTCTTTGGAACAAGATGATGGAGCTGTTTTTTCTCCTAGACCTGTTTCTTTTGATGATTTTGTTTGACAAACTGATGTGAAAATTGTTTTGGAATCTGCTATAAAAAGTGCACTTACCAGAAAAAAAACTTTGTGACATGTTTTGTTGGCAGGACAGAGTTGATTTTGAAAAACTACTTTGGCTCAGATTATAGCTGGGCAGCTTGCAGCTAGTATTAAAATTATTACAGGTTATGCTCTGAACAAGCCTTCTGATTTGATTTCTGTGCTTAGTAGTTTGGAGTCAGGAGATATACTTTTTATCGATGAAATTCATAGACTCAAACCTAATATTGAAGAGGTGCTTTATATTGCGATGGAAGATTTTGTGATTGATATGGTGATGCCAGAGTGAGGGAATGTCAGAGTACCTTTGCAGCCTTTTAGTTTAGTTTGAGCTACGACGAGACTTGAGAATTTGAGTGAGCCGCTTAAAAATAGATTCGTTTATAAGTTCCATTTTATGGACTATAATAACCAAGAAAAAATTTCTATGCTTGAAAGATATCTTTCGCTCTATCATATTGAATATGATCGTGGATTGCTTGATGAAATTGTTCTTAAGGTTCACAGTGTACCTAGAGAAATTCATAATTTTTGTTTGAAAGTGAGAGATTTTATCATCTCTCAGCAGTGACACCATGATTTTCTTACGCTAGATCGTGCTACTTGGGCTAATTTTCTGGAGTGGCTCAAAATTGATGATGGCTGATTGACTCAGATTCATAGAAAATATCTTGAAATACTTTCTCAAAGTCAATCTCCAGTAGCACTGAAAACTTTGGCTCTGAGGCTTGGTATGAATGAGCTGTCTGTGGAAGAAGATATAGAGAGTTTACTTCTCAAGCTGGGTAAAATAGAAAAAACGAGTAGAGGTAGAGTTTTAATAGCATAAAAAAATTATAAAAAAGCAAGGCTATAAAAACCTTGCTCTAATTTTTTATTGGGAGAGGAGGAAACTTATTTCTTCCAAATTTTTCTTGATTTCTTGATTTTTTTTAATTTTTTCTTTTACCAAAGAAATCACTTCTGAAAGAATGTTTTTTTCTTTTGATTCTAGATTTGCTTGCTTTATCTGTTCATAGATTTTACAATAGATTATATCACATTGTTTGTGGTATCCGACGAAAAAACCTTCATCTTTTTCTTTGATGATTTTTTCTATTAGATCTCTTAGAATTTCTTTTTTTTCTAGATTAATATTGGTGATTGTGATAATCATCATAAATCTTTCAAAACAAATAATTGGATCTTTTTTTGTCCATAATTCTGCTTCTTTTTGAAATTCAGATTTTTCTGATGGATAGATCTCATTGACTGTCATTAGATCTGTTTGTCTATCGATCATTATTAAATCGAGATCCATTTCTTTTCCTTTTTTAGCAACTAGTAGCGCTAAGATTTTTTTTAACATTTTTCTTGATTGGTTCTATTGGTCCCCAATAGCTTATATCTATTTATTTTTTAAAAGGTTGCAATTTAAAATACTGAAAAAATATTTTTTCAGATTAATAATCTTTGAAATTTTCTGTATGGAAACTAAAAACTTTTTATGAATCTGAGATCTCCGTTTGTGAAAAGTCTGATGTCTTTGATTCAGTAAGTAATAGCTACTAATCTATTGAGTCAGATTCAAAAAGCGTAACCTGAATATATAGAAGAATCTACTCCAGCTTGTTCTAGAACATTTGGATGGATCATTCCAGCTCCTAAAATTTCTATTCGACCTGTTTGTTTACAAAGTGGACAACCTTTTTGTTGGCAGATTGGGCAGCTAGCATCAATTTCAAATCCTGGTTCTACA
The DNA here is from genome assembly GCA_937872535.1 of uncultured bacterium. Taxonomy (GTDB): domain Bacteria; phylum Patescibacteriota; class Gracilibacteria; order Absconditabacterales; family Absconditicoccaceae; genus CALMTC01. Next base: position 86,925 of record CALMTC010000016.1, read on the forward strand.
AATGGGAAAAATGCTGGTCTCATTCTAATTGTGATGTCAGCTTGGAAAATTGCTGATAAAACTTTTGGCATAAGATCTTTGAAATGAGCAATACTGATGTCGCGGTCTATGACGACTCATTCTACTTGCCAGAAAACTGTGTCGTGAGAAGCATCAGTATTTTCATATCTGTATACTTTTCCTGGAACGATAAACTTACAAGGCACTCATTGTTTTTTTATGAGTTCATTTTGCATGGCTGAAGTGTGTGTTCTCATAATCCAGTTTTCTCAGTCGTTTGCTTGTTGGTGTAGATAAAAAGTATCGTGCATTTCGGTAGCAGGATGAGTAGCTGGAATATTTACTGAGTAGAAATTTTCAAATTTACTTACCATGTCGTGACCATACTCTATATGGAAGCCCATTCACTGAAAAATTTCTTCTATTTTTCTTCTGGCTTGGTTGAGTAGAGTGTAGTGACCTTCAGGTGTTTTGATTCCATCGACTGATGAATCAATTATTTCTTTATTTAAAAGTTCATTTATTTTTTCTGCTTTTAGTTTATTTTTTTTCTCTGTGAGTAATCACTCTATAAAATTTTTTCGTTCTGAAAGTTCCTGTCCTTTTGCTTTTTTTTCTTCTGGAGAAAGTGCTCAAAGGTTTTTGAATTCTTTGCTAATTGGTCATTCTTTTCCTAAATATTTATTTTGGATTTGGTCAACTTCATTTTCTGAAGTAGCTGCTAGAATTTCTGCAGATATTTGCTCTTTTGATAGTCACATTTTTTTTATAAAACCAGAATAAATCCCGATCGACTCTATTGATGGTCTTATCGGGACCGGAAACTTTTTGGAAACCGGAATTTTTATTATTTGATTTGTTATATATTTTTTGGCTTTGTAGTCCACTTATTTTTTACTATTTCTTCGAGAAAGAAAAAAAATGCTCAGAGAGTGAGAAAAGAGTCAGCGAGATTAAAAATAGGGAATGTGCTTATTTGAATGAAATCTCTGACTCATCAGAGTCGGATTCTATCTATGAGATTGCCGATTGTTCATGAAAAAACTAGTATGAATGTGATTGGCGAAATTATCTTTTTTTTGAGAAAGAAAATCATTGCTAGGATTGCACAGAGTGATATCAAAATTATGAGAACTTGGGGGACGGGAAACGAAAATGAAACTCAAGTATTGAAGGCTTTTGTGATGAATGGAAAATTTGTTCATCGACTGAGATCGTATGCTATATATTTGCTTATTTGATCAAAAACTATCAGAATTAAACTTATTATAATAATACTTTTTTGATATTTCATTAGAGAAAAACTTTTAAAAACTAAAAAAACTTTCTTTGTTTATTGAAATGATTTGGAAAATCTAGATTTTGATCAAGAATTTTGTTTATTTATTCTTAAGTGTGTACATTTTTTGTCAAAAAAATGATTGTTTGTATTTTTAGAACCAAAATTTGACAATTTTTTGTTTTCTGCTTATAGTATTTGTGATGTTATTTATTTTTTCTACTCAATAAAAATGTTTTTCTCTCAAAAATCTAAACTTCAATTGAAAAAAAAAATCCAGAAATTTAATGTAAGAATTTTTTCATTAGGGATTGTCTGTTTTTTGATCGCTTGATTTACCTTTATGCTTGTAGAGAGTATTGTTTCTCCAGTTCTGACCTATGCAAGCTGGACTAGTAATGATGACTATGTTGATGATTCTTTTTGGGCGGGAAACCCTAGTGATTCAGATATTATTTCTGCTTTTTTTGGAGATGGGCAGCTTGGTACTGATTCTACTGCTTATAGTCAACGCTGGAGCGGAGCTCTTTGCGATACTAGCTTGATGACTGTTGAACATATTTCTAGTTTGGCTGGGCCATTTAATTCTTGAACTATTTATATTTTAGATCAATGAACATATACTGTCTTTACTAGAATTATACTAGATAGTTGTTCTGCTCTTGTAAGTACCTGATGAGTTACTTTGGTGCAGGATTCTTCTTTGAATGATGTAATTTTGTCGATGGATGGTGTTAATAATGTTGTTGTTGATTGAATTAATTTTGATTGAGGAGGTTTTCCTTCTACTTATGTATTATCCTTGGATAATTCCGTGAATATCACTTTCCATGCTATTGATATGAGTAATTCTTCTGCAACTGCTCTTGCTGCTTTAAATTCATCTTCTGTTAGTGTTTCTCATTCAGATTTTGTTTGAAATCAATTTTGAATTCAGGTTCTCAATGTTGATGGTTTGTGGTTTGATAATATTTTTGTTTCTGGTTCTACTTCACAATGAATTGTTGTTAATAATTCTACTGGTCTTGGTATGGAATACATAGAAATCTCTCATTCATCTCAATGATTAAATATTTTGAATTCTTATTACTCGGGTCAAGTTATTCGTTTTCTTGATCTACATGATAATACTAGCAATATTGGTCTTGCTCAGATAGATCATCTAACGATATATGGTATTCGTTCTTATAATTCAGATTCTTGTGTTACTGTTTCGTCTTTACATTTTAGCTATCTTTATGATTTTGTAGCTTATAATTGTAGCTTGTATGGAGTACAAATTTCTTCTTCAGATTATTCGGTTTTTGATGATTTTATTGTTTTTAATAATTATAATTGAGTTTCTTTGCCTGGTAACAATAATTCTATTTTTTCAAATTTTCTAGTTTATAATAATTCTAATATTGCATTTTTTATCAATTCATCTTCAAATAATAGTCTAGTAAATATTCGTGCTTATAATAACTATATCTTTTTGAATTCTGATACTTTGTCATATAATAATAAGTATTATGGTAATCTTATACTCAAAGATAATGCTGTTAATTTTATTGTTACTAATGCTAATGATTTTTTCTTCTCTCCGTGAAATGATTCTTTCTATCCAGGTTGGAGTGCTTGAGTTTTGCAGACAGGATCTTTAGGTTCAGATATTAGTGATTTTGTTTTGAATCCAGTTAATGAGAATGGTACTTATTTTTATTCTCTCACTGGTAACGCGTCTTTCAGATGATATACTGGTTCATGGAGTGGAAAAACTTCTCAATATCTTTATTTTTCTGAGTTGCCAAAACAATCTTCAGGTGTTATTTATCATGATACAATTCTGACTAATTCTACAGTTTTTCCTTTTAACTCTGATCTTTTTATTACTGATTGAATATTTTCTTGATATCTTTATGGACAAGACTTTTTCGGTTGAAGTATTGATCTTCTTTCTCAGTGAGATGCTATCATTCATAAAAATATAGGGAAATATTTTACTAATCATACTGGTGTCTTTACTTTGAAGCTTAATGTTTCAGAGGATGCAGAATATAGTTTTTTTGGTGATTTTGTTACTGGTAGTAGTCTATGAGTTACCGGATTTATCAATGGAGCGAATTTGACGGGTGATGTTCTTTTTACGAATTGAACTGGTAAAAAAATTTTAGTAGCTCAGTTTACTACAGGAAGCAAAATTTCATCTCGCTACTGAATTTACTTGAATTATGATTTTTCTGCTCCGACAATTTCGATAGTTGCTCCTTCTAGTGGTGCTCACTTTTTGTATGGTACTGCCTTAAATCTTTTGGTCTCTGGTGATGATTTAATAGGAGCTTGATTCCACTGATTTGATTATGAGGTATCAACTTGAGATTCTATGAGTTTTATTATTTATAGTGGTTTTGCTTCTTGAAATGTAGCTGTGTTACCATCTTTGGTCGATAATATTTATTATGTGAGAGTCAGAGGAAAAGATTTTTTGTGAAATTATTCTGCATGGACTAATGTTAGACCTTTTTTTATTGATGCTCCTAAGGCTAATTTATCTTTGACTAATAATGTTCCTTTTGGTTCGCAATCGGGAGAACTTCTTTCGATTCTTTATACATATAATAATATTGGTCCTGATTTGGCTAGAAATGCTGTATTTTCTTTAGTGCTGCCGAGCTGATTAACTTTGGTCAATAGTAGTTTAACTGCTAGTGGAAGTACTGGTAATTACTCATTTTCTCTTTGAGATATTTTGGCTGGAGGGATAGGTAATATAAGTTTACAGATTTTAGTCAGATCTCAAGGAGTTTACCAAATTGGCGGAAATATTTCTTCTACTAGTATTGATTCTATACTTTCTAATAATCTTTCAACTGGAAATACTATAGCTTCTGGTAATTATCAATGAGCTCCAGTTGTCATCTCAGCTGGAGGAGGTGGATGATGATGAGGTGGAGGTGGATGATGAGGTGGAGGTGGATGATGAGGTTCTACAATTGTAAACTATGGCTCTACGATTGTTGTTGTTAGAAATGACGAATTACCAAAAAATACTGGTTCTATTGTCCCAATTTATAACAGTGCAACATTCAAAGAATCTCTTCCACAAAATATTTATCCAAGACTTACTACTCTTATTGCTTCATATCAAAATCAAGAAAGAGGGAAATGTATTTTTGGAAATCAAGCTCTTCAAGTTCTTGTCTTTTCTGATATCAATCAAGATCCAGAACAGTGATCTATCCAAGCTTTACTTGATCGTTGCCTTGTGAGAGGGAAAGGTAAATTGCAGTTTAAACCTGAAGAAAAGGTGACTCGTGCTGAGTGGATAAAAATGTTGATAGGTACATTATCTTATGATCGTGATGTTACTCAACTTCCTGTTAGAAATGTTGCTGGTAGTTATCCTGATCTGATTTATAAAGATTGATCTTTTCATTGGGCTTATGATTATATTTCATTGGCTGATGGCTTTGGATTACTTCGTTTCCTTGATCAAAATACTGGAGAAAATTTTGAGCCTGAGAAGCTTATTACTCCACAAGAAGCTTATAAAATGCTTCGTTCTGTTTATCGTTTGATTGATAAAAAGACAGATTCTTTACCACTTGTTGATTCTGGTGTGACTATGAGTAGATCTCAAGTATCTGCATTTTTGGTTGAAGGGTTTTCTATTCAGCCATTTATTCCAAAGGCAAATATTGATTTTTTAGCTTCTTTTAAAGCTATTCTTAGTGGTTTACCAACTGCGAATCATGGTGAAGCCTTTGAAACTCTTTCTCGTATGCTTCAAAAAACTCGTTATATCCAAGCTTTGAAGAAAAAATGAATTAATGTTTCTCAACTTAAAAAGGATTTAAGGATGTTTCAGTAAAATATATTTTTAGGACGATTGATTTTTAATACTCAATAGCTATAAAGAGTGAATTATTTTCACTTCTTTACTGTTTTGTTTATGGTAAAAAAAACTTGATTGAATGATAAGAAAAAAACTGTGGAAAAAAAAGTAGTTACTAGGAAGAAAAGCACTTCCAAGAAATCTCTTGTCGAGAACCAGAATGAAAATATTTTGGAAAAAAAAGATAGTGGATTTTTAATGGGAAAAAATTTTATTCCTGATTTTGGTGAACAGGTTTTGACTTTTCGTGGTGTAAAAACTCATAATTTGAGAAATATCGATATTGATCTGCCTAAAAATAAAATCATTACGGTAACTTGAGTTTCTGGTTCTGGTAAATCTTCTTTTGCTTTTGATACGGTCTATAAAGAGGGGCAGTATAGATATATCGAATCGCTTTCTTCGTATCTGAGACAGTTTTTTAATCTCTGAGAGAGACCTGATATTGACTATAGCTCTGGTTTGTCGCCCGCTATTGCTATTGAGCAAAATAAAAGAGTCTGAAATGCTAGAAGTACAGTCTGAACGCTTACTGAGATCGATGATTATCTGAGATTACTTTTTGCAAAACTTGGAGATATCTATAGCTATGGCTCTGGAAAACCAATTAAAGCTCAAACTATTGACCAAATTATTGATGATATGAAGCACTTATATCTTGGGAAAAAAATTTATTTGGTTCAACTTGTTGGGCATTTTGATGATAGTAGAGAATTTTTGAAGTTCGTGAAAAAAAATAGAATGAAAGTGGAACAATGAGAAGGTTTCACTAGATATTTGATGGTTATGAATGATAAAAAAATTCCTTCATCAGATGAAATTTTGCTTGAAAAAGATCAAGAGGATACTATGATGGGAAATTTCTGATCAAATATTAAAATTTCTGGTTCTCAAAAAATAGCTCAAAAAACTGAATCTGAGTCTTCGAAAAGTGTGGAAAAACAGACTTCAACTATTGAGTATTTCTACTTGGAATCTCCACATGTTCCTGAGAAATTTTTTCCAGTACAAGTATATGGAATTTTTGATCGTGTGACAGTAGAAGAGCAAAAGATACCTAGACTAAAGGAAGATATTGTGAAAATTCTTGGTATGTCTAAGAAGTTTGGTGTGTATTGTTCTCTTGAAGATAAACAACCAAGTGATAGCGCAGTTTCAAAAGCTATGGATAAGGATGTTTATAATTTGGCTGGGCAGGTAAAATGGTATACTGATAAAAATTATTGTCCTGATTTTGATATTACTTATCCTGATTTTGCTCCACATCATTTTTCTCCTAATAGAGCTGAGTGAGCTTGTCCTGTTTGTCATGGCCTTGGAGAAAATCTGAATGTCGATTTTGATAGAATTCTCGATCCTCATGCTCCTTTTATGAAAGCTGTTTTACCTTGGCGTGACTCTGTGCTTGGTCAAACTATTCTGAAAAAGTTGGCTCAAAAATACTCTATGAACGAGGAAAAACTTTGGAAAGATCAACCAGATTGGTTTAAAGAAATTGTGCTTCAGTGAGACAATGAAATTCTCAGAATTGGAGTGGCGGCAAAAAATGTGAATATGACTTATAAGGGGATTCAAGATGTCTTGACTACTCAGTACAATAAATGATTGCTGACTGTAGATTTTCAGGCTATGTTTGAATTGAAACCATGTACTGAATGTCATGGTGCGAAGCTGAGAAAAGAGTCACTTTATGTGTTTTTGTACAGTGGAAAACCAGAAAAAAAACCTTTGAATATAAAAGTAGATGATATGAGTAAAATGTTTACTCTTTTTGATTTGCAAAAAATTCCTGTGCAACAGCTGGTGGAAGTGCTTGTTGAATATCAGAAAAATACTGATAAACCTTCTGAACTCGTGAATAGAATTATGAATCCGTTGATCGATAGAACGAAGACGATTATTTCTCTAGGGCTGGGGCATCTTGGTCTGAATAGGCAAGTGGACACGCTTTCTGGATGAGAAATTCAGAGACTGAGACTGGCGAAGCAGCTTGGAAATAAATTGACGGGAATTATTTATGTTCTTGATGAACCAACTATTGGCCTAGATACTGAAGAAATTGTTCGTACTATTGAAGCAATTAAAACTCTCAAAGCCATGTGAAACACTATTATTGTGGTCGAACATAATGATGCTTTTATCAAAGCTAGTGACTGGGTCGTCGAGATTGGTCCTGGAGCTTGAGATTTTGGTGGTCATCTGATTTTTAATGGTCCTTATGAAGAATTTTTGAAGATAGATAGTCTGACTTCTCAGTATGTGAGAGGCGAGAAAAAAATTCAGGTCGATCTGGATCATACTCCGACAGCGAAAAAAGTTTCTATTAAAAAAGCTAGTCAACATAATCTTAAATGAGTTGATGTGGAAATAAATCTTGGTGCTTTTACTATTATTACTTGACCTTCTGGAGCTGGTAAAACGACCCTGATGTATGGTACTTTATTCAAATTTTTGGATGAAAAACAAAAATTTATTCAATCTTATATAAGACTTCAATTATTAAAGAAGGGAATGTCTTGGTCTGATATTATAAAAGCTCCAGTAATGCAAAAAGAGGAGTATGAACATCTTCAAAGTCTTGCTTTACAGGAATTTCATAAAAGTATCGGAGTAGAAACGATCAAAGGCCATGAGGAAATTGATAATGTGATCTATATCGATCAGTCGAGTATCTGAAAAACTCCAAGAAGCTGCCCAGCTACATTTATCGGAGTTTTTGATCATATGAGAAAAATCTATGCTGGCGTACCAGAGGCTCAGTTTATGGGTTTTTGAGCTGGGCATTTTAGTTTTAATTCTAGTAAAGGAAGCTGTACAGAGTGTGAAGGATACTGATATAAAAAAGTGGAACTTCAGTTTTTACCAGATACTTATGTTCCTTGTCCGCTTTGTCATGGAAAAAGATATAAGCCAGAAATTTTGTCTGTTCAGCGACATGGAAAAAATATTTCTGAGGTATTGGGAATGTATGTCAGAGATGCTTTGGAATTTTTCAAGGATATTCATTTTATCAGAGATGAACTTGAATTGCTGGTAGATATTGGGCTTGGATATCTGAGACTATGACAGCCAGCTCATACGTTATCGGGATGAGAAAGTCAGAGGCTTAAATTGTCGAGACATCTTCTCAAATCGTATAAGTGACACACTGTTTATTTTCTCGATGAACCTACTGTTTGACTTCATCCAAGTGATATTGAAAAATTGCTTCATGTTTTAAAAAAGTTTTTGGACAATGGAGATACGATTTTGATGATAGAACATGATAAAAGTTTGTTAGAATTTGCAGATAAAGTTATAATTCTTCGTGATGGAGTTCTGCATAATGCTTAGAAAATAGATGATTCTAAGTAATATTTTGAGACAATGTTTTAATTTTTTGAAACTTTGGTTTAAAAATGTGAATAAATTCTGCTGAAGTTCGTATGGAGGAAAGTTGGAAAAAATGCTTAAAATCTGAATTTTCTAAAGAATATTTTGGGCAGATAAAAAATTTTTTATTGGAAGAGCAAAAAAATGGATTTGAAGTTTTTCCACCTCGTTCCCAAATATTTTATGCTTTTGAGAAAACTCCTCTTGAGAAAGTGAGAGTAGTAATTCTCTGACAAGATCCTTATCATTGAATAGGACAGGCTCATGGGCTTAGTTTTTCTGTGCAGAAATGAATCACTTTGCCTCCTTCACTGAAAAATATTTTCAAGGAAATTGCTGAGGAGTTTGGTGGTGAGCCGTCTAACGATGGAGATCTGACTCGCTGGGCTGATCAGGGAGTTTTTTTGCTCAATGCGATTTTGACGGTGAGAAAAAATCAGCCGGCCAGTCATAGCGAAATAGGTCGACAGTATTTTACTGATGCGGTGATTAAAAAACTGAGTGATGAAAGGACTGGAGTGATTTTTTTGTTGTGGGGAAAATTTGCTCAGTCTAAAGAAAGTCTGATAGATAAAACTCGTCATACGGTCTTGGTGGCACCTCATCCGTCTCCTTTTTCTGCTCATTCTGGGTTTTTTGGCTGTGGACATTTTAAAAAGGTAAATGACATTCTCAAAGAAAGAGGTGAAAAAGAAATAATCTGGTAACTTTATTTACTTATATTTTTCTTATTTTTGATGCAACTTTTTTTGACTGACTGGGTAGAAAAAAATAATGAAATTTTTATTTCTGATGATCGTGTTTCTCATCAGATGAAAACTGTCTTGAGAGCTAAGGAGTGAACAGAATTTTTTGTACAAAAAAGCAGCGATGAAAGTGCTTTAAGAATGAAAGTCAGACTAAAAAATTTTGATGATAAGAAAACCATTATTGCTGGTATTGTTTCTCAAGAGGGACAAAAAAATGAGATAAAATCACTGGAAATGTATGTGGCGATGCCAAATAAGTTTGATAAATGTGAACTGATTGTTCAAAAACTGGCTGAGATTTGAGTGTCAAAAATTGTTTTTTGGGTGGCTGAGAGATCTCAGATTCGTGAACTGAGTGAGCAAAAACTTGAGAGACTAGAAAAAATAGCTGTGGAAGCAGTAGAGCAGTCTCGAGGCTGGCAGATCCCTCGTCTTAGTTTTGAAAAAAATTTTTCTTCTGATGGTTTCAAAAAAACTGATTTTTTTTGTGTTTTTGATGCCGGTGAAAAAAGTGTGAATCCTTTTGATCTTTGAAAAATTCTTTGAGATTCAGAAAAAATTGTTTGAGTGGTAGGGCCAGAGGGAGGTCTTTCTCCAAAAGATTATGAGCTTTTTGGCTGAAAAGAAAGGGTAGTGAGCTTGGGAGGAACTATCTTGAGGATGGAAACTGCGGCTATCGTTGGCTGACGATTGCTGAGAAATCTGAGTCGCTGATAGGAATCTGGAGAACTTTTTTTCTGCTCTGATGGCCTTGAAGTATCTTAATATCTGATTTTCTGGCAGAAAAAAGTGTGGCTATTTTTTCTAGGAGAGCTTTATTAGCTTCACCGTTGATTGGCTTGGCGCGGAGTTTGAGCTTGAGAAATTCAGCTCAAAAAATATCTTTTTCGTAGTACTGAGATTCTGTTTTGGCTCAAGTAATTATTTCGATATTGACTATTTTCATGGAATGTAGCCAGAAATAAATTTTTTTTAGATTAGTTATTTGAAAGTAAGTTTCGAGAGAATGTGAGAAAATCTTGACTTTTTTGTAATAATTGCTATATGACTGATGCTGGAATAAAACCCCCCAGCGTAAAAAAAATGACTTATAAAAAAAGTGTACACGAAGAGGCTATTACAATAGCTTTGCAACTGAATGAAGTTATCAGATCATCTGATTTTCCTTATTATTCACTCAGCCTCTATGCCGATTCGGTATTGGGTTTGAAAAATATGAATAATTTGATGCCTTCAACGATAAAATTAGAAGATTCTCTTGATGAATCTCTGTTTGTTGTCGTAGGGAAAATTCCATCAGGAAAAAAAATTTTTTACCTTGTAGGAAAGGAATCCTTAGATGGTAATCTTGATTTATATCTTTGTCTTACTAAAGATAAAGATATGTTAAAAATTAAGAATTTTGTAACGGGTGAATTATTGCCTTTTTTGCAGAAAAAACGCATTTTGACTGAGGAAGCATGTTTTGATTCTCTTGTCGGTGGAATTCCTGTGGATATTGATTGTTTTTATGTTTTATTACAATACTTTATGGCAATTGGCTGTAAGGCTGCTTCCTGAAGTATACTGATTTGGAGACTGGTATTTCTGCCGGTCTTTTTTTATTTTTTTGATGTTTCCTTGAAAATTAGAGGTGTATAGCTAGATTGGAAGCATGATATGTCGATCAAGTTTTGTGATGGTCGAGTATAAAAACTTTAGAATGTGTTAATGTAAAGAAAAATAATGAATAAAAATATTCGTAATTTCTGTATTATTGCTCATATCGATCATGGTAAGTCGACTCTGGCTGATAGAATGCTTGAGATTACTGGGACGGTGAGAAAGCTAGAACATAGTCAAATGCTGGATAGACTTGATATTGAGCAGGAAAGGTGAATTACTATAAAACTTACGCCGGCTCGTATGCAGTGGAAAGGTCATGAATTGAATCTGATTGATACTCCAGGGCATGTTGATTTTCAGTACGAGGTGTCTCGTTCGCTGGCTGCTGTGGAAGGAGCTGTTTTGTTGGTAGACGCTTCTCAGGGAGTCCAGGCTCAGACGCTTTCTGTCTTGTATTCAGCTATGGATTACTGATTGGAAATTATTCCTGTACTTAATAAAATTGATTTGCCAGCAGCTAATCCTGAGAGAGTAGCTCAAGAACTTCAACATTTGCTTGGTATCGATCCAGAAAGTATCATCAAAGTGTCGTGAAAAACGGGAGAAAATGTGGATCAAGTTTTGGATGCTATCATAGAAAGAATAGAGGCGCCAGAGAAAACCAGAAATAAAACTTTGGATAAATTTTTTCAGTCTGGTTTTGAAAAATATGATGGTTTGATTCAAAAACAAGTTTCAAGAGCGCTTATTTTTGATAGTGTTTATGATAAATATAGGGGAGTGGTTTGTTATGTTAAAGTGGTGGATGGGAGTTTTGCTATAGGCTCTCAGGTGAGATTGGTTTATTCGGATACAACGATATCGCCGACGGAGGTTTGATATTTTACTCCAGAATATCATAAAGATCGTCAGCTATCTGCTGGGCAGATTGGCTATATTGTGACGGGACAAAAATCGGTGAGAGATGCAAAAATCTGAGATACGATGTTGGTGATGAGCGAAGTTTCAGACTCGCAAAGTTGAGAAACTTTTACTCAAAAAGATCGTAATTTTGTCAAATGAATTACTATCCCATGATTTAAAAAAGTGAAGCCGTATGTTTATGCTGGAGTCTATCCGATTGATAGCAATGATTTTGAAAAACTGAGGGAAGCTTTTGGTAAACTAGCACTCAATGACAGTGCTGTGGAGTTTGAGTATGAAAATTCTAAAGCGCTGGGCTATGGTTTCAGATCTGGATTTTTGGGGATGCTTCATATGGATATCGTCAAAGAAAGACTCTATAGAGAGTATAATCTCGAAACTATTTTTACTATTCCTTCTGTGGTCTATCTGATAAAACTTAAAATTCTGACGCATGAAAAAATAAAAACGGGAACTAATGTAATGGAACTCATTAAAACGGGTCTCTTTATTCATATTATTTCTGATTTTACTGGTAGAGTTTCTGCTGAAGATCAGGAGCTTATAGCTACTAAGACTGATTCTGAATTGGCTAGTATCTATGCTGATAAGCTAGGATCTTGGATCTTGGCTACTTCTGGTGCTGATATGCCAGAGCAGTGAATAATTGACCAGATTTATGAGCCTTATGCTGATGTCGAGATCGTAGGTCCAAAAGATTTTAGTGGAAATATTATGGAGCTGGCTCAAGAATACAGAGGAGAGATGAAGCATATGGAGTATATTGATCAGCAAAGAATTTTGTGGAGATATCATATGCCTTTGGGAGAGCTGATTATCGATTTTTATGATAGATTGAAATCTTCGACAAAGTGATATGCTACGATGAACTATGATTTTAGACGCTATCAAGAGTCTGATCTCGTGAGATTGGATGTGTTTATCAACGGTGATAAGATTGAAGCTTTTAGTATGGGACTTCATAGAGAAAAAGCTTATAGTCAAGGAGATGAAATAGTTACTAAACTTAAAGAGCTTATACCTAAGCATCTTTTCCCGATTCCTCTTCAAGCTGGTATCTGAAGTAAAATGATCGCAAGGGAGACTATTTCTGCTATGAAGAAGGATGTCTTGGCGAAGTGTTATGGATGAGATGTATCCAGAAAAAGAAAGCTTTTGGAAAAACAGAAGGAGTGAAAAAAGAAAATGAAGGCAATCTGATCAGTGAATGTACCAAACGATATTTTTATGAAAATGATGCAAAGAGATTAGAAAAAGTCTTTTTGAGAAAAACCTCTGGCAATACCAGAGGTTTTTTGATTGTGATTACGGCATTTTTGGTGCAAATTTTGCCGTTTTGATGTGTTGTTGGGCATTTGATTTTTTTTTGTTTTTTTCTTTTTCAACCAGTAAGCTTTGGAAAGCTTCTTTTGTTCTATTGTTTTTCCAAGCTTCTTTTAAGTCTTTTTTAAAGTCATCTTCCGTTTGGAAGGAGCTGGCGAGTATCGTTTTGATTTCCCATTTCCCATAAGTTATTTCAACTTTGGTGGCTTTTTTAGTTCTTCTTACCTTGATAGAACTTGTTTGCGTTTTGAACGAAAAAACTTTTTTCTGATTTTCGCTCATTTTTTGGAGCAATTGAATAATTGCTCTGAACACGGATTCTTCAGAAATTCCGTTTTCATTGTCTGAGCTGTCAAGCTCGAATGAGATTTTTGACTGAGATTTTTCCATTTTTTATGTTCGTTATTTTGAACAACTTTCGTATAATTAAAATATCTACAATGTCAATGTTATTTTTTTATCTGGTTTTTTTCTATTTTAAAAGTATTGTTTGTGAGTTTATCAGAAAATAATTTTTTATGTTTTTATTTTTGAGGTATGGATAAGTTGGGATTATTGAGAGAAAAAATTGAGCAGAGCAGTACGATAGCTCTTTTTGGTCATGAATATATTGACGGTGATTGTATGGGGAGTATGATTTGATTTTGAATGATGCTTGAAAAAATGGGTAAAAAAGTTTCGTATTTTACACCGATTGCACCGAGTTCTTATTTTTCGTTTCTCAATTTTAAAAAAATGGAGACTGATTTTTCTTATAAAAACTATGATTGTTTATTTTTTTTGGATTTTGGAGCTTATAGTCGTATCTGAGGCTTTACAGCTGGGAAAGAACAATACTTTCAGAGTTCTCAACTGGTTGTGATAGATCATCATCCTTTTGTAGATCCAATAGGAACTCTTCGCTATGTGGATGTCGAGGCTAGTAGCAACTGCGAATTACTTTATGAGATTTGCAAAGAACTTTATCCTGAACTCATTGATGAAAAAGTAGCGACTGCTTTCTATATGGGATTGACGACTGATACTGGTAACTTTTCTTTTGAAAAAGATTCTCTTAGGACTATGAAAAATGCTTATGAACTTCTTCAGTATGGAGTGGATAAAAGAAAATTACTCCAAAATCTTTTTGGCAATAAATCATTTTTGGCTGTGAAGTTTGTACAGCTTTTGATTGAAAGGCTAAAGCTTCAGGATGGTCTGCTGTATACTTACTGTGAAGAAACTGAAATGCAAGAATATGGGCTGGAAAAAGATGAAGCTGAAGCAGGAGTAGGTCTGATACAGTCGATCTGAGAGGCTAAAGTTTTTCTTTTTATGAGAAGATTTGGCGATGTGATCAAATGTTCCTTAAGATCAAAAGGTGGTATTGATGTTAATGCTATTGCTCAAAATTTTGGCGGATGAGGTCACAAGGCTGCTTCTGGCTTCAAAGTGCCTGTACAATGAGATTTTTTAAAACAGATTGAAGAGATTGTATCAGGAGTAAAGAAATTTTTATAGATTTTTAGTCAAAAAAGAAAACGGAGGCTGATACGCTTCCGTTTTTTTGTACTTATGGCTTTTTTAACTTGAATACGATCAATTCTTTTTGATCATATAGGTTAATAGACAGTGAAAAATTTTTTTCATTTTCTTGGTCGATGCCAAAAATTCTTTTCAGATCTTTGATGAGATATTTTCTTAAAATATCATCTTTTATGAGTAAGAAATTTAGCATTAAATTGGATATATCCAATCTACATATCCAATCTGAAGATCTTACTTTTTTTAGAATTCTTCTGATTTTTACGAGCTCTCTTAGCGCTCTTGTGTTTGTTTTCATAATTTTTTTATTTCCCTAGATGGTAGTAAACAGTACTCTAAAATCAAGTTTTTTATCGAAATTTCTGACTATTATAACTTAAAAAGTTTTTATTCTGGAAAATGCTTATTTCTGCTTGAGAAATATTCTCTTTTTCGTAGAAAAAAGGTATTTCCCTTCGATATACTCAGGGACCGATGATGGAGTTTTTTGGTTGGACTGTAACTCTGCGGTAATGGTTGTTGTTTTTCTTGTTTCGTTGTTTACTTAAACAAAAAATAAATGCAGATAAAAAAATTTTTTATAAAAATATTTTCTTTTTTATTTGTTGCTTTTTTGTGATTGGGTGGTTTTTTGATGGCTGATTTTCAGGAGTTTCAGAGACAGCTGGGGAGTATGGGGCTAGTGAGTGAAGATTTTATGAAGAAGCCAGCGATTTCGAGATACGAGTTGTCGAGATTGCTCAATGCTGTGGAGTGTAAAGACTGTGTAAATCCAGATAAGAGTATGATAGATAGCTATAGTCAGCAGTTTTGGAATCAGTTTGTGAAGTTACCAGGAAAAGATTTTTCAGATATTTTTTATAGACAGGCGGTTTATAATCAGCAAAGTTATTTTTACTGTGTGGCTTATGTCGGTGATAATCAGTATATGAGATGATATCCTTTGGCGACGAGTCCACTGTGTGCTGGGCAGTTTTGTGGTGTCTTGAATACGACAAAGGCTGAATTTCTTCAAGTAGTTTTCAATATTTTGGTAGAGTATGTAGCTAGCCAATATCGTACAAATTGGAAAACAGTGCAGGATCGAGTAGGGTCCCTTGGAATGACTGGCTATGCTTTTAGAAACTTGGATTTGACTGATTTTTCTACGATTTCAAGTTGACTGGCTCAGTGTGGGAATAATGAATGTCTTCTTCGTAATGGTCAGGAATTGAAAACTTATGCGAAGTATTGTATGTTTAATCTTCAGAAATGTGGCTTTCAGGAATTTTGATCTATAAAACAAGGTTTTTGGCCAGTGGCAGAGTTAAATATTTTGTATAATCAAAATGTGGTTCCGTTGGAAGAGGCTTTGAAAACTGATATTGGGAAGCCTGTTAGCTCGCAAGAGGCTGTTCAGACTTTTTATAGACTCTATCAAAAAGTTCAGTGCCAGTTCAATAATGATTATGATTGTGATGGAATTGATAACCCTAATGATAACTGTCCTGCCTTTTATAATCCTCGTCAGCTTGATACTGATAAAGATGGATATGGAGATGTTTGTGATGGTGTGTGAACTTGAGGATTTATCTGATGAGATGGAGATATTGATGGTGATGGGGTAGAAAATCCTCTTTGAATTGTTGATGCAAATGGAAATATTATTGTCTGATTGTTGACATGAGGAACTGATAATTGTATTTTTGTTGCTAATCCTGATCAACTTGATGCTGATGGAAATTGAATCTGAGATGCTTGTGAACAAAAAAAAATAGTCTATTGAATGCATATTGTTTTGGAAAAAATTGAATGATCTGCTCCAGTTTCTGTCAGAATGCGTGTCGAAAATTCTGATAATCATACTGTAGAGCGAGATTTTGGTGATGGTTCTCAAGGAGTGGGTAAAGTGGTTAATCATATTTTTGAAAAACCCTGACTTTTTATTATAAAAGCTCAATGAACTTGAGTTTATCAGCCTGATATTGCTCAGGCTACTCTCGTTGTTGGGCAATCAAAAAAACAGGCTTATGCGTTACAAGCTTTGGCTACACCTCTTGTGGCTCAAATACCTTTTAGAGCCAATTTGACTTATAAAACAATGTGAGAATTTTCTCAAATACAATGGAATTTACCATCTGGCATTAAAACTGCACCAATAAATACTTCTCTTACGGAACAAATTATTTCTCAGGATTCTCAAACTTTAGTAGCTCAAGGGTTGGTAGCTGGTGAAATAAAAGCTGTGAGTCAGATCGTAGTGGCTGGTGGTTCTTACTGACAATGAGCTTCTTTATCTGTAGATGCTTTGGAGTGAGATTTACTGAAAAAATTTTCTTTTAAAACTACTGTGGCTGGTTTTAGTTTGGACGATGTTAATTCTGTTCAGTGGGATTTTTGAGATGGGCAAATACTTACGAATAGATCTCTTTCTATGATCAAGCAGTATTCTGTTTATGGATCAAAAATTGTCACTCAAAAAATTTCTCTTACTGATGGTCGTATTTTGGAAACTAAACTTACTGTTTATATTTGAAAAAAGAATGAAGATGTTTCTTCTTCTATTCATTTAACTGCAGAGAAACTTGTTGTTCCATACTGAGAAAATATTTCATTAAAACTTTCTCTTACTTCAGTTCCACTTAATTCTATTAGTACAATAGTTTGGAATTTCTGAGATGGTCAAACTAAAGTGCGTAATTCTGCTGTTTCATCACAGCTTTCTGAATCACATTTTTATAATTGACCAGGAATTTTTCATCCTACTGTTTCTGTTTACTGACCAGCTTGTCTTTTTTATAGTCAACAACTTACAGTAGAAGTTAAAAAACCTTTTGATTGTTATGAAGCGTATTTGAATTGATCGTTAAAAAATTTCAAGTGTGATATGGATAAAGATGGAATGCCTGATATTTGTGATGAAGATATCGATGGTGATGGCAGAAATAATATTTTATGACTTATTCTTTTTGAAAATCAGGATTGTTCAATTAATTTTTGATGAGATACTAGAAGTCAAACAAATGCAGAAAATAAATTTAATGTAGATTTTTATGCTTTGAGAGATTATTATTCTCATGGGAGTTGTTTGATGGATAATTGTCCTTTGAAAACTAATCCTAATCAGATTGATTCTAATTTGAATGGTGTTGGAGATGTTTGTGATGACTGATTTTTCTCAATAACATGAGGTTTTTGAAGTGGTGATTGACAGGGCAGTAGTAATTCTGGTGGAAATGTTAATAATACTGATTTTTGTCTTGATGGAAATAATTGTTTCCAAGATGCTGATGGAGATTGAATACTTGATTCTGATGATGCTTGTCCTACAGTACCAGAAAATTATAATGGAGTAGAGGATCTTGATGGTTGTCCTGAAATTTGATTGCAGGATGCGTGTTGAGTATCTCAGGCTTCTTGTCCTGCTGGACAGACTTGTATTAGCGTTGTAAATTGTAATCAGTGTCCTTGTCAATATGCTGACTTTGTGGGAAGCTTAATTCCTGGAGATACTGTTAGAGCTGGACTTCGAGATTTCCCTGGTCAAGTTTGGTATCGCTATTCTCCAATAAGACAAGTTCCTCTTAATCCTTAACTAAGCGACTTATTTTTCTTTTGTTTTTTTCATGTCTACAAAAAATGTCACTCAAAGTATACAATTGATACAATGATATTATCATTTTTTGTTGTTGGGGAAATTTCTTGAAGTAGTGATGCAGCATAATGATCTCAGCTCGTATGCTCAAAAAATTTCTATCTCTACTGGCTTACAGTCGAACTTTACGCTCAATGAGAAAAAAATAAAATCGCTTCTGGGATCAATTTATAAGCATGCAGATAAAAAAAATTTTTATGGATATTTGGTAGAAATCAGCGCTTTTAAGGGGATGTATAGTGTGATGAGAGAGCTGATAGAAGAGTCTCCAGCGTTTACAGCTTTTTTGGAGAGAATTTTAAAAGATCAGTATTTTATGTTTGATCAGCTTATGAGATTATTGAGAAATATTTTGACTCATAGTTCTTCTTCTCAGGTTATTATTCAAAAAGAATTTACTGATAAGCAAGTTGAGTTTTTGCGCTCCAAAAAATATAAGGTCATAGAGTTTGATTTCTTGTATTCTCGTTTTGTGAGTCAGTGGAAATGAGCTGCGGACTATGGATTTTCTTTGCGTGTTGATCTTAATCGTCTCGATGATGGAGTGAGTTTGTTTGATGTAGTCAGTGTTCATCATCTTTATTTATTGGCAGAACTTTGTTATAATCTGGTAGAAATTTTTAAAAAAACTGTGATAGAAAAAGATGTGAAATCAAAAAATTCTGGACTGAAATCTAGGCAACTTGTTTCAAAAACCTTATGAAAAACCTCTTGAAATCAAAGAAGAAAAAGGAAATAATTTTTTTTCATATCAAAAAAGAAAAAACTCTGGTTCTGACTGTGTATTGGTTGTCCCGAGTTTAATTGAAGGTACTATTGATGACTTACATATTTGAAAAACTATTTGTTTCGAAGAATATGAGAATGGCAAACTTTTTTCGTGTGTGGGGCTGGAAACAATGGTCAGATTTGATTTTCAGTGAAAAAAAGTGATCATCATGGATAATCATAATCATGCACTTTTTTTTCGAATTGAAGCACGAACTGATTGAATTTTTCAAAAATGAGTATCGGTTATTCATATTGATCAACATTCTGATATGACTGAACCTGAAATTTTTTTTGAATTGAAAGATGATGTTTTTCAATGAGAAAACCAGAAAAAAAACTTTTTGAATTATGTTTTTTGATATGTTAATAGTTTTTTGAATATAGGTAATTTTTTGGTGCCTGCCTTAAAGAGCTGACTTATCTCTCAAATTATTCAAGTGAGATCTCAATATGCACTTACTGAGCTTGAAAAGAAAATTGATCTTGGGTTTTTTCAGGATACTTATATTTTAGATATTGATCTGGATTTCTGGGTAGAACAGATGGGGATTGATGAGGAGCAGTCTCTAAAGATAGTTCGTAAATTATTTGATAGAGCGGTGTTGGTTACTATAGCTACATCCCCCTATTTTATCGATCAAAGTAAAGCTATTGAGTTGGTGAAGAAAATTTTTTCATAAAATGTTTTTTAAAAATGTCAATCACTATTCTTTTGAATTGTAACTAAAATTTGATCTAAAAGCTGAAAAAAAATACCATACATTAATGCTACTAATGTTTATTTTTTTTACAGATATAGTTATGAAGTCAAAGAAATTGTTGTTATTTTGTATGACTTTTGTTGTTTTTGGTTTTTTTGCAGTGTATCAACTTTTTCAACAAAGAGAACAAGTATATGCGGCATTTACTGATTGTGCTAATGGGTCTGTTGATGTTGTTGCACAAGATTGTAATGGTCTGCAGGCATTTTATAATAATGTTAATGGTCTAGCTGCGCTTTGAGCAACTTGGTTTCAGAATGATATTATTTGTGGTTGGCAAGGAATAATTTGTGATACAAGTAGTCCTAAGAAGAAAGTAATTTGAATTTCTTTGTCTTGATCGGCTGTTACTCTTTTGAGTGGTCAAGTTCCTTGGGGTTTTTATACTGGTTTGACGAATCTAAAAAGCTTGAGTATCTTATATAATTGAACTACTAATACGAGAACAGTTATTTTTTCTAGTAGCTGATTAGCTCTTATTACTTGATTAAATAGTATTTTTCTTTGAGATTGTCCTTCTCCTCAATGTGTTTCTCAACCCGCAAAAAAAATAAATTTTTCTCCTGCATCTCAGTTTTCTCACTTTACTACTCTTACAGGTCTTAATTTCTTATATTTTAAATGAGTTCCTTTTACAGGAAATACTTCAACTTTTCAAACTTGGACGCATATGTCTTGATTGAATGAATTGCAGTTAATTAATATGCCTGGTTTTAGTGGTTCTTTAAATGATTTTTCTGGAGCAAATCTTTTCCCAAATTTGGATTTGTTGACTATTATTTGTGTTCCTTCTATGAATATTGGAGGTACTTTATCTGGTGTTACGAATTTACATAATTTAGTTGCACTTTCTCTTAACGATTGTCCGTCGATTAATGGTTGAATACCTGATGAAATAGCTCAACTTTCTAATCTGGAAAAAATAAATTTTATTAATCTTACATGATTAAATTGATCAATTAGTCCTCAATTTACTACGCTTAGTTCGCTGAAAAATTTTTATGTTTCTACGACTAATCTACAAGGTAATACTACAGAGCTGTGCTGATTTACAGGATTGCAGACTTTTGAGTTTGGTAATGCTACTTTAACTTGATCTATTCCAGCTTGTCTTTGTGATAATACTAATATGACTACTTTTTTTCTTTCTCAGGCTTCTTCTACTCCGACTACTTGAAGAATAACTTGACCAATACCTTCTTGTATTGGTAGTGATTTGACTAAACTTACTTCTTTTATTCTGAATAATTTAAATCTTAGTGGTTTTCAGTTGCCATCTAATTTTGGTAATCTTACTGGATTGACTAATCTTACTATTTCTCAATGAAATCCTAATATTAATGGCGTTCCTCAAAACTGGCATCTTGTTTCTACAAATACACTTTGAAGAGCTTATTGATTGACGGGTCCTATTCCTCCTACTTTGAGTGCTTTGACTAAGTTGCAATCGTTAATTTTGCCTATGAATTCTTTTGTCTGATCTATCCCTGATATTTTTTGACCTATGAAGGCTCTAAGAACTTTGAATCTGTCATGGAATCTCGATATGTTAGCTTCATTGCCATCAAGTTTATCTAGTCATACTGGTTTGACTGCTTTAAATCTTGATGCTATCCCTCTTGCTTGATCTTTAAATGGTTTGTGATGAATGCCTGCTTTGACATATTTAAATATTGCAAGAAATGCTTTCTTTAGTCCATTACCTTTAAGTTATTTTAATGCTGTTTTTCCTTCGAGATCTGCTAATACTTTTTCTCTTTTTAATAACCTTTTTTATGGTAAAGTACCTTTGTCTGTAGTTACCCCTAGTGTTCTTTGAAATAGAATTCTTAATAACAACTACTGTTTAGATTTTTCTGATATTCTTTTTTCACCCTGAGGTACAGATATTCTGGATACTTATCCAAATTGAGCTTGGAGAAATCAACAGTATTGTGCAGATATATCTGTTACTGTGACGCAGAGTCCTGTGAATCCAAAACAACTTGATGTAGTGACTTATACTATCTCTTATACTAATACATGACCAAATCCTGTTTCTGGTTGGAATCTTGATTTTACAAAACCTACTTGGTTGACTGGTATTATTGCTTCTAGGTGATTTTCTCCTGTGTGATGAAATGTTCTTTTTTCTTGATCTGCTCTTTTGTGAATTTATGCATCGTGATGGTCTAGTTGAGGTATTTATGATTTTTCTACTGGTATTTATAGATATTTTGCTACCACTGGACAGACCTGACTCATTGTTCTTACTGGTATTATGCAAGACAGCGGCTTCTCATTAACTCAAATCACTCGTATCAATCATATCACTGGTAGTACTCATTCTGGAAATGAAATCGATTTTACTAATAATACTTTTTCTCTCCCAGTTAATACTGCTCAACCTGTTATGAACGCTCTTTCTCCAACTCAATGTACTTATGTTTTGACTAGCTCTAATCTTCGCTGGTATTATAATGGTCCTCTTGTTAGCTGATTCCTCTGGGAAGTCTCTTCTTCTTCCGGAGTACTTTTTGATGCTAATATTCTCACTTCTTGAACTGGTAATACTTTGACACCATGAACTACTTTGTATACCGGTACCCAACCTTTTTCTCCTTTTGTTTCTTCTTTAGTTTCTGGAAATACTTATTACTGGAAAGTAAGACCTTATGTAACTTGGCAAGGTAATACTTATTTTGGAGATGCTACTTCTGATTCTTGTTTCGGTGTAGGAGGTCCTCCATGGTTTGATATTGCTAATGACAATTGTGATCCTAAAGTCTCAAAAAATATCTCCGCTATCGCCACTTGATATACTTCAACTGGATTACTTGTCGATATCCCAGCTGGGGTTTGAAATACTTGATTCTTCTATAAAATTATTACTGATCCTCTTGATTGTTCATGATTTCCTACCGGATTCTTGAGTTATACTCCCGGTAGTAATCTTACTTTTTGATCATGAGATAATGGAAAATATGTTTGTTTTTATGCTCGTGATGAGATCGGTGACCAAGGTTATGCTTTGAGTAATCCTGTTTGTGGTATAGATTCTACTTTACCATCTTGTAGTTTTGATATAGATTCTACACCAGGTGTTTATTACCAGACTGGGTGAGTAACTTATCTTAATACTTGATTCCTTGATTTTGCTTGGACTGGTAGCGAACTCTTAAGTGGAGTTGAATTTACTCTTTGAGCGTTTACTAATATTTTTAGTTCTGTATTGCCGGTAGCTGATGCTGGTATTTATCAAAACTTTTTCCTCGGTAGTAGTGAACAAGCTTATACTGTATTTATGCAATGTCAGGATCAAGTCTGATTTACTGGAACAGCTAGTTCTAACTTTTTCCTTGATATGACAGTCCCATCTATGCCAGTTGTCAATTGTTCAACAAGTTTCTTTGATTCAGATTTTACTATGACTTGGACACCATCCCTCGATGCATGAGTCTGATTTCAGTCTTATGATCGACAAATAAATCGTACAACTGATAATCTTCCTGTCTTATCAGATACTGTTTCTACTACTTTTCAAAATATTGCTATTAGTAGTCTTCCTGATTTTACAGGCTATTCATTTACTGTAAGAGGCTGTGACTTCTTGTGAAATTGTTCTGCTTATTCTCAGTGTGATTTTACTGTAATCTCCCCAGTTTGTGGTGATGGTGTTGTTTCTGCTCCAGAAACTTGTGATGACTCTAATACAAATAGTTGAGATGGTTGTAGTAGTACTTGTACTATAGAAAGTCCTTCTTGAGGTTGATGAGGTGGTGGGTGAACGACACTCACTCCAGATAATTGTAAATGATGAGATTTTTCTCCTAGTTACTATGACAAGAAGTGTGATGCTCCTCCAGTGGTGACATTATCATCAGCTCCTGTAACTGCGTTTCTTGATTTTTGTTCTTATAATGATGTTAATTATCTCAGTATTGATTTTTCTGATATTCTTAAAAATCGTCATAAAGAATCTATTAATCTTTTGCTTGATCTTTGTATTGTTAGATGAATTCCTCAAAAAAATATTTTTCTTCCTGCTAAATCTACGACAAGATGAGAATTTACTAAGGTTGTTGTAAAATTATTGGGAGCGTGATCATTTGAACCACAAGAAGCTAATGGTAATTCTTCTTATTACGATGCTTTTGGTCATTGGTCTGCTACTTATTTTGAAGAGGCTCGTAAGCTATGACTTTTGACTGATTTAGAGAAAAGAACAAATAAATGAGTTACTATCCTACCAGAAGCTTTCATAAAACAATCTGAAGCTAAGAAAATTCTTACCAAAGCTTTTCGTTTGATGGGTGCTTCTCAAAGTAATTTAACTGTACTTGATGCTGTTTTTCCTAAAAATCTAGCTAATAACGAACTTTCGAGAGACTTTTTTGCTGGTATGATTGTTAAAGTTTTTGATTTGATGTCTGATGATAGTATCTTTTTCTCTTATATTGATCAGGTTATGAACAAAAATACACAGGCAACTTTAAGAGCTTTGAATATTTATAAAACTATAGAGCAAAAAAAACTTTCTGTAAGTGAACTTGATGCTTTTATTAAAAGTTTTTCTGAGAAATCTCTTTATCGATATAAACAAATGAATGTTAATAGGGCCCTTCTTCTTCAAAAGTTGAATGATTTAAAAAAGAAGAGTCCGTAGTGATTTTATAATGAAAAAAGACTGGCTAGCCCAGTCTTTTTTGTATTTAATTTTTACTTACTTTATGGTATCTTAAAATTTTTCTTTGAAATGAGCTTATGATTTAGTAAAATTGTTTTATATTTTTTTGAGCAGAATAAGAATTTTTATTTATGAATGAAGACGATGAACATTGAACAGTATTTGAAGGACAAATTGAATGAAGAACAGTATCGTGCGGCGTTGCATGCTGGCACGAGTAGTTTGATTTTGGCGGGAGCGGGGAGTGGGAAAACCAGGACTTTGACTTATAAGATTGCGTATTTGATTTTTGGGCAGCAAGTGGCTGCGAAGCGTATCATGGCGGTGACTTTTACGAATAAGGCTGCGAATGAGATGAAGCAGAGAGTGGTCGAGATTGCTCATCAGATTCAGGCTGATGGTGTGACAGACAAGACTATTTATTTGCATCCACAGAGAGATTTTTTTTGGCTTGGAACTTTTCATTCACTTTTTCTTAAATTTCTCAAGGAAGAGATCGAAAATGCTAATTTCTGATATACGAAAAATTTTTGAGTGTATGATGAAAATGAGACTCAGTCTGTGATTAAAGATATTCTAAAACAGCTTAAAATGGATCAAGATGTCGAGGTGAAAGAGGCGAAGTGATTTATTTCGAAGCTGAAGTGACAAGGTCTGACTTATGAAAAATATAAAAAAATGGTCAACTGAGACTACGAACAGACGATGGCTATGATTTATGAGTTGTATGAAAAAAATCTCAGGCAGAGCAATGCCATGGATTTTGATGATCTCTTGCTTTTGCCGTACTGGGTGATGAAAGATCATCCTGAGATCGCAGCTCGTTGGCAGGCTAGATTTGATTATGTGATGGTCGATGAGGCTCAGGATACGAACTGGATTCAGTTTGAGCTGGTAAAGTTGGTAGCTGGTGGGCAGGGTAATGTGACTTTTATCTGAGATGATTATCAAAGTATTTATCGCCGACGCTGAGCGTTGATGGAAAATTTTCTCAATCTCAAAAAAATTTGGTCAGATATGGAAATTTTTAAATTAGAGACAAATTATCGTTCGAAGCCACATATTGTCCATGCTGGAAGTCATATTATCAAAAATAATACGAAGCAGTACGAAAAAAATATCAAAGCTCATAGAGAATGAGATGATGCGATCAAAGTTTTTGCTTATACTGATGAGACTGCTGAAGCTTTGTATACGATCGATATGATCAAAAAAATGCAAAAAGAGTGACTCGTGACTCGATGAGATGTAGCGATTTTGTATAGAACAAATGCTCAGTCTGCTCCTTTTGAGCAAGTTTTGATCCAGGAAGGAATTCCTTATAAGGTCCGATGAGGATTTAAATTTTTCGAGAGAAAAGAGATAAAAGATGTGATTTCTTATTACAAATATATCATCAATCCAAGGGATAGTGTTTCTCTCAAAAGAATTATCAATGTGCCAAAAAGAAAAATCTGAGCTGATACGATCACGAAACTCGAAGAGTATGCTCTCCAAAATGATATGGCACTGACTGATGTGATAGATGGCATCGATCACTTGCCTTTGCCGCTGGGGTCAGGGACTCAGACTGCTATCAAACAATTTGCTATTACGATGAAATTTCTCAAAAATAATATGGAAAACTTGAAACCTGCTGCACTGATTCAACAGATTGTTAGTACTATCAAATATAAAGAATACTTGGTCGTTGCTGAAGGGCAGGAAATCGGTGAGGAAAAATATGACAATGTTTGACAGCTTATCAATATGGCTCAGAGATATGATAATTGAGCTACAGACTCTGAACTTTTACAGTCTGGTAGTCAGCTTCATCAGCAATTTTTGCAGGAAATAGCTTTGATGACAGATATAGAAGAAAATCAGGATGGGTCGATCGATGTGGTTAAGTTGATGTCGGTGCATAGTAGTAAGTGACTAGAATTTCCGCTGGTTTTTTTGGTGGGAGTCGAAGAAAATCTTTTTCCTTTGCAGAAAGCTCAGTTTGAAAAAGATGAAATGGAAGAGGAGAGAAGACTGATGTATGTGGCTATCACCAGGGCAAAAGATCATCTCTTTATCTCGTATGCTGGGTCGAGAAAACAGCGATGACAGCAAAAATACAATGCTCCGTCGAGATTTGTCGAAGAGCTTCCAGAAAATCTGAAAACGCTTTATTCTCTAGGGAATGGCACCGTGGCTGGAAACTTTGCTGCGGCATTTAGTGAAGAAGATCGTGTCATCCACAAACTTTTTGGAGCGGGGACTGTCGTCGAAGTCTGGAAAGATGTGGCTATTGTGAAATTTGATAAACCTCAGTATGGCGTGAGAAAAATAGAAGCGAGATTTTTGAGTAAGGAGTAAATCCTCTGTCCTAAAAGACATCTCCTTTTCATAAAGGAGAAATAAAACTACTATAAAAATTTATTTTCTGGTGAATGCTGAAAAACTAATGTGTTGTTTTAAAGTCGGTAAAGAGTATAGTTTCTATACCGATATGTTTTAGAAATACTTTATATTCTTTGTTCCACTTGAAGCTAAAGTGTCTATACCGATAAGCTTTAGAAATCTTTATATCCTTCGCTTCGCTTGAATCTAAAGAATCTAAAGTCAATCGGTATTTATTTCTCTCATCCAAGAAAATAAAAAACATTTCTTGGTGGTCGAATTCAAAATCATCGGTATAACTTTCACATCCATTTAAATTTTTTTCTAAAATTTTTATGGGATCGAGTAAACAGGAAATAAACTTTTTTAAGATATTTTTTGGATTTTTTTGAGATGAATATGGACAAGAAAAAAAAAGTATTGGTTTGAATGTCTGGTGGAGTAGATAGTGCTGTTTCTGCTTATCTTTTGCTGCAACAATGATATGAGGTGGTGGCGGGGTTTATGAAAAATTATGCTGATGAAAGTAATCCGAATTGTCATACGAGAGAGGATAGAGATATGGCGATCAAGGTTGCTCAACATCTTGGCATAAAAACTTTTGTGATTTTTGATTTTCGTGAAGAGTATGATCAGAAAATTATTCAGTATATTTACGATGGATATTTGGCTGGATTGACACCAAATCCAGATGTTCTGTGCAATAGTGAAATAAAATTTAAGCTTTTTTTGGAGAAGGCTATGGAGCTGGGGTGCGATTTTGTGGCGACGGGGCACTATGCACAGCTTGAAAAAACTGGTGAGATGGTCAAACTCCTTCGCTGAGTCGATGAAACTAAGGATCAGAGCTATTTTTTGGCGTGACTCAATCAGTATCAGCTGAATCATTCACTTTTTCCGATAGGCGGGATGCTCAAATCTGAGGTGAGAGCCTTGGCTACTGAGATTTGACTGCCAAATGCTGATCGTAAAGATAGTCAGTGACTGTGTTTTATCTGAAAAGTGCCGATGGTGGACTTTCTCAAGAAAGCTCTGCCAGTGAAGCAGGGTGAAATAGTTGATCAGACTGGGAAAAAACTAGGCTATCACGATGGAGCTTGGTTTTATACGATAGGGCAAAGACACGGTATCAAACTTCACCAGCAGTACTATGTCGTTTCTACTGATGTGAAAAAAAATATTGTGGTGGTGGATACGAAAGAACAGGCAGAACTGTCTAGAAATTTTCTCTTTGTGGAGCAGTGGCACTGGATAGGAGAGGAATTGGCTTTCCCGCTGAAATGTGAGGTAAAAATCAGATATAGGCAACAACCACATAATGCTCTTTTGACTTCTGATGGTGATGGCAGAATAAAAATTTTATGTGAAGAGGAACAGAGAGCAATCGCTCCTGGGCAGGTGGTGGCTGCTTATCTTGGTCAAGAGTTGATTGGAAGTGGAATTATTGTAGAGTAGTTTTTGGGATTTTTTGTTGACTTTTTTTAAAAAAACCTTATAAGCTCTCAGCCGGTGAGGCATCAATAAAAAAAATATGAATTTATTAAAACAAATCTCCAGTTTTTTTACTGGACAAAAGTCTTCTCTGAATGAGGAGCAGAAAAAGTTTTTTAATGATAAGATCGAAGAGATTCTTATTGAGAAGGAAAATACTGAAGATTCTATTACGGCACTTGTTTATCTTTTTCAACTTGAGGAGGAGATTAATAAGGTTCTAGGAATTTTATCTTATGATAAGACAGGTTCTGCCAGAGCAAATAGAACACCTAAAGATGAAAGCGTTTCATTTGAGACAGTTTTTATTGTCAATACTTTTAATCCATCTAAACCGGCAAAATCGGCTGCTGAGGTTATAAAGAAAAAAAATATTTTTGAAAAAATGATCTATAAAGATATGAGTATTTCATTTTGGCAGATTAAAAACTACCAAGCTGAGAGAGATTTTCTGGATCTTTTGGAGTGTATTGAAAAAAAACTGATTAGTTGATTCGTATTATTGTATGATCCCAAGGCATGTCTTGGGATTTTTTTATTGTAGAATAATTTTCTTTTAATGGAGCTGAAATTATATAAAATGTTTTTATTCAGGATAAAAATTTTATTTTCTGCATTGTGTAGCTATGGAAAAAATAGTGATTTATGCTGATGGAAGCTGTATAGGAAATCCTGGTCCTGGTGGTTTTGCTGCTTTGATTTTGATAGATTGAAAAAAAGAAATAGTCAAATGAAAGTGGCATGATACGACAAATAATCAGATGGAACTGATGGCAGTTATTCAGGCTTTGATGTTTGTAGAAAAGAGTCATCTTGATCGTGAAATAATTTTTTTTCTGGATAGTCAGTATGTTCTTCATGGAGTCACAAAATATATGGAAAAGTGGTTAACTAACTGATGGAGATTGGCTACGGGGAAACCTGTAAAAAATCAAGAGCAATGGAAAAAACTTCATGAGCTCATGCAATGAAAAACTATAAGCTGGCAGCGAGTCGAAGCTCATGCTACTGATCAGCTGAATAATCAAGTTGATGAGCTAGCGAGGGCGGAAGCTATGAAGCTGGTGAGATAGTAAAACTAATAAAAAAAATCTGATATTTTATCAGATTTTTTTTAGTTAGTCTTTTATTGAACAATAATCTGATCTGCAAATTCTTTTCGTTTTCTTTCTAATGTTTCTATGAAAAAGATTCTTCACTTGCTATCTTTTTGGATGATGAAATCTTGGGTCATATTGTTGGTAAGATTTTCATTATTTGAAGAATTGGTACAAATGTAGATTGATATACCACCATTGAATTTAATGTAATTAGGATTTTCATCGAGAAAAGTTTTTGATTTGATTTCAGCGATATTCATTTTGGTGTCGCATTTTAGTCCAAGAATTCAGAAATCTTCTCTCGCAAAAAATGACTGGTAGACTATTTTTTTATTTGGGAAGATAATCTTGAATCACTTTCATGATTCGAATGTGAATGAGTCTGGTGAGATTTTTTGTTCAGTTTTTTGTTCTTCAGTGCTTGTTTCTATTGTAGAACTTATAGGGGCTGCATTTTTTGCTGACTGTATACTGAATGATAGCTCTGGAATAATTTTGATTTCTCCTTCACAAGTTGCTTTAGATTTGTCAGTTTTTACTCATTCAGTAGTGATTGTAATTTTTCCGTTTTTATTGGTGTAAGTGAGATCATCTAAATTGCTTATTTTTATATCATTCTTTTCACAGTTTTCAGTAATTTTATTTTCAAAATTATTTTTGATGTATTCTTTATTGAGAAAGATGATGTAACTTGAAAGATTTACTAATACTGTGTCGTCTTTCGGAGAGAGGAGAAATCAATTTTGGTTGTCTTGACTCACTACTCGGTTTTTTGAGTCGGGAAGTTTATAGTAAGTGTTTCGATTGGTCGATGCAAAAGGCTGAACTGTATTGTTTTCAGGATTTGTGAATTTTTTACAATTTTTGGCTGGATCTTTCTGATCACATAAAAAATTTGATATTTTGAGAACTATTTCATTATTCTGTTTGATGATAATATCTGATTTTTCTAGTGCTACTTCGTAAGTAGTGTCGTCTTTGAAGTCTATGAAAAGTCATTTTTCTCATAATGAAAGTGAGTTTTTTTTTGTTATTTTGGGAGTGGTTTCTGTTGATGTAATAACTGTAACTTCTATGATGGAAGTGTTATCTACTTCATTTATTATGTAGCCCTGAATATCTACTTGACCACTAAAATTATTGAGATCTATGGAGCTACTTTTGAGTCAGAAGATTTTGTTGTCTTGAGAGATGATGTGAGAAAAAACTTTTGAATTTTCAAGATTTGGTCTGATAGTTCCTCTGAGAGAGAGCTGTTGGGCTCAGGAAAGAGTTTCTGATGATGTTCCATCTGTGGTGAAAGAATTGATTGTCGTGATGAGGGCTATGACAATTGCAAAAGCTGCGGTAATTGCAAAAAATATTTTATAATTTCTTTTTTTTTTACTGTGGATTTTTCTCAGTTCCATTGTTTTGGATTCACCAGAATAAAAATTTTTTATAGTGTTTAATTTTATGATATTTTGTGCTTTTTTCTATAGTTGTGCAAAAAACTTCTTTTATCGTTTTCTTACTTATAGCATTGAAGTTTATGATTTCAAGTGTAAATTGTTTTCCTCTTGCTATAAAATCTAATTTTCTGGTTTTGTCAATTGCTTTTGCTTGTGCAGTCATATCTGCTTTGACAATGGTTTTTTTATTGGTAGAATGGAGTATATTTTATTAGCATTTTTAGTTATTGATGGATTATAGTCAGTGTAAGACTTTGCTAGATGCAGTTTTGAGAGCTGATATTGGGCAAAAGGCTAATTGATCTAGATTGATGACTCAAGCTTGGTGAAGTAATAGAAACAGCTGTATTACTCAGTTTGGGGGGCTTTCTGAAATCCAAAAATATGTTGATTCTTTTAGAATTAATGAATGATCTTCTGATTCTCTTATCTCTACGGCTGCTGTTTCGGATAAACCGAAGAGTGTCATTCAAACTACTACTAAAATTACAGATAGTTCAACTATATCTTCTTTTTTTGATGCTTATTTGAATCAAGAAATATTTTCTACTCTAGGCTATTCTCTCTTGGTTATTATTTTTATTATGGTTTTTTATAGACTGATTCGTTATCTTCTCGAATTTTTGTATGATGTTTTCAATTCTGATAGACTTATTTATTTAAGAGTGATGCAGACGAGATGAGACTCGAAGAGTGATCGTGAAGCTGAAAAAGAATTGGCTAAAGATATGAAGGAAAAAATTGGTCGTATGGCTCAAATTTATAACAATCTCCATAAACTTGGTGACTTATCTGCTCGAGATGGTTTTATGAATTGGCTTTTCAAAAAATCTAAAATAGTTCTGATTTATCAGTATGAGAATGGTCTTTTGAATTTTATTATTTGAGTTTATCCTGAGTATAAAAAAATTGTAGAAGGTGCAATTTCTGCTCAATTTTCTGGATCGTCTATTGAAACTATTCCTATGCCAGATTTTTTTAAGAAAAAATACAAAGATATTACAGTTTTGGAACCAACAAGAGATGTGGTCTATCCGATCAAAGTCTATAAAAATATGCCCGATGATCCGATCAATAATATTGTTGATGCAATTGGTAAAATTAGTTCTAATGATACGGTGACGGTTATGTTGCCGATTAAACCTGTCTGAAAATGGTACAATAAAAGAGCGAAATTTGTTGCAAATGCTTTGTTTAAAAAAGAAAAATCTATTGCAGAGTGAACACCTCGATGGAAGTATATTATTATGCCTTGGAAGGTGCTAGATTTTTTCATATCTGGTCCAACTCAGGAAATGATGACTTATTTTAATCCTGATGGAGCTCATGGAGATCCAATGATTCGTATGGTGAAAGCAGAAGAAGATTCTGTCCAAGCGATGGGTGAAGAGTCTGCTAATCATGCTTTTTCTTCTGGGCTTATTTTATTGACGACCTCAGATAGTGAGGAAAATCTTCAACTTAATGTAGATAGTCTTGTGAGTGCTTATTCTGTCTTTGAGGATCAGTATGCTAATGCTCTTAGTGAGAGTAATTTCAAGGCTGATTTGATGGGATTTTTTTTCAAGCCGATGCGATACTTTGCTTTTAAATTTAAACTCACTAATTTTTTCTTCAACTATAATATTTTTTCTGTAAATGCTCTTTCGAGTGTTTATCATTTTCCAGATGGAGTTTATAATCGTAGTCCAATTATTAAATGGATGGATTACAAGGTTTTGGCTGCGCCAGATAATGTGCCAGTTCCTACTGACTATAGTGGTTATATTATGACAGGAATCGTGGCTGAGGAGTATAAAAAATGAGTACTCTCAGATTTGCTTGAATGATTTTCTCATCCAAATGTCGCAGATAAGGTCGAAGATGTGGAGAAGCTGGTTCCGTTGGAACAGTATAAGTCTGGTGATTTAGCTAGTAAAGAACTCGTAGAAAAAGATGGGAAAAAATTTGTAAAAACAACAGAAAAACAAACAAAACGCGGTTTTAAAATTTATAAAGATGCTCTTTTGATGGGAGTAAATATTTATAGAAATCAGTATACTCCGATTTATATTAAGAGAAACGATAGAACGAGACATCACTATGTTATTTGAAAATCGTGAGGTTGAAAATCGGTCTTTATTGGTGCTTTGGCTAGACAGGATATCTGGAATGGTGATGGAGTTTGTGTTATTGATCCCCATGGTGATCTTGTGGAAGGAATTTTGGAGTATGTGCCAAAGGAGAGAGCCAGAGATATAATTTATTTTGATGCAGGAAATGAAGATCGTCCTATGGGTCTAAATTTGTATGAAATTGATAATATTGATCAGGCTGATAGAGTAGTGAATGATGCGACTGAAATTTTTATTAAGATGTTTGGATCTGAGATTTTTGGTCCGCGTATTCAGGAATATTTTAAATATGGAAGTCTGACTTTATTGGAAGATTTTGAGGATAGACCTACACTTTTGGATGTACCAAGA
Organism: uncultured bacterium; assembly: GCA_937872535.1. GTDB lineage: Bacteria > Patescibacteriota > Gracilibacteria > Absconditabacterales > Absconditicoccaceae > CALMTC01. The sequence continues at coordinate 120,281 of CALMTC010000016.1, forward strand.
CTTTTTACTGATGAAACATATAGAGAGTATAAGACGAAAAATGTGAAAAATGCTGTGGTAAAAAATTTCTGGGAGAAAACTTATAATGCCATGGGTGATAGAGAAAAACAAGAAATTATCCCGTACTTTACTTCAAAATTTGTATCGTTTAATACGAACAGATTGATTAGAAATATTATTGGACAGACTAAGTCGGGTTTCAGATTTAGAGAATCCATGGATAGTTGAAAGATTCTTTTAGTGTCACTTTCCAAAGGTAGAATCTGAGAAATTAATGCCCAGCTTCTTGGTATGATCTTGGTATCTCAAATCTATAATGCTGCGATGTCGAGAGCTAATATTCCTGAAGAACAGAGACGCGATTTTTATCTTTATGTTGATGAGTTCCAAAACTTTGTTTCTGGTACTTTTGCTGATATCTTGTCAGAAGCCAGAAAGTATAGACTTGCTTTGATTATGGCGCATCAGTATATCGCTCAGCTTGAATGACCAAAATCTGATGCTGGTGGAAAAGGTGATGTAAAAGCTGCTGTTTTTGGTAACGTTGGTAGTATGATGTCGTTCAAGGTCGGTGCGCCCGATGCTGAATTTCTTGAAAAAGAGTACGCTCCTGTCTTGTCGGCTCAAGATATTGTTTGAATTTCAAATTATAAAGCTTATGTAAAACTCAATATTAATAATTCTACTTCGAGAGTTTTTAGTATGGATACACTTTGGACGCAAGATTATAGAAATAAGAAAATTGCTGCTATTTTGAAAGAATATAGTGCTAAAAAATATGGTAGAGCAAGGGAGTATGTCGATGCTGAAATTATTGCAAGACTTGGATTGAGTAGCGAGGAGGAAGCTCCAGCTGATGAGACTACAGAAAAAGCTAACTCAGAAACTACAACTGAAACTCCAGAACAAAATGCAGAAGCTGTGGCTCAGGAAAGTGTAGTGGAAGAGAATACTCAAACTGAAGAGAATACAACAACATCTTAAAAAAATATTATTCTGGTTTATGTGAAAAAATAATTTGGAAAAATAGAGACGAAATTTATTATAGATACAAAAAATTCTATCCCTACATAAAAAATAGACGCGATTAATCGCGTCTCTATAGAAAATAAATTTCTCGGAAATGTCGCTTAGATAAAATTGTCTGTGATAGATAGACAATGTTCGCAATGACGAGATGTGATGGCGAAAAAAATCCTATTGAATGTAGAGACGCGATTAATCGCGTCTCTAGGAGGAATTTTTTTGCAGAAAATTAAATTTTTTGATGATTTTATGATAGGAAGTTTTCGATTTCTGCTTTGAGAGATTTATAGTCTTTTATTTGGGCGACTTTGGTTTTAAATTCTTTATTGCCAATGAGGCCAGTGACATAGTTGAAAAGATATTTTCTATATTCGATGACTGATCTGAGATCTCAGTCTGAGATGGAGTCTGTATCTGCTGCGAGTTTGATTATTTGGTCGTAGGTTGGCATAGGAAATTTTTCTTCAAAAGAGTCTTGGTGTGTTTTGAGATAACGATCACAGGCTATTGTGAGGTGAAGATGATTCATACATAGTTCGTAAACTTCTTCTCTGGAGGGCTGATGATCGACAAAAATCCAAGGATTCCCAATGGCTGCTTGGCCAATCATTACTCAGTCTAGATTTTTGCAGGCTTCAAGAGCTTGCTCATGAGATTTTATTCCACCGTTTCCAATGACTTTACACTTTTCTCAGAGTTCTTTTTTGACTTTGTAGATAAATTCTCGATCTACATCTCCGCTGTGAGACTGTTTGTAAGTTCTTCCATGAATGGTGATCATCGGAATGAACTGACCAGCTTCGAGAATAAAATCAAGTTGATCTTTTTTGTCTTCGACTGTGAGACCAGCTCTAGTCTTGATACTGAAAGGAGTTTTGATTGATTCGCTCAGTTTTTTGAGAGTAGAGATGGTTTGTTTTTTATCTCTCAGCATACCAGCTCCGCCGCCACATGCCATGACTTTTGGTGATGGACAACCAATATTTAATTCAATACCAGAAAAAAAATATTTTTTATCAATATCTTGAGCAGCTTTGATAAGCATATCTTCATTGCCACCGTAGATCTGTGCGATGAGCGGTGTTTCGAATTCGGTTCTGATGATGTGATGAATAAGTCTGGATGGATTTATGCAGTAGCCGTCAGCGTTCATAAATTCTGTCCACAGTCATAATTTGTGGTCGGGGTTTTTATTATATTTGTCAAAAATTTGTTTGACGATTATTCTATATGCAGAATTTGTAATTCCGTCCATTGGTGCGAGTCAGAGTATCATGATTGATTTTTTGATCGTAAAAAAGCTACTAAAGATTATCTCTTTGTAGCTTTTTTGAGTTTTATTGCTAGGAAATTTATGGAGATGCGAAGACTTGGACTCGATAGTTATTGTAAAATCAAATTCCTATTTCAGTAAACTTGGGATCTAGGATATTAGCTTTGTGTGATTCACTGTTCATTCGAGATTCCATTGCTTCTGCTGCTGTGGTTTGACCTTGTGCTATATTTTCTCAGAAGCTCGTTCGAGCATATCAGTAAGCATCGATTCTGTCCTGGGTCGTAGATCAATCTGGTGAAGTGTGGTCGAAGAAATTGAGATTATTCATCAAGCTAGAAAAGTCCTGAGCTATGAGATTGAGTGTAGAGTTGATCTTTACAGGAGCTAATCACTGAGCTGCTCTTTGCTGGTTTACTCTGTCTAAAATTTCTATTCTGATTCCAATAATTTTGTTCTGTAATTCATTGCTTGCCACTACTGAAGAGAGTTTTTCTTCTATCAATCCAATTATTCCATAAAGTATATTTACTGATCTTTCTGGAAGTTCTACTGTGCCCAAAATATTTCTCAGTTGTTGAATAACTTTTATTCTCAGTGTATTCCTGTCACGAATAATTTTTTTTTCTATCTGGTTTGCTATGGTGCGAGCTATTGCTTTGTCTTCATCAGTCAGGGAAAAATCTGCCGTCAATGAGGGAGATTGGGCGACAACAATCTGATTGACTAGAGGGCTTCCTAAAGCTAGTAGAATACTTATACTAATGAATAATTTTTTCATGGTATAGTATGATGAAAAGTAGATAGAGTTTGGTAGAGGCATAGTCGACGAGAAGAAATACAGCTCGTCATGCGATAATTTTGCTTTAGATTTTTGTTTTGTATTTCGAACTCTGAGGTGGAGACGATCCAGAGTTGTCATACTTTTCACCTTACAGGCGATGACCTTAGATCTTTGTAAATACTGCCTTTAATACCTGTGCTTTTTTACAATCTTTGGCCCTAGAAAAACTTTTGTAATTTTGTTTTGGAAAGTGTTTCGCTCGTTGAAACGACATGGTTTTTCCATGTTCCTTGCCACTATGGTTTATTTTTTCTTGATTACAAGGGTTTTTTGTTTTTTCATATTGTTATTTTCATTGTTTTCTTTTTTCTTGTTGACTTGTCTTGAAATTTCTCTTTCGAGATGATCTATGAAAATGGTCGCATAGCTTCACTGTCCTAGTGTGAACTGCAAAATACATTGATCACCAGGAAATGAAATTTGCATTTTTTTTGGTTGGATTTTTATTGGTCTTCTGATTCCGTAAATTCCAAATTTTTTTCGTAATGAAAGATCTTTTTCTGTTAAATCAAAATCTTTTAGTATTTCTTTCTCCAGTTGGTAAGCAGATTCTGGGTTGTCTGATTTGGTTGGAATTGCTAAATCAAAACCAGGAACTGGTCACATAATTTCTTCTCTTCATTCAGGAGTTTTTTGGCAAATATCTCATAAAATTTTTTTATCTCATCGACCTTTCTGGATTCTTTTTTTCAGGTAAGCGTTGAATAAAAAACTCGAAAATGCTTGTACTTTGAATTTTTTTTCTCCTGCTGAATTGATATCTCATTCTAATTTCATTGAAGGAAATTGTAATAAATCTTGACCGATTCTTCGGTTTCAACCAGTGAATCAAAATTTTTGAGTTCAGAAAAAATTTCGCATTCATTTTTTTTGAATTTCTTCAAAAGCTGTGGTGAGATTTTTTTTAAAATCTTCGTGATTTGTATTTTTTGGTTTTTGAAGTTTGATGGTAAATATATTGTTTTCGTGAGAAGAAATTTTTATCGGAGAATCTGATGAAAGCACTTGTGTGATTGATATATTTTTGATTTTCAGACTCAGAATTTTTTTTGTATCAGTTCTAAATAATCTTTTTGGGATGCTGATTCGCTGTCGTGTCGTGGCATCTTTATCTTTTAATCCTCCAAATCAAATCTCTCTTGGTGGTATCTGAAATTTTTTTGCTAAGATTTCGATGGCTTGAAGTGTGGTGAGATCTTCTTTTTTGATTTCTCGTCGTCGAAAATCTCATTTATCTGTCGATTTTGGTTTTTCTCTTTGTTCTTTTACTGAAAATGAATGTTTACTTTTTTCAAAGATGAAAAATTCTGGTTTTTTTAAAATTTTTTTACTGGTCTTTTTTTTATCTGTGAATTTTTTTCAGTTTTCATTAAATTTTCAAGGTCTTTTTGACTCTCGTTCTTTATTTTTTAGTTCTTTCGATTTATTGACGACTTTTTTCATTGGTGTTTGAGAGGGCTAAAGTAGTTTTATGGCGGTCTATTATAGTATATAAATAATCGACTCTTTTGCAACTTGTCGCTTTATTTTTTTGTAAAAATGAGTATAAGCACATATTTATTTTTCGTTTTGTAATGAAAAAAATTGCTTTATGGGGAATTTTTCTGATTTCTTTACTTGGGCTTATTGGATCTCTTTATTACTCGAACTTTGGTGATTTTGTCATTGATCTTATGAACTGAAAACTTTTTGTTTGACCTGGCTTAGAGCCGTGTCATCTCTGTCGACGAGCCAGAATTTTCACTTATCCGATCGTTTTGATCAGTGGAGTAGCACTTTTGACTAGAGATTATGTTGTGTGAAAATATATTTTACCGATGAGTTTATTTGGAATCGCTCTGGAGGGCTATCATTACCTTATTCAGGCTTTTTCGTTGCATAACTGATTTTGTGATCCGGATAATCCTTGCTCGGCGCTCGATGTTATTTACTGGGGTTTTGTGACTATTCCGCTTCTGAGCTTGATTGCATTTATCTTGATAACTATTGCTTCTCTGGTTTTGATTCAGAAAAAATAAGTTTCTAATAAAAAACTCCTTGGCTCGGTAGTTGAGGAGTTTTTTTGTTTTCCAGAATATACTTTTTTTATTTGATTTGAGTGATGATGTAGTTCAGAATGGTTTCTCGTTTTGGTTTGGTTTGTTTGAGAGATTCTAGTTTTTGAGAGATTTTGGTTGTGAAAATTTTTTGGGCTGTTGAGTCTCATGGAAATTTATTTTTGGCAGTAGATAGAATCTTTTCTACGACAAAATCAGCTCTGTTTTTGAGAAGAGGAGCTAGTGAGCTAGCGAGCTGGTTCGTATAATCAGTGGTAGTGTAGGTCGTAGTGTAGTAGTCTGGAGTAGTCATTCCAGCTGGCTTGTTGGGAGCTCAGTCTGGAGAGGTGGTGGAGAGAAGTCGAGCGCCGACTCGGCCTATTTTTCCATCTTTGGTAAGGATTTTGAGTCGTCAATCTCAGTCAGCAATGATTCTTACTTTTGTATTCAAAGATAATGAAAATGATACTTCTGAATTTTCCATACAAGGAATATTTCTTACTTTTGCTGCTGTAGTAACAATGGCTGGATAATCTTTTTCGATGATTTGAGCTTGTAGACACTGTTCACTAGCGTGAGTGAGTCAGAAAAATGCGATGGAAATTGTAGAAAAAATAATTTTTTTCATTTTTGTGATAGTGAAATTTATGGTAAATGGAGAAAAAATTATTTATACCGATAAGCTTTAGAAATACTTTATACTAGAACTTTCGAAAGAAGTAGTTTGATAGATGTATATAATTGGTCCTATCATAAAATCTTTTTTGATTTTATTACTGGTCCAATTTATCTTTATATTCATCGTTACACTCGAATCTAAAGAATCTAAATGCAATAGGTATAACTCTTACATCCATAAAAATCTTTTTTCAAATTTTTATGGGGTCGACTATAAAGAATTGCTGAAGGATTGGAGTTTTTTAGGTGGATTGCCACCCCCGCAGTACTGCGGGGCAATGACCGGAACAAGCTTTTTTATTTACCAGCAGCAGCTACGATGAGGATGATTACTATGATCAAAATAATGCCGACATAGACCATACCTTTAATTTTTTCTGTCTTTACTCCGATCTGAAGTTCTTGAATTTTTTGCTCAAGTTTTTCTTTTTCGATGAGGGTATTCTGTTTTTCTTGATTGTAGTCTGGGAGAGCAATCATATGCTGTATTTTGCTTTCTAGTTCTCCGATTCTTTGCTGGAGCATGAAAACTAGTCTGTTTTTTTCTTCGACTTGTTTATCTTTATCTGTGAGGAGGTCGAAAAATTTGTCCAACTTTTTGTCTAAAGCTGATGCAGATGGGATGGCTGGTAGATTTTCTTGGCTTTCAAAATCTCAGCTCATAAGCTCAGATGGTGCTGTCTCTTGGCGAAGAGCTCCAAATTCAATATGAAGAGATTGTACTTCAACTTTTGAGAGAAGAACTTTGTTTGCAATTTTTTTATAAGTCAATCTTCCAGACTTGATATATCTATCTATTGTTCTTGTTGAAATTCAGAGTAGTTCAGATGCATTTTCTCTTGTGATAGTGTATTGATTTTCAGCCATTTTGCCTTAGAAAAAACCAGAATAAAAAATTTTTATGGTGATCGAGTTAGATGTCCATATGATCACTTAGATTTCTTGATTCCCAGACGAGAGCTTGGATGTAAAGTGTTGATAAAACTCATAATGTTGTCCCTAGTAAGACTGTGACAATGTAATATGGTACGAATGGTAATGCTCAGAAAAGGAATGGAACAGATGAAACGCTGCCATCGATCAGTTCTTGAAAAAAAACTATAATAAGTATAATGCTAGTAATTATCATTCCAGTGAGGTAAAGTGCTTTCATTTTAGAGAATTTTTTTGAAAATAAAATGGAGAATAGAGATGACGACTGATAGAATTAAGATTTGGATAATGTTTCAAAGTATGATTTCAACTCCTAGATTTGCTTCTGATACTAGTCGCTGAAAGAGATAGAAAAGGAGAATAGTAACTATAATATTGAGTGGAAGAGAGAGCAGTCAAAGAGAAAGAACTTTTACTGGGAAGAGAATAAGTTCGATAAGTCCGCCTACGATACTGATTGTAAAACCAAATATCGCTCATAAGATGATGAGATTTAATGGAGTAGTGGCTGAAGCAGGTGAGATTGCAAATCCTAATTCTGGTAAAAATTCTATCACCAAAAAGAGGATAAGGGCATAAGCTAGAGTGCTTGCTATTATTCTTCCTATCATTTTTTGTTTTGGTTAATAAAGTTGATTCTGGTTCTTTATAGATAAAGTTGATTGAGAATTCAAGAAATTTTTCCCATTCTCAAAAAGACTCTTATTTTTATAATTTCGATTTACTTCTCAGAGTTTCCACTTTTCGTAATTAAGTTTTTTATCTTTTTGATCGGCTTTTGTAGTTGTCTTGATTTAATGAGGGCAAAAAATATACTCATTGCGTTCGTAGAAGATGACCCCATCGTTCAACGGATAGGACACAGTCCTGCGAAGACTGTAATGCAGGTTCGATTCTTGCTGGGGTCGAATGATGGTATCGTGGCGGAGTGGTCCAACGCAGGAGCCTGCAAAGCTTTACAACCATGGGTTCAAATCCCATCGATACCTTTCAATACTGCAAATATACAGGAGAATAGTAAAATATTAAAAATCCCATGTGATGGGGATTTTTTTTCAAAAATTTTTGTTGTAAAAAAGAAGAAAAATCGTACTCTGAGGGGGTGTTTTTTAGGATTTTAGCAAGTTGACGATATGTATAAGAGGTTTGATATCCAACAGTTGACAGTGATTAAGAATAATTTTTTGCAACGCGTAAAAAGTGCGATGAAGAATGAACGCGCACCACTTTTTAAACAGTTTTTGAGCGCTATTTTTAAAGAATGAAACAGTGTTTATTACTATGAATCGGGGAGTCCGTCTATCAGATTTGCTCGTTTGGCAAATGGTGAAGTTATGATTACTGATGAGGTCGATAAAATAGAATTTCTCGCTGATGAGACGGCTTTGACTACTCTTCATACTTTGCTGAAAAATGATAAAAAAATCCAAACTGCTAAAAAAAACTCTCAGAGCATTTCTTCTCTTTTGGAAGAAAGTTTTTCTTCTGGTAGTTATGATCTTATTAATGAAAAGCCCTATCTAGTCTATGATATTGAAACTACTTTTGAGGTGGATGATCTGAAAAGTCAAAAGTTCGTGATGGCTTATTTCATCGATTCTCGTGATAAAAAATATAGATATGTAGCTGAACAGTCTTTGGAAAAATTTGTCAAATTGATGCTTGAATTTGATGGCTATATCGTCTGATATAATCATATTTTTTTCGATAATCCTGTGGTGATTTATAATTTGTGACTTTCAGATGCAGAAATTGAAACTTTAAATAAAAAAAGTATTGATGTGTTTTTGTTTCTTTGGAATTTAACGGGTAAGAGAATCGGCTTGGGAAAAGCATGATGAGCTCTGCTTGGGTTTGGAAAGACACTGGAGTCGGGAGCTGAAGGTGCAAATCTGATCAAAGAGTATCAAAAAACTCACGATGAGGCTGTGTTGAAAAAAGTCCAGCTGTACTGTAAAAATGATGTGAAACTGACTCTTTATCTGATGCTTTATCTGCTTCATTATCAAAAAGTTTTTATTGATGGAGAGGAGTGTTCATTTGATTTAGATCAGTTTATGAATTTTTCTTCTGATACAGATAAAAATAAGGAGATAAATGAACAATCTCTTAATCAGGCACTTTTTTAGTTTTTTTGCAAAAAGACGATGAGTTTGATGAGTATTCATGAGTTTGAAATTCGTTTTATGGCATACGAAGGTATGAATAAATTTTTGCAACTTTGACTTTCTGAGAGTGATATTCTCAATGCTGCTTCTATCAGTTCTCGTGGTCAATTGACAAATAAACTTACTGAAACTCTTCCTGAAGAATTAAAAAAAATTACTCTGGATACTTATACTCCTTTCAAATTTGATCTTATCAAGAGAGTCGGTGCTAAAAAAATTTGAAATTTTACAGTGGCTGATTATATCGAGCGTTTGGAGTATGAGTGCAAAGTTATTAAGGAGATGGGATTTAATGAGTATTTATTGATTGTCCAAGATTTTATCAATCGAGCAAAAGATCATAAAATTGCAGTCTGACCTGGTAGATGATCTGCTGCTGGTTCTTTGTTGACTTGGTTTATTGGAATTACTGATGTGGATCCTTTGCTTTATGGGCTTCTTTTTGAAAGATTTCTTAATCCTGCCAGAATTTCTATGCCCGATGTCGATATTGATTTTGAGGATACTCAGAGAGAAAGAGTGGTGGAGTATGTCAAACACAAATATGGTGAAGACAAGGTGGCTTATATCGGAACTTATATGAAAATGGCTAGTAAAGCAGCATTTAAAGATGTGGCTAGAGCTTTGGGGATGCCATTTGAAAAAGCTAATCTGATCTCGAATCTGATTCCTATGAAGGCTACTTTGCAGACTTTGATGAGTCATGAAGAAACTCCTGAGGAGCTCAAAAATTTCTATGAGAGTGATGAGCTAGTCAAAAAAACTCTCGATATGGCTACTATTTTGGAAGGGAATATTAGACAAGTTTGAGTTCATGCTTGTGGAATGATTATCTCACCAAAGCCACTGACTGAGTTCGCATCTGTTCAATATCCTGTAAAAATTGATAAAAATCAAACTTCTCAGCCTATAGTGACTCAACTTGATGGTAAAAATCTCGAAAAAATCTGATTACTTAAGATGGATTTTTTGGGGCTCAGAAATTTGAGTATCATTAAAAACTGTATCAAAATAGTCAAAGCAAGGTATGAAAAAAATAATGAACAGTTACCAGAAATTTTTTCTCGTTATCTTGATACGATGTGATTTTATCCACCGCTTGATGACGAGCGAACTTATAAAAAAGTTTTGCAGCAGTGAGATACATCCGGGGTGTTTCAGTTTGAATGAGATGGAATTAGAAACTTTTTGATGAAACTGAAACCGACTGATATCAATGATATTATAGCGATGGGAGCTCTTTATCGTCCTGGACCGATGGAGTTCATTCCCAATTATATTCGTAGAAAACACTGAGAAGAAGATATAAATTATATGCTTCCAGAAATTTATGATGAGGTGGTTCGCTTGTATGGTGAAGAAACAGCCGAAGAAGAAAAGAGAAAACTTATTGAAGATCTGAGTCCTTTTTGTGATGTGACTTTTTGAATTGTCGTTTACCAGGAACAGTTAATGTTTATGGTGCAAAAAATGGCAGGATTTTCACTTGCAGAGGCTGATAATTTGAGGCGTGGAGTTTGAAAAAAAATCAAAGAAGTGATTGAAAAAATTAAAGGAGAATTTATCGAAAAAGCTGCTACTTTCAGAAATTATAAACCAGAAACTTCGAGATATGTTTATGAAAAAATGGTAGAACCGGCAGCATTCTATTCATTTAACAAATCTCACTCGGTAGCTTATGGGCTCATTTCTTATCAGACTGCTTATTTGAAAGCTCATTTTCCTATAGAGTTTCATGCTGCTTTGCTGAGATCTGTAGAGGACGATACGGACAAGATGAGTAAGTTTATTGATGAGATTAAACAGCACTGATTGCCTATTTTTGCTCCTGATGTGAATGAGTCTTTCAACCATATCGCTGCTATCAATGATTATATCAGACTTGGTTTTGTCTGTGTGAAGTGAGTTGGAACTGAAGTTTGAGAGTTTATTGAGCAGGAGAGAAAAAATGGTGGAGTCTTTACTGACCTCGAAAATTTTTTGAGAAGGTGTGAAAAAGTTATCAATAAAAAATCTCTGGAATCCTTAACAAAGGCTGGAGCGCTTGATAATTTTATTGATCGCAATCAAATTCTTCATAATGTCCAGTCTGTTCTTGATCGAGTCAAACATTCTGGTGGGCAATCTGATGGGCTTTTCTGAGCTATGATGCCAAATCGTCTTGAACTGAAAAAAGTGGACTTGGTGACGAAGATGGAAAAACTTCTCTATGAGTACGAGGTTTTCAAAACTTTCGTTTCGGCACATCCTTTTGATGGACTCTACCATTATCTGAAAAAATTTAATTTTCTGAGTACTGTGAAAGAAAAAGAAAATTTCTGAGCTTATAGGATGCTTTGTTATATCAAGAATATTCAGAGAGCGAAGAAAAAATGATTTTTTGTCCAAGTAGAGGATATTTCTGATCAGCATGAACTTTTTTTTAAAGATGTTTTGGATTTCCAAAAATTTGATATCCTCGTGATTTATGGCTTTAAGGCAAGAAATTTTCGTGTGCAGAAAATTGTCAAAGTGACTCTTGATCAATTGATTGCTGATGCTCAAAAAGTCGGAAAATATAATCCTGATGAAACTGTGGTGAAGGTCAAAGAAGCTAGACGTCAAGCATCTGGAGATCAACAACCTGCCGAGTCCGCTCCGATCATTGATGAAGAACATTTTGCAGAAGAAACACTTTTAGATGAAGAAAAAAATGAATCTGTAGCTGTCTATCAAAATGATGAGACTGATGAATCTTTACAGACAGTTTTTCAGCTACCTAGTGATATGGTCACTTTGCAAAAAATGATGAAAATTTTGAAAGAATATAGAGGCGAAAATGAAATTACTCTTTGAGAAAAAAAATATCTGATTTCTGATGAATGAAAAGAACTTTTACAAGAATTATTGGCTTGATGAGTTTAAAAAAAAGCTCTGGTTATCAGAAAACATGGAAACAATTTTCTAAAAAAAAGGCTCATGATTGCTTGGTTTTTTTTGTTGATGAGGCTGGTAGAGGGCCATTGGCGGGGCCCGGGGCCGGCTGGGTTGTTTCTTTTTCTTGGAAAGGCGGAAGCTCGCTTTTTTGGGATTTCAAACTTTTTTGTGGGGCTGAAAGAGAAAATCTTTATGAGTTTTTGGTTTCTGAAAAAAAACTTTTTTTTGCTTCTGGCCGAGCGAGCGCTGATTTTATTGATCGTTATGGGATTGTCAAAGCTCTTCAAAAGTCTATCATTGATGCTTGCAAGAAAATTATTCTAAAAATGGAAAACTCTGTTTCCAAAAAAAATATGAAGTTATCAGAAATAAAATTTTGGATGAAAGAAAATAATGTTTTGTTGGTTATTGATGGAAATAGTAGTTTTTGATTGGATAAAAAACTGGATATTGAAGTGGCGAAAATTATCGATGGAGATGCTTTGGTGGCGGAAATTGCGATGGCGTCGATTGTAGCGAAGGTTGAAAGAGATGATTTTATGAAAAAGCTGGCGAAGCGTTATCCAGGATATGGATTTGAGATTCATAAGGGCTATGGTACGGTTCGTCATCGTGTTTTGATCAGAGAATGTGGTTTGTCGAAAATTCATAGAAAAACTTATTGTAAAAAAATTTTAGAGTCTTAGTATTGTTTTTATGACATTGCAGATTGAAAATTTTTCTCATTTTCCTCATCAGCCTTGAGTTTATATTTTTAAGAATAGGCAGGGCAGTATTTTGTATATTTGAAAAGCAAAAAATCTTAATAAAAGAATTAAACAATATTTTTCTGCTGGTTCTGTGCGAAAGCAAGAAATGGTAGCAACGGCTGAAAGTGTTGATTTTATTCTAGCTGATAACGAAAGTGAAGCGCTTTTTTTGGAGGATAATTTGATAAAAAAACATAAGCCTCCTTACAATAATTTGCTCAAAGGAGACAATAGTTATGTGTATATTAAGATTCCTCATACTGAATTTCCTGAGATTTTTTTGACAAAATTTAAGCAAAATGATGGAGCTTTGTATATTGGTCCAAAGTATATGAGAAATGAGCTGAAAAAATTATTACAGTTTTTGAGGCAACTTTTTCAGTATAGATGATGTAAGTCGACTCAGTTTAGACAGGGTTTGCTGTGTAGCGATTTTTTGTTTGGGAGTTGTAAAGGGCGATGTGTTTTTGCTAAGCTAGGCCAAAAAAATGAGTCAGAATTTCTCCAAAAAGCTGAAAGTCTGGGTCTGGTAGTTGATAGAACTCGTGAAAGTTATCAGCAAGAATACAAGATGATGATCGGGCTAATCGTTGATTTTTTTGGTGGAAATATCAAACCGATTAAAACTGAAATTCTGAAAAGAATTCAGGAAAGTGTCGAGAAACAGCACTTTGAGCGAGCTGGAAAACTGAGAGATATTTATACTCACATTGAGACTTTTGTGGAAAAACAACGCGTGGTTTTGAGTGAACCGTTGACGGGAAAATTTTACCTCATTAAAAAAATCTGAATTTATACTGTCTATAGTTTGGTGATTTTTTTTGAAGGAAGGGCAGTGGATATTATTACTCACAAGGAAAAATCTGATGAAACTGATCTTGATGAAATGATAAGAATTTTTGAGCGTGAATTTGGAGAGTTTTATATTGTACCAGAATTTTCTTCTGATGAAGTGCCATTTGGTTTTCAAAAATCAGAATCCCGTGGAAAGAACGGATTGTGATCTTCGCGGGACCACAAACCTATGAAAAGTGGAAAACCTTGAAAAAAAATAATACAGGATATTTTGGGTATTTTGGAAAATGCGATTAGCGGGTTTATTCTGAGTTCTTCTGGTGAAAAGCTGAGTGTGATGAATGAGTTGCTTGCTACTTTGCAGTCTAGGTACTGACTTTCTCAGTTTCCTTATAGAATTGAGTGTATCGATATTTCTCATCTGAGTGGTGGCTGGATATCTGGTGGTTTGAGTTCTATGAGTTCGGGAATTTTAAATAAAACAAGATATAGAAGATATAAAATTCGTAGTGTGACCGAGCAAAATAATGACTATCAGTCTCTGGAAGAGCTTATGATTAGAAGATTTTTTGGTGGTGATCAACATTATTTGCCAGATCTTTTTATTCTTGATGGCTGAAAGTGACAGCTTGGTGTGGTAAAACAGCTTCTGGAGCAGTCTCCTAAGCTCCAAAAAATTTCTGCTCAGATTCAGTTTGCATCTCTTGGAAAATGAAAAGCGAGAAAGGCTTCTGGAAGAAACCAGTGAGCTTCAGAAATTTTGTTTATTTTGCAATCTGATTGAGAAATTGTCCAGCGTGAAATGATTTACGATGATGCTGATAGGCTCTTGACGAAACTCAGAGACGAAGCTCATAGATTTGCTAATCAGTATAGAAAAAAACAAATGTCTCTTGAACTCAAAAAAAAATAATTTCTGAAAATGCTGAAAAAATTTATTCTGGATATTGCTGAATATTATAGACGCGATGGATCCAAATGTAGACGCGATTTATCGCGTCTCTATAAATATGGAAAAAATTTATGATGATTAAAAAACATTTTTCTTATTTTATTCCTGCTGGACGAGTAGCAGGATAATAATTTCTATTTTTCAGATCTTGTCAATCGTAAAGATGTTTATAATTTAAAAACTCAAGTTTAGTGATGAGTAAGTAGGTTGAAAAAAAGCTTGTAATTGCTATTGTTTGAGATGTTTTTGTGATTTATTTTTGGTGAAAAGATGGGTCGTAGGAGGAGAAAAGGTTTATGATTAACGCTCAATAAATATAGGATCTGATTGCCGTTTGTTGTTTTGGGGGCTTTGTATTTTTTTGTGTTGAGTTTGGCTGATGGATCACCAGTATTGAAAGTGCTTTCTGAAAATGCTGCTGTTATTTTTTGACAACAGTGAACTGATGCTTTTTTTGCCGTTTGTATTATGGTAGGATTGTATGTTTTGATTAAACCTCATCTCATCAAACTTATTCTCAAACAATTTCTTCTTCTTTTTTTGATTATCTCTGCGATTTTGAATTTTCCAATTGTTGATGGAATGTCAAAAAATTATATGCAGTTTGGTGGTTATCTTTCACGACCTTTACTTTGGTCTTTGGATTATTTGTTTGGTGGTAAAGATATTGCTACCAAAGTTTTTGTTATTATTCTTTTTCTTTTGGTGATTGTCTGGATTATTGTTTCTTTCAATATTAAACTTCCTGCTATCAAGCTAGAAATTCCTCAGTCTTCTAAAAAATCTACGAAACAAAGCGATAGAGATTTAAAGAAAAAACTAAGAGATGCTCAGCAAGAGGATGAAGAAGATTATGATACTGATGATGAACCAGAAGAAGAGGACTATGAAGAGCAAGAAACTGCCGTAAAATCTGGTTCGATTCTTAAGGATTTACTCAAACAAAAAATTACTGGTAAGCTTAATCAAAAAACTGCTGAGAAAAAAATTGAACATCGTATTACTTTTGCTTCTGATAAGCCTACTTTTGATGCTGATAATCTTGAAGCTCCTTCTGGACAAGTTCAACAGGTTGATGAAGCTTATATGGTCGAAAAAGCTAAGTGACTTCAAAGTAAACTGTCTGAGTTTTCTATCCCTATTGAGATCAAATGATTTGATATCTGACCGTCTGTGGTACAGATGAAATTTAAGCCTGAAGCAGGAATAAAACTTTCTTCAATAGAGAGTTTAAAAAATGATATTACGCTTGGAGTAAGATCAAAATCACTAAGAATAATTGCACCAATTCCAGGGACAGATTTGGTAGGAATTGAAATTCCTAATCCAAAACCTGAGATGGTGAGACTGAGAGAGGTATTGTGTTGAAATGATTTCCATTCTCTTATGGAAAAAAGTATGACTAATCTGGCTCTTGGAAAATGAATCGATGGGAAATCTGTTATTAAACCTCTTGAAGATATGCCTCATTTGCTGGTGGCTGGATCGACTGGATCTGGAAAATCGGTCTGAATCAATGATTTTATTTTGTCGCTAATTTATCAAAACTCGCCATCTGAGCTGAAATTTTTGATGGTAGACCCTAAGCAGGTAGAGCTTTGACTGTATGACTGAATTCCTTATCTCTTGGCTCCGATTATTACTAAGCCTGATGTTGCTCTGAGAGGTTTGAAATGGGCAGTTAATGAAATGGAAAGAAGATATGAACTTTTGAAAAATTCCAGAGTAAGAAATTTGAAAGAATATAATAAGAAATTTCCAGACGAACAACTTTATCGTGTAGTGATTGTGATTGATGAGTTGGCAGATTTGATGATGTCTGGAAATAAAAAAGACACTGAAACTTGCATTACTCGTATTGCTCAAAAGGCTCGTGCTGTCGGTATGCATCTGATCGTGGCGACTCAGAGACCGTCGGTCAATGTTATTACTGGTCTTATAAAAGCTAATATTCCTACGAGAATTGCTTTTGGAGTGGTTTCTCAGATTGATAGTAGAACGATTCTTGATATGAAATGAGCTGAAGATTTAGTCGGAAAGGGTGATATGCTCTATATGGATCCTAATACGAAATACCCGTTGAGAATTCAAGCTCCATTCGTAAGTACTGAAGAAAGTGAAAAGGTGGTTGAGGAGATTAAAGAAAAATATATGAAAGGCATCAATGAATCTGATATTTACAACGCTGATCTTGTAGCGATTCTTGAAGGTAAAAATGAGTCGATTTCGTTTTCTTGACTTGGAGATACTTCTGATGATGATGAGCTTGTCAACCAAGCTATTGAGATTATTATGGAGACGAAAAAAGCTTCTGCTACGATGCTGCAGAGAAAACTTGGTGTTTGATTTGCTCGTGCTGCTAGAATTATGGATATCTTGGAAGCGAAAGGTGTCGTCTGACCTCAAGAGTGAGCTAAACCGAGGGAAGTATTAGTCTAATTTTATTTTTTTATGATCCTGATGGATTTTTTACTCGATCTCCTGAAGTTCCCTTTTGAAGCTAGTAATCAGAATAATAAATTTGTTAGATTTTTGAATTTTATGTTTAGAGATTTCCCAGCTTATCTTTGGTCAAAGCCTTCAATTTGGCGTTTACTGATGTTGCCGATGTTGTTGATTTATAAGATCTTTAAAAAATTTTAATTTCTGGTGAATTTTTCACTATGCAACAATTCTTTTCTCAGAAAAAATATAAGGCTTTTACTCTTATCGAAATGCTGATTGTTATTTCGCTGGTTGGTATTGCTTTGACGATGGTGGGCAGATTTTCTTTTTGATCGATTACTCAGATTCAAGCTCAGATAGAGAAAGAGCAGTTTACAAATTTTTTTTATGAGACGGTAAGCACAGTTTTGAGTTCTAATAGTATCCAGTGAAAAAAATTTTCTCGTGTTACTCTCACTGCTACTGGAGATAAGGTCGTGGCTCAGTATTCATGAGAAAATTCTTTTACTCAAAACTTTAATTTTCAGCAGTATAGTCTGAGTGGCTGATTTTCTGTGGAACTTGTTCCTTATAAACTAGGCTGTGCAATGAGTGATGGGCAGAGCTGACAGTACTTGAATTTTTCGCTTCAGTATGCTGGACAGAGATTGCCGCATTGTTTTGTATTGGACACTTATAGTTGTAAAATTGCTCAGGTGAGATGTTTTTAGATTTAGTGGTGTTTTCTTTTGACCTCCCTTTCCCTTTGACAGGCTCAGGGACCAGGAGGTAGCTCAGGGAACGAAATTTATTTTATATTCACCAGATGAAAAAACTTTGACTTACTTTGATAGAAATATTGATTGCGCTTTTTATTTTTGGAGTAGGAATTCTCAGTATTTTATCGATGATTACGAAAAATCTATGAGCAATTGATACGATTAGACTACAGAGTCAGAGTACTTTTTTTGCGAAGGAATGACTGGAGCTGATTGAAAATCTCAGAGATTCTATGGCTTTGAGAGGGAGGAAACGAAACTGTTTGCTAGAAAATACGGGGACTGATTTGACTGAAGAAACTCTTTGTTCTTTATTTGCTTTGGGGACTGGGCAGACGAGCCAGATTGTTAGGATGTGACTTGATCAAAATGGTGTCTATGCTGTGATGCCGTATGAGGGTGGAACTGATTTTGATAGCTTGTTTTCTGCTGCGAGACTTTTTTATCATACAGGCTTGGTAGCGGATAGACAAACTTTTTGGTACGATTATGATCAGACTGGAAAACCTACTGAATTTGCTAGATATTTACTATTTAGTGGATTTTTTTCTCAGCCAGATGCTGGTATTCTTTCTCCCGATATGATTATAAAAGTTCAATCGGTGGTGCTTTTTAGAAGAGGCTCTAAAACTGGGCAAACAATTCTTGAAACATTTTTATCTCAAAGATAGTTCGATGAAGAAAACTTTGAAGTGATTTACTTTGATAGAAATCTCGATAGCGATAGCTTTGATGGGGATGCTGTTGGTCAGTGTTTTTAGAAGCTATAACACTATTGCGACTATTGCTGCTAGAATTGAGCAGGAAAAAATTTTGAATAATGAAATTCTTTTCTTGAGTCAGGCTCTGGATACTGAAACTCAGTGACGCACTGTCGATTTTTCTCAGTATGCTCAACAAGACTTAGTAGCTAGTAACTGATATAGTGCGGATCTTTTCTTGACCTGAGGAGATGGTGCGATTCATATTTTTGCTCAAGGCTCTGGCTGTAATGCGTTGAGTTTTTGATCTGGAAATGGCTCTTGTGCTATTATGATGGATAAAAATGGTCAAATTACTGCTTTGACTAATCCTGATTTACTTTTTATCAAAGGACTTTCATTTAAAATTATTCCTTATCGTGAGAATTTACCAGATATTGTTTCTTTGAAAGATTGGTATAAGCCAGGATTTTGGATTTTTTGAGATTTTTCTATTAAGAGATTTGGGACAAACTGGTCCAGCAATGTATCGTTGTCAGTACAAGATTTTTATAGTTTGTAAGTTTCATCATGAATTTTTGAAAAATGAAAAAATCTGGTAATGTCAGTGTAACGGTTATTATGATTATGATTGTCTCATCTTTTTTGGGACTTTTGACGATGCAGTATGTGCAAAATCTTCTCAAGGTGAATAGCTCTTACTATCAATATTATAGAGCTTATTATCTAGCAAAATGAGCTGCTGATCTTGCTTTACTAAAAATTCAAACGCAGCCTATTTGATTTCAAGATAGTGTACTGAGTGGCTCTGAAACTGTGAAAAATAATGTAGACTGTATATCTGGTCGTTGTTTTTTTGAGTATCAGATCTTTGCTACTCAGCCTATTTTGAGTGATGAGATTCTAGATTTTTCTCAGAGCTGTACTACTGCAAAAAAAATTTCTCTTCAACCATGAGAGAGTGAAATTATTCCGCTTTTTGGACCGACAGGTTCGACAGGTCAGGAGCTGTCTCTCATGACACCTTATCAAATAGGTTTGTCTGTTACTTTGTCTCAGAGTAATGTTCAAGCTATTTTTTCTGGGGCTGAATCTCTGGGAATCTGACTTGTTTTAAATTCTAGTGGCTGACTTGCTGATTTTTATCAGCAGCACCCTTCTTTTGAGTCATTTCAGGTGGTGAGCTGATTTGATATCTCGAATCAAGCTACTAATCTTATTAAAACTTATCTTTCTTATCTTAATCCTGATCTTCTTAATCAAGATAATTATCTGGTTATCAGTAATTTTTCATCGACTTCTGCGCTTGATTTTTGTCTTCAGACTGATGTTTCTCTCCCGACTAGAAATGTTGTGATTCAGAGCAAGTGATATTTTTTTGGGAAAGAGATAAATCTTACGGCGGTGAGAAAAATTACTATTCCATCTTTTGTACTGAGTAGTTTTACTGAGCTTAGT
The DNA here is from genome assembly GCA_937872535.1 of uncultured bacterium. Classification (GTDB taxonomy): domain Bacteria; phylum Patescibacteriota; class Gracilibacteria; order Absconditabacterales; family Absconditicoccaceae; genus CALMTC01. Next base: position 140,013 of record CALMTC010000016.1, read on the forward strand.
CCTTAGGTTTAGACAGGAAAATTTTGTAAAGAAAAAACTAGGATCTCTTTGTTCCTAGTTTTTTCTTTGATATTTTTAGAGCTGGTTGTAAAGATCATTGAGTTGAGATTTTTTTTCCTCATTAGCTTTTGCTGTTTCTTTGCTGAATGTCATAGTATCAAATACTAATTTTCGTCTTTTCACTCTCGATTCTCTCTGTGCAAGAACTGCAGCTTTTTCTGTTTTTTCTTCTTCAGTCTTTTTTTCTGCATCGTCTTCAGCAATCAAAACTTGGAGATTCATTTGTTCTTCTACATAAATTTCATAGAGTCTGAGAATTTGGAAACCTCGTAGCTCTGATACTTTTTTGACGACGACTTTGTCTCAGCTAGCTACTGTGATGAGGAAGTCGTATTCTTCTCCTTCGGTAACTTGAGTATCGAGAGTCCCTTCAGAGGAGTAAGAGGCTGCTACGAGTTGCATAAGTAATTTTCGATCAAAATCTGTTTGGAGTTCTGTTGGTACTTTGTATGCCACTGTTTCAAATTGTTGGACATATTCTTTGTACCAGATTTGATCAGAAATATTTCCTTCTATTGGTCAAAAAAATTTTTCATATTTGAGTACAGTTTCTTTTTTCTCTTCTTTTTCTCTAAGTTCTTCGATGTAAGCTGTAAGATTGAACAACATGGTTATACTGAAATGAACAGATAAAGATTAATTTTTACGAGAAGATGTAGTCTTTTTAGTTTTAGAACCAGATGAAATACTTTTTTTAGTTTTTTTTACTTTAGATTCGGGTTTGGAAATTTGTTGGATAGTTTTTGTGATACCCTCTTTGATTTGGGAGTATTTATCATAAAGATTAGAGAGTAGCTCTTCGTGATCTGTGGAGATGGAATCGGTGATAGTGTTTGTGAGGTGAGAAATTTTGGATTCAATCTGGTCTATTTCTCCTTGCATATAAGCTTTAATATCTTTGATGTTTCATTGATAATCTACATCTTCTAGGTCGTTGATGACTTTTTTATTGAGATGAAGTAGCTCAAAAAAGACTGTTTTTATTTTGCTAGTAAAGGAGTGTTGGTTTTTTAGTTTTTCAGATATTTTGGGATTTTTTCGAAGAGCTATAGTCTCTCAAGCTAAAACTCCGAGCAAAAAACTTCAGATATTTTTCATAGTTTTTTTGATTGTAAATACTTTTTTTTAGTCATTTTTGGTGCTGTTGCAATAGTAAAAAGACCTCTCAATATGAGAGATCTTTTTTAGTTTAGGTTAAATATGTTTTTCTAATTGTTTTAGGTCATAGAAACTGACCATATTTACCTTTTCGGATCTGATGTAATTTTTCTCAGTATCCATTTGTTCAATGCTTTTCAGAATGACTTCAGCTTCTATGCTGATTATCATTTTTCTCTGTGTTGCAATTTGCAACATTGTTTTTGCTTTTTCTGGAGTGATTTGCAGTTCTACTGTTGGATTTTGTACCATGTTTTTTTTATTTGAGGTTGCTGTATAATTTAAAAAACTAAAATATCAAGGGGAAAAAAAGAAAAACTCTCTTACCCGACAAACTAAATCAGTAAGAGAGTTTTCTTGAAATTATGAACTATTTTTGAATTGTAGAACCTGTATTTGCTGCTGTTTTGCTAGCTGTTTTTTCAAATTCTTTTTTCATCATTCTCATTCATTTTTTTTCTCATCTTAGTCAGTGGTTATCTGACTGTTTCTCTAATCAAAGTTCTTCTGCTAGTTTTTCAGCAGTCTGGCGAGCTTTGTGCATTTCTACGAATTTCTGAAACTTTTCTGATGTATTGATTTTTTCTGCTAGAGGAGTATTCACTACAAGTTTCTGAAATGTAGCGAAATCTCATTTTTCAATCACAGCATCAAGCTCAGCTTTTTTTGCTTCGCGAAGCGTTTTCATTTCTTCCATCAACTTTTTAACCGTTTCTTGATCCTTGTTTTTCATAGCTTTGTGCAAAGCTACCATTTTCTCGAATTCTTCTTTCGTCGGAATCTTCTTCTCGCTAGCTTTTTCTGAAATGAATTTCTTGAAAGCTTCGTAGTCTCATTTTTCCATAATTGCTGAAAGCTCAGGATTCTGTTGCATGAATGCTTTTACTGGTCATTTTTCCATACCTTTTTCTGCTGGGTTGAAAGCGAAAGTCGCTGCTCCCATAGTGGCAATAGCTGAAATTACAGCAAGACTCATAACAAGCTTTTTTGACTGGTTCATATGTAGTGGTAAAAAACTAAACTGTCGTTTTTGACGACGCTGGCAGTATACTGATAAATCTTAAACTAACCTTAATGAAAAATAATGGCTTATTTACTGCTTTCTAATTATAAAAAACTCCCCAGCTGAAACTGAGGAGGTAGGCTATGAAGTAATAACTTTTTTTCGATTTCTACCAAAGATCACTATTTCTTCCAGATTATTTGCTCTTTGTAAGGCAAGCATATCTAAAAAATTATTGGAATTGAGGTATAGTCTTTTGAGATTTTTTAATTCACTCAAAGTCGTGAGGTCGGTAATTTTGTTTCTCGTAAGGTCAAGAAATAGAATTTTTGCTAGATTTTTTAGTGGAGAGATATCATCAATTTCATTCCCACTAATATCTAATGTTTTAATCTTTTTGAGATTAACAAGTGGCGAGATGTCGTAGATATGATTCTCTGTAAGAGAGAGATGTCTAAGCTCTTTGAGACCACCTACCACCGACAGATCCGACAGATTGCTAGCATTGATACTGAGGTGTGTAAGATTTTTCAAAGAAGAAAGATCTGGTAGATTGTCAATAAAATAAAGTGAAAGATGTGTAAGATTTTTCAGAGAAGAAAGTCCAGAAATCTCTTTATACCAAAAAAAAGATAGATTGGTAAGTGTCTCTATCTCTCCTAATGGAGAAAGATTAAGAGATTCTTTTTTTTGGGGTGAGGCACTTATATGAAGAAGTCTTAGCTTTTTTAATGTTTCTAAGCGAGAAACATCTGAAATAAGAGCTTCTTCGATCTCTAAATGTGTGAGATTTTTAAGATTGCTTAGAAATATTGGAATTTCTCTTAATTCTATGTCTTCAATACTCAATTTGTGAATTGAATCATGGATTTTGGGGTTTTTTGCCAATTTTTCCAGCTGTGGTTTGGTTTTTATTTTCATATTTTTTGTTTCCTTGCTCTATTTTTACTTATCTTTTTTATGAAAATCAAATGATTTTATAGAGTAATCAGAATTTAATTTTTTTTAGGTAGATTGTTTGTTTTCTTTGGAGATGATGATGGCAATGATGACTAGAAGTATACATAAGGCAAAGAAAATATGAGACAAACTAAGGAAAATTGATCAAATCATAAATGTGAGGGCTCCAATTATTTCTCCTATTCTTACAAAGAATTCTTGGAGTCCTGTAGTGATGCCAGATTGGTTAGTTTTGACTAGACTTGTGAGTAGACCGGCAGCTATAGGATAAATCCCGGCTATTCAAATTGAAGAGATGAGGCTGCTTACTATGATAACAAAAAAGTTGTGAGTGATAGTCAGAGGTAAAAATCACATAATTACCAATAAAATACATATCAGTAAAACTTTTTTTGGATTTGAGTGATCGGATCGAACTGAAAGAAAATAGCTTGAAGAGTGAGGAAGACGAATTGCTACGAAGAGCAGAGCAATGAGTGAAAGTGAGAAATCGTAGGATTTGGTTAGAAGTGGAATGAAAAGATAGGAGATGTAATTTAACATACCGTAAACAGAAACCAGAAAGAAAATTTTATATGTTTGAGGAGAAAGTTTGTGAAAAGATTTTAGAAAATTGAGAGAAAATTCAGATATTTTTGTGATGAGAAATTTATTTGAATGGTTTGTCGATTTTGGTTCTTCTATTTTATTGTCAATGAGGAGACCTATCAAAGATCCTATCATGATTCAAATGAAAAGTCGAGAAATATCCAAATAAAGAATTAAAATGGAAGCAAGGAGCGCTCCGATTGCATGACCTAAAAATCCAGCTGTCCAAAATGCTCAGAAAATTCAACTTTGTTGAGATGGAGTCGAGTGAAGGCGGATGAGATTCTGGTAGGAAGTTACTACTAGTGGGTTGGCTAGTCCATTGAGAATCATGGCTATGATGAAAAGTCGGATACTCTGAAAAATTCCTGCTGCGCTATAAAAGAGGGCAGTGAAAATATAGAGAATTTTTCATCGTCTGATTAGTGTTACATTTGGGAGGTAAGTGTCTAAGTATCAGACTGGGATAGTGAAAAAAGCTTTCAGTAGTGCATAGAGAGCTGTCATTGCTCCAACTAGGGTGATGTTGCCAACGATAGAGTCGGTGTAGATTGAAAAAAAAGTATCTCAGCCAATTCACCAGCCAGCGAAGAGGAAAAAAAAGGAGAGATTTATTTGGCTGAGAGGAGAATATTTTTTTTTCATTTTTGATGATTTTTTATTCGATATGATAGATGAAAAGATTTTCTTCATTGAGTAGATGACAGATATTTTTGAGATCAGAGAGAGTGACTTTTTGATAACTTTCAAGAATTTGATCGAGAGTTTCGATTTTATTTTCGATCAAATACTGAGAACCTATGAAGTCAGAGCATTCGTCTGAAGATTCGATTCCCATCTGAGTTTTTCCTTTCATATAACTGACGGCTTTGTCGAATTCTTCCTGCGAAATATCTCCGTCAGCTATTTTTTTGATTTCTTCTTTGATGGCTTGGAGACCAAATTCAAATCTGGCTTTTTCGATACCTGCTTTGATGAAAAAAAGTCCATCGAAACTATCGGCAGAGTGTGAGGCAGAAATATAGTAACACAGTCACTTTTTTTCTCTGATTTGCTGAAAAAGTCTGGACGACATATTTCCTCCGAGAATAACTCCAAGGAGGCTAGCTGCGTATCTTTCTGGCTGGCTGAGAGAAAATCCACGAGCTGAGATAATGAGATGGTTTTGCTCTGTTTTTTTATTGAAAAAGTCGTGTTTTTTTGCTGGTGTATGGATAGAGTATGGAGTCACCAGAATTTTTTTCTTTTCAGGAAGTGGTCAGAATTCATTTGCGATTTGATCTTCGAGAGCTTTTTGATCGATAATTTTCCCTGCGACGACGATGACGAGATTGTCCTTGGTGTAGAGGTTTTCCTTGTGAGCAAAAAGATCTTCGCGGGTAAATTTTTTGATGTTTTCTTCGGTTCCGATGATAGATCGACCGTAGCAATTATCTCCGTAAAAAAATTGTTTTCGCTTGTTATTTACGAGTCTTTGAGGTATATCTTCATACATTTTTAGTTCCTGAATGACGACACCTTTTTCTCTCTCCATTTCGTCTTGTGGAAACTGAGCATGAACGAGCATATCTCCCAAAACTTCGATGGCTTGGTGGATATAATCTGGAGCACATTTCACGAAATAGCCTGCATACTCGTCACCTGTGTAGGCATTGAACGAGCCACCAAACTGGTCGACTGCCTGGGCGACGCTGTGAGGAGTCGGAAATTTTTTTCCACCTTTGAAAAACATATGCTCTAAAAAGTGGCTAATTCCATTATTTTCTCTGATTTCATAGTTGCTTCACGCTTTTACAAAAATTTCTATCGTGACTGAATTTACCTCTGGCATCGGAGCAAAAACTACTTCTACTTCTGCTATTTTCTTGATTTCATGTTTCATCTTTCTTTGCTGAATTTTCTAAAAATTTTTATTCTGGAAAACCTCCCCTGCGGCCCCTTTCTGTAAGGAGGGAATAGTGTGGGAAAGTATTTTTTCTCTTTTTTATAGTAGCGAAATGGTCGTGAGATGGAAGAGATTTTTGGAGGATATGGTTAGTTTTTTTCGTAAAAAATAATTGTAATTGAGGAAGTATTATTTAGAGTTTTTGAGTGGGGAGAAATTTATTTTTTTGAAGGTAATAATTATGGAGAAATCTATTTTTGATGGTATGACAAATTTGTATAGTTTAAGTAAAACCTTGAGATTTGAGCTGAAACCTGTGGGGAAGACTTTGGAAAATATGAAAACGAATTTAGCCTATGATGAATCATTACATACATTTCTTAACGATCAAAATATCGAAGATGCTTATCAAGTTCTGAAACCAATATTGGACAAATTACATGAAGAGTTTATCACTATAAGTCTCGAAAGTGATAAAGCAAAAAATATTGATTTTTCTGGTTACTTGGATTTGAAACTTCAAAAAGAAAAAGTTGATAGCGAAATATGAGTAGTAAACAAGAGAAACAGTAGCAAAAAAACATGAGAAATAGAAACAGAAGAAAAAAAGTTAAGATGAGAGATTGTAAAATTATGGAAGATAGGTGGTGATGCATTCTTGAAAAAATGAGTTATAGTTGAAGATGCTTCTGAAGATTGAGAAAAAAATCCAGGTAATAAAGAAAAAAAGTGATGAGTTAAAGTTTTGCTTGAAAAATGAATTCTTAATGCAATCAAGACAGAGTTAGAAAATAATGAGATGATTTTCGATGATTTCTACTATTGTAGATTGCTAGCTAGAACAGGTACAGATACTATCGATTATAACATCCAAAAAATTTGAGAAAAATAATATCAGAATGCGAAGAAAAAAGTTCTTTTATGATGAGCCATAGTTTAGATTTCAAAGAAAGAAAACCAAATGGATTATGAATGTTTTCTTTTAGAATCACTAGACGATTTGATGACCATGATGATCAATGAGCAGAATAAAAATTTTTATCTTTTTCAGAAATGATGAAAAAAATATTTTTTAGTATAGTTGGTATTATTGTTATTTGTTTTGGATTTTTTTATCTTTCAAAGTCGAGGAGTTTTCAGTTTTTTGGCGGTATGGTAAATAGTATAAAGACGGATAAGAATATGGTGGCTTTGACTTTTGATGACGGGCCGACGAGTGGGAATAGTGAGAGAGTCTTGGAGATTTTGGCGAGACATGCTGTGAAGGCTAGTTTTTTTGTGATAGGGCAGGAGATTGAAAAGTGTCCAGAATGTCTGAAGAGTATCATAGAGGCTGGGCACCAAGTGGGTAATCACTCGTATTCTCATCAGAGAATGGTTTTTAAAACGCCGAGTTTTATTCAGGAGGAGATTAAAAAAACTGATGAACTTATAAGAAATGCTAGCTATAGCGGGGAAATTTTATTTAGGACGCCTTATGGAAAGAGACTTTTTTTGGCAACTTATTATTTGTGGAAGTATCGTAAACCTAATGTTTTCTTTGATGTAGAGCCAGAAACTTATGTGGCGGGGCACAAAAATATTGTCGATTATGTTCTTCAAAATACTCATTCTGGAAGTATTATTTTGCTTCATCCTATGTATGGAACTGGTAATCAATCATTGGCGGGGCTGGATGAAATTATTAGCAGTCTAAAAGCTAGATGATTTCAATTTGTGACGGTTGACGAGCTTATGAAGGCGACTGGAGTGAGGCCAAATTTTTGGTTTGTCAGATAGTTTTTTGTGCTGTTGCAGCGAAAAGTTTACACTTAGTGGATAAGATAATGAAGAGGTAAGTTTTTGCAAGGGAGTACAAGACATATTGAGTCAGTAGTGTTTTCTCTTGTTGTTATAATACGACAACCGAAGGTTGTTGTGGTAAGATAGTTGGTCGATAGACCAATCTATTTTCCGATACTTTACACACCTTTCTTTCCATGTTTTATGATACCTTTCGATTTTCCCATTATGTTCTGGACAATACGGTGCATTTCTGTACCATGTTATTCAGAGATCTTCAATCGCAAGTTGGAATCTCGAGCTAAACTCTCTTCCTTGGTCGGTTCTAATTGCTTGGATCACAAAGGGAGAGTTTTTTTGTAAATGGAGAAGGAAGTTTGCACTCTCATAATCCCCATGTCACTCATACACTTTTGAGTAAACCCACCTCGAACAATCATCTATTGCTG
>CALMTC010000017.1 GCA_937872535.1 uncultured bacterium
TCCGATGGATGCACTCGTTCCCCGAGCAAAGCGTCATGGTATGGTACAATGATCTGCTACCAAATACAAAGACCTGAACTCCAAAGAAAAAAGCACGGTCTATCTTCTTGCAAAAGCGATCGGTGCAAAAGGTATTACTCCAAGATCAGTCTTCAGAAAAGTGTACGAACTGTACGGTGACAAGATCAATGCCTATTTTATTTCTGTTCTCCAAAAGAAACTATGAAGCTAAAAAAAGCAATTGCTGACTATCTAATAAATAACCCCATCCTCCAACCTTTTCTTGATACAAGAGTATACAGAAAAAAAGCACCAGCAAATACGTCTACACCACTTGTGGTGTATGATACTACTGGTTATCAAAATAGGCTCGGAAAATATCAAGCAACTCATGGTTACCAAGGGAATAAACTCACCATAGATATTGTAGGGAAATATGAAGAAGATGACCTCCTTCATGAAATCTCTGATATCATCGTTTCTCTCTTATGATGATTTATTGGTCAACTGACTCCTGATCGATCATGAACTATCGCACTTGAATGATCCGATGAAGGCTATGATCCTGAGACAAACTACAGCACCGTCAGGCTCTTTTTTCTTTGTAAGAATACCTTTTAATCTAATAGATTGATCTTTTTTTATTTTGAGTATGGTGTGCATAACGCTTTATTTTTTCTCCCTCTTCACCCATGCCACAACCAACAGGAATAGTAAACGACCAGAGACTTCTTGCAGGAGCCTGAGAGTTTTATTATGGAACATCCCTCGCATCATTGATTAGAATTGGTGCGTATAGAGATGCAACCATCGAATCAAAAAGAGAAAGTTCAGAACTTGTTTTTGATAACGATAAGATCAATAAATTCAAAAAATGATCTGAGTTTTCGTTCAAGTTTAAACTTGCTGAAATTGATCCTGATACCCTTGCGAGTATCAACCAAGGATGGATCACCAAGACTACCGTTCCTTGAACATTAGTCTCAGGTGCAACGCAGGTTCTCGCACCAAATACCGTACAATTTTTGAGTCTGATTGAGATCGAACATCAGAATTTTGATTTTTCTGCTCTAGCAATTACTTCAGTTGTAGGATCAGTGAATGGTACAATTGCTCCTGCTGATTATATCCAAGTGATCTGACCAGGAAACAAAAGAAACATCTACTTCAAATCCTGAGGTACAGTAACGACACTCAATCAAACTTTTACCATTACCTACAACTATACTCCTGCTCAGAGTAGAAAATTTACGTTTGCCGAGACAGGTATTGCAACGAGATTCTATGCAAGATTTATTCATGAACGTCCTGACGGAAAACAAATTATTATCGATCTCAAAGATGTCCAAAATTTGACTTGATTAACGATAGACTTTGTTGGTAATAGCGACGACGATGTTGCAAGTGTCGATATCGAATTGAATGGTAAAGTCATCGCTGATGGATTCACCTATGAGGTATAATGGTTATCTTTTATTTGTTGCATAATCTTTTCCTATGCTTGAAATTAATCTTGAGTGTTTTCTCTCCAAAGAAATAACCATAAAACTTGGAAAGGATGTGTTTATTCTCGTCCAACCAACGGTGAGAGAGTTTGCAAAAATCATTTCTAAAACTGATAAGATTGGTACGGACGATGTCCAAAATACCAAGATCATGATAGAGATTCTCCAGTCGTTTATTAAGTACCCTGGATGGTTTGGGTACACCAAAGCAAAGTTTGGGTATATTCTCAAAGGACTAACTCCTGAGAATCTGATGAAGGTTTGGAATGAGATTTTTTTTTGATTGGGGCTGACCAAGGAGCCACTGCATGACCTAGAGGAAAAGCTGACACCGCAACCGTCAGCTTCGTCACCCTCATCGCCATAGCAATGAAATATTATACGCAGTCGTTAGAAGCCACCATGGCAATGACTGCCTATCAATTTTTTTCTCTTGTGCAAGAAATAGAATACTTGGAAGACCCTAATAAAAAACGTTCACTTCCAATTCCCAAAGAGAAAATGAAAAAACTTGAAAGTAAGTCAGATTTTGAAGAATTCTTTTTATAATGAATTGCTTTTAAAAGCCAAAATCAATAGACTATTTCTGTTTTTCATTTATCACTTAATTATATAAGTATGTCTCATGATCATGATCACAGTCATGCTGTGAAATTAGATAGATCTAGTCTCAATAGAGCTTTTATCATAGGAATTATTTTAAATGCTTGATTTGTAATAGTAGAGTTTTTAGCTTGATTTTTTACTAACTCGCTTGCATTGTTATCTGATGCTGGACATAATTTGAGTGATGTTGCTTCCTTATTATTAGCTCTCTTTGCATTCAAAGTAATGCAATCTAAAGCTACAGCAAAATTCACTTATGGTTATCAAAAAAGTACTGTTTTAGTATCTCTTGTTAATGCATCTATTCTTTTAGTGACAGTAGGAGCTATTGGTTGGGAAGCGATACGTCGTTTCAGTGAACAGCAACCAATAGATGGTATAACAATTAGTATCGTCGCTGGTGTAGGAATCCTTATTAATACCATCTCTGCTTTCTTGTTTTTCCGTGATAAAGACAAAGATCTTAATGTAAAAGGTGCATATGTACATTTAGCCGTTGATGCTTTAGTGTCTTTGGGAGTGGTTGTATCAGGTACTATTATTTACTTTACAGGATATTTTTGGATTGATCCAGTTATCAGTATCGTCATTATGCTTGTTGTTCTTTATAGTACTCGATGATTACTCACTGAAAGTTTAAGATTAAGTTTGGATGCCGTTCCAAAAAAAATAGATCAAGAACTAATAAAAGAGCTGTTACTAAAAAACAAAGATATTCTGGATGTGCATCACATTCATATATGGGCTCTTAGCACAACGAAAAATGCTATGACAGCACATATAGTGGTCAGTAAAGATATTTCTTCTGATGAATTACAAAAGCTTAAAAATCATATTAAACATGAACTAGAACATGATGATATTCAACATGTAACGTTGGAGATTGAGCATACTCTTTGCAAAGACCAAGATTGTAAAGAGTAACTTATGATTGACTATTTATATTACTAAGCGGTATGGACTCGTTTGTCTTTACCGCTTTTGCGTTTGTTTTTACAAATAGACTGATAATTTCTGTCACTGAATATACTACCTAGCACTTTACCTTGCTAGGTTTTTTTCATGGCAAAGACCATCTTCGAGTTACTCTGGGATTTGAAAGTTGATAGAAACGGTATCGCTCAACAGCTCAATCAGGTGAGAGATGATATCAATGGTTTCAATCAAAGAATAAAGGATCAAACAGCGATCCAACTTTCTTTGAATGTGTGAAAACTCAAAGCCCAACTTGATGAGGTAAAAGCACAATTGAAACTTGCAAGAGATCAAGGAAACCGTGACTCAGTGATCCAACTGACGGCGGATGCATCAAGACTTCAACAGTCACTCACCCAAGCAGGAAGAGAACTCAGGAACTATACGAGAACAGGGTCAGCAGATATTTCTGTGTTGTGAAAAAACTTTCAATGAATCAATAGTGAAGTCCTCAAACAAGGAAGCATCATCCAAAGCACGGTAGAGAAAATGAAAGTCTCCTTTGTATGATTGAAGGAGGTATTGATCACTGCATTTTCTGTTACTGCATTGACACAATTTATCAGGGGTGTCTTTGATCTAACCTCTCAGGTACAACAAGCAAAAATCTCCTTCACAACACTTTTTAAGAGTGAGGAAATAGCAGTCAAACTTCTCAAAGATATCCAGACTTTTGCAAAACAAACACCGTTCGAGCAGTTTGGATTAGTAGATGGTGCAAAAAGACTCGCCGCATATGGCTTCAAAGCACAACAAATTCTCCCTATCATGAAGTCACTGTGAGATGCGGTGGCAGGTGTTGGATGATCTCAAGAAACGCTCAATGGTGTGATCGTCGCATTGGGACAAATGCAAACCAAAGGAAAACTCGTGCAACAAGAAGTGAATCAGATTGCAGAACGTGGTATTCCTATCTTTGAAATTCTGAGAGAAAAACTATGATTGACGCAGGAACAGTTGGCTGATATCGGTAACCAAAACATCAGCTCGGCACAAGCCATTCCATTGATCCTCGAAGGTATCAATGAAAAGTTTTGATGATTAATGGAACAACAAGCACAGACACTCCAAGGAAGACTGAGCAACATCATTGATAGTTTCAAGATCAATATGTCCAGACTCGGAGAAGTTCTAGAGCCTATTTTTTCAGGGATACTGAGTAGTTTGTCTGCTATCGTGACTCCTGCTTTCAATATTCTCATTCTTGGAGTCAAAGGATTTATGGCTGTTTTCAAAGCAATCTTTGAGGGTGCAAATCTGATCTATACCATTTTTGCAAACAACTTTGTGATCATTACAAAAACACTTCTTGCATCATTTCTCACCGCATTAGTAATCATGAAACAACAGACGATCATATCGTTTGTGCAATGAGTGGTGAACCAGTTTATCAGAGGGATGACATTGATGGGAAGTTCAGTGCTGAGCTTCTCAAGAGCATCATTGAATTTCATTGTGAATATCAGACAGATCACTGCGGATGTCATCCAAGCAACGATTGCATTGTGAAGGAAAGCCATCGCTTGGACGGTGACGACTGCAAGAACCTATGCTCAGATCATCGCAAATAACATCGCATCGTTTTCATTTCGTGCATTGGGAGTCAGTATCCTGAGTGTGATTAAAAATCTTATTTTTCTTGGTGCGAGGTTCTTCTTGATCGCTTCTATTGTGACAGCAATCGTGGTCGCTATCTTTACCAATTGGAATACACTCAAAGAAAAATTGAAGCCTGTTTTTGATTTCATGGCAAAGATTGGTCAAGCCGTACCACAGGCTATCGCTAAGGCATGGAACTTTGCAGTGGATGTGATCTTTGGAGCAATCAAAGGTATTTTGTCTTCAGGAAAAGCAGTCGCTGACTTTCTCAAAAATACATTCAACGTAGATATTGGAACAGCTAATATTGAGAAGTATATGGCAAGCATTGATCAGGCAAGAAATAATCTCCAAACCAATGCAGATGAAGTGAAATCCATCTTTGATGGTATCGCTGATGAAACAGGAAATGCATTCACTTTTATCAAAGATCAGGTATTGGGAACAGGAGCAAGTACCGATCAGCTTTGAGATGATGTGTTGTGATTGGCAGGAAAGTTTGACGATATGGGTAATTCCTCAGAAGATGCTCACAAAAAATGAGCTAAAGCAGGAACCGAAACTCAGGAACAACTCAAAGAGTTAGAAGGCACTACCAAAGACCTCGAGAAAGCAAATGACAAGTTAGAAAAGACTATTCAGAACGTGAGTGAAGCTCAACAAGAGTACAAAGATGCTGTGGTAGATTCTACGAATACAATCAAAAATAATCTGAGAGAAACTCAAAGGGAATATGACAAAACGATCAAGAAAATACAGGAAACGAGAGAAGAAGAGATCAAGAATATTGAACTCCAAAAATCTCAAGACAAAAATCAGAACGTTCAACAATTTGCACAGTCTCAAGCAGAAGACTTGGCAAAATCACAACAAGAACAAACCAAATTAGAAACCAAACTCTCAGGTGAAAGCGATAGTGACAAGAGACTCGAACTCCAACAACAAATTAATCAGGAAATAGAAAAACAGGTACAGCTCCAAAAGAACCTAGACGATCTCAAGAAACAAGCTCAGAAAGATGGTGTTGTTAACATTGATCAGTTGATCCAAGAACAGCAACTCAGAGCAAAAATGACTGATGAGCAAAGGGCTTTTTATGACTTCAAGAAACAGCAAGAAGGGGTTGATATCAAAGCCCAGCAGGACATTGTGAAAGCCAATCAAAAAGCAGTTGATGATCAAAAGCAAGCAGAGACAGAACTTGCTCAAACACAACAATCTTTGGAAACACAAAAGAAAATCATATCTGCTTTGGACAATGTAAAGTCAGTCACCAAAGCACAAGTAGAAAGCTTTTTGAGTTCTGCAAGTTTCTCAAAGTTTGATGAAGATAGTCAAAAGCTCTTAGAGAAACTTCTTGATTTGAAATTGAAGATCTCTGATGCAACGAGAGAGAAGCAATCTGCTCAAGCTGATGTGACAAAAATAGGAGGGAAACTACAGGAGGATAGTGCAAATAGTCAGCTTGCTAATATTGGAAAAACTAAAAAAGAATACCAGGAATTACTAACACAAATCAACGATGCACTGGCAAAATCAGAAACACTGAAAGCACAGTCAAAAGAGCTTGGATGAGTTTCAATTTCCAAACCTTCTGAGCAATGAACCGCTCCAGTACAAGAACAAGCGTCAGGAGAAAATACTGCCAATGATCAAGCGGTTTTAGAGACCAAAAAAGCGAATATTCAACAGCTCGCTGATTTCAAATTAGAGAAATCTGTGGAGGACGCAGAAAACCAACTGACCTCTTCCGAACAGGAGATCGCTTTGCATCTTGCTACCATCCAGCAAATCCAAGATGCACAAACTCAGTCTCTCGTTCAACTCCAGCAGATACGACGTGCCTATTTTGCAAATTTAGTCAGCACCACAAGATCGACTGTGACCACCCTGATGGGAGAATATAGCAGATTGATTACTCAGCTTTTGTATATCATTTCTTTACAGCAAAGGGCTGGCGGTGGTTGAAGGTGATTTGCTGTGGGTTGATTCACCTGAGGAACGGACAGAAACAAGATAGCAGGAGTCGTGCATCAGGGAGAATATGTCGTTCCGAAATGGATGGTCGACAAGTATACACCACTCGTTACTAATCTTGAAAATATCAGAATGAGAGGGTTCGCAACGGGTGGTTATACATCTACTACGAACAGGTCGGTAAATATCAATGGGAACATCCATGTAGGTAGTGGTCACGACCTGAATCAGCAGTTAGACTACTGGAAATGGAAGATTTAGAAAAAAACTGACAGCGTGCCGTCAGTTTTGTATTCCTATGATTATGTATGTCAATGTCCCTCTATTTTATATTTTTCTATTTCTGCCGACAGTGTCGGCAGAAATTAAAACTGGTGGCACTGCCACCAGTTTTACAAACCCTCTTCAAATCTGATTAGTACTTCCTCAATTTGCTCAGCCGTTGGTAGTTTTTTTGCCATATCTCAGAGATTTTTGTTCTCTTCGTATTTACTTACTGCAATAGGCTTATTCACATCTTTAAGTGCATAACGTACTATATGTTCCTTTTTGTTTTTGCAAATCAATAGTCCAATAGTTGGATTTTGATGATCTTTTTTAATGAGATCATCTACAACATTTACATAAAAGTTGAGTTTACCTATAAACTCAGGCTTGAAATCTACTACTTTGAGTTCCACAACTATGTAGCAATTTAATTCTATATGAAAGAAAAGTAGATCAATAAAATAAGCATCTCATTCAATCTTTACTTCATATTGGCTTCCGATAAAAGCAAATCACATTCATAACTCCAATAAAAATTCTTGAATTCTCGACAATAGTCAGTCGTGTAAATCTTTTTCTTTATACTTCTTACCAAGAGTTAAGAAATCAAATAGATAACTATCTTTTAGTGCAAGTTGAGTATCTTTTGCAAGTTCTGGAAGCATTGTCTTATCAAGATTGTTGTCTTTATGAGCAATCATGAATCTTTCATAGTATTGACCGTCAATCATGTTATCAAGAACTCTTGAAGACCATCATTCTTTTTTTGTAATGAGCATATAGAATTGTCTTTGCAAGTCGTTATTACATCTTTCTAGTATGAACAAATTATTAGTCCAGTTAATTTCTAGCGACAGTGCCACCAGTTTTTCATTATCCTTGTATGTTTCATAAAA
Organism: uncultured bacterium; assembly: GCA_937872535.1. Classification (GTDB taxonomy): domain Bacteria; phylum Patescibacteriota; class Gracilibacteria; order Absconditabacterales; family Absconditicoccaceae; genus CALMTC01. Next base: position 7,826 of record CALMTC010000017.1, read on the forward strand.
TTTCACCATTCTTCGTATATTACTCTCGTGAAATCCTTTAATAGAAGGAAATGTTCTTCTTAAGTCTTTGGATAGGTTTTCTATTACTCACTTTCATCGTTCGCTTTTATCTGAAATTAATTTACCAACATTCCAGTAAAGTTGTACTAGTTCTTTATTCACATTAGATAAAGCTCTAACTTGTGCTTGTTCTATTGTTGATTTAATCTCTAAGAGAAAATCTTTGTATTCTAGTGCGAGTGTTGTCATGAAAATAAAATTATGAATAAAGCCAAACATTGTGGAGACCGAACCTATAGAAACTTATAAGAATTTTCTTTTTTATCGCAATACATTTACTTTAAATCAGCTTGAATATAATAGGTTTCGTTTACTTTTCAAGCATCAATCCATGATCTGAAATCAATTCTACCGAGACGGTTATAATCTCATGCAAACAAACCAAGACTACAGAATTGCAGTCAGTGATGTGCAATGGAGAAAATTGAAAGTATCGGACGATAAACAAGATTTGATTTGATATCATGGAACATTGACCTGACCAACGTATGCGAGAGGGAGAACCATTGTCATCGAAGGCGTGATCATTGCACCGATCAGAGAGATTACTTCCAAAGCAATGGACTGGCTGGATGCTTTGTTTGCCTTGCAAGGAGTACCAAGTACGGTCGAAACCAAAGAACTCAAAATTATTGATGAGCAAATGAGAGAGCGGGTGATCCGCTGTAAAGTTGATCAGCCTGTAGACTATGAAATTGAAGAAGACAACGATCATAACGATGGAGCTATCAGAAGACGAAGGGTCGCCTTGTTTGCCTCCGACCCTAAGTTTTATTCAACGATTGATTCGTTGTTTTATGGTCAAGAAGGAAACTATGGTGGTTTCCAATTACCAAACACCATGTCCAATCAATGGAATATGACCTATAACGAGATCAATTGTTTGACTACTTCCAATGCTGATCAACCGATAAAAATAACCATTACCGTCGGTGGAAATATCAATAAACCACTGACCATCTACAATGTCACAGCCAATAAATGGTTCATGTTGGACATTGATGCAGACCCAGGAGATGTGATTGTCATCGATGCAAAAAATCAGACTGCCACCAAAAATGGTCTGAATATTCTTGGGTACAGAGTTCCATGATCGCAACGACCGACCGTCAAAGGAATCACCAAATACGTCATGTACGATGTGGACTGATGAATCTACGGCAGTGACTTTGATGTCGCTCTTTCATTCAATAACTCGCTCCTGTAATGACAATCATCGGATATGTCTATGATAGGCACAACAACTTAATCTGACAGCTCTTTGATGTTGTTGGTTTTCAGTGTTCGTGGAAGCTCAACGATGTGTCAACGGGAGAACTCACTATCAGTAATGAAAACTTGCTTGATGCCTTACTGATTTTGAAAGAAAATAATCGTATCAAAGTCATGGAAGGACAAAATGGAACGGAGAGATTGTTGATCTCGTGATACATGAGAGGGATCGAAGCGACTCTCAAAAATACGGTCATAAAAATCGAGGATATGATCAGTTTTTTGGATGACAAAGTATTATTCAATCCGATGAATTATACCTGACCAATCAATACTTTACTCCAACAAATACTCATACAAATTAATCTTAGAGAGCAGACAGAACTCACATGTATCAGTGATGTCAGTGTGAGTGTTACCAAAAAATATGAAAAGTGAGAGACCTTTGCAAACGTTCTCAAAGATTTGAGAGAAAATGCATACGAGTACGTTGTCAGAGATACAGTTTTGTACTTCAATCATACGATCGGAATTGATAGGTCAGTACCTTCAAACGACTATTATGAGTTTGTACGAGATATCAATTCACCATTGGATAGGACGATCAGAGATGCAAAACTGGTGATGGATATCAAACAGATGTGTAATTCCTGCATTGGGAAAGACGGTAATGCATATGGCTATGCAGAAGACTTGGCAAGTATTCAAGAGTTTTGAAGGATAGAAAGAAGTATGACCAATAGTGGAAATATCCAGCAAGCCACACAAAACTACGTCAAAGAGAGGAAAGACAGTATAAAGGAGTTTGATATCTCACCGAACATTCCTGATTTTTTTGCTTGCGATGTTGGTGATGTTGTAAGGGTCTATATCAATTCAGGAAACGATCTAATGTTTTATGATGGCACAATGAAAGTCATCGAAAAATCGTATACGGCTGGAGAGATGACGAAAGTGACCTTCAAGTTATGAAAAAGCAAGGTGAAAACTATTGATCTTGCGGAGAAACTCAGAGAGATCAACAGAAGGGTTGGGAAACTGGAACTTCAATAGATTTATTTTTTGGTGCGGTGAGTACAATGCTGTCATTTATTTATTGATAGCATTTTTTCATGGAAAGATGTTCACTGCTCAATGGAAATATAGCCAATCAAGATAGTGATTACTCAGCACCATTACTGGCTTTGACCGATGGTGGTGTTTTGCAATGATTGCAAGTTTCCTTGATCAGTGGAAATAATTTTCAGGTAACAGCAGGAAGTGCATTGATCAAATGTACCAAAACTAACGGCGATAAAGTCCTGGTTCATTTCCAGAATACTGCTATCAAAGCACTGAGTTTTGCATGACCACAAAAAGTCCGAGTTGAAGTAAATCAGTCGAATTTGGATAATCCATTGCTCAACCCGATCACCTGATTGGGTATCGGTGAGATCAAATTTGGTCTGAACTATCCGATCAAAAATTATGTGCCATTGGCGGTAGTCGATGCATCGAATATCGTCACTGATGATCAGGTTGTGATTAATAATATTACGAATGTTATCAACCAAGCAATCACACAGATTCAGGTCGGAGCAACTACTTTTTCAGGGACATCAGTCTGACCATCCAATGTGTACAACCTGAGCTACGTCACGCCCGTTCCTGCTGCCATTTCTAGTGATCCGACGAGTATTCCTCAGAATATTTTGTTGTATTTTAGATCGCATCAAGCGAACACAACCAATATCCAAGTTTCCATCAATACCACTGAATGAGTCCTCACTGCACCATTGAAAAAAATGCATGATCAGGATTTGAGTGCAGGAGATATCGAAATGGATCAGCGAGTAATCATGCAACGAGATGGTACAAATTTTCAGATGCAATCACAGATCGCTCAAGTCCCTGTTGGTACGGTGCAAAATGTAGCGATTCAATGACAAGTAGGAGAAGACGTGACGGTCGGTCAGGTTTGATTTGTTGGAAAAGGAATTGTTGATAAACTCAGAATAGAACAGCTTGAAGGAAACACCACTTACAATGTCGGAGATGGTGTAAACATCAGACTCAGAGCAATGATCCTGACGGGACGTGATAATATTCTCAGAAAAGTGACCGTCAATCTTGGTAAGGTTGGTAGTCCTGGTGATCAGCTTTACTGTAGAGTCTATGCAAAAGATGGTGTGACGCTGATTGCCTCCAGTACTAACTTTTTTGATAACAGCACAATAGCGGCTAGTAACGAACAAAGAAACTTCTTTTTTAATGACCTTGTTTTACAGCCACAAACAAAATACTACATTTCCTTTGAAAGAACAGGAGCAAACAGTCCGACAAACTATTATTCATTGAGATCATCGAATACAAACCTCGTGTATCCGTTGGGATATGTGGAGAAATTCAATGGATCAGTGCGAGAATGGTTGCAATGATATATTTGGGCTTCGATACAACTTGGATTTAATCATGAGCCATGAAAACGATATCTGTCTCAACCCGAATACGAATCCACTGCCTACATGGATGGTATTTTCACACAAAATAAAAATCAGAATCAGATTTGTGATATTGTGCAAGACGGTACGGCGAGTTCATTTACCAATCTTACTCCTGGAAATAACTACTATCTCAACAACGTTGATATTGGTAACAAAAACCAGCAACGAAATACAACGACTCACTTTGGATATGATATCACCAACCAAAGTAAGGTCTGTATGAGTTTCAAACTTTCCTACGGTATGAATACCGACAAAATTTTTATGGCATTAGCGAGAGTAAATAATCCGACCGATAATATTGTCTTCAGTATTCAAACCGATGATAATGGTAAACCATCAGGTACTTTGGTGCATCCGAATGCAACAGGAACGATTGCAGGAAATAAACTCATGACACAACCATATAGGAAAATGTACTCGTTCAATGGTTTTTTTGATCTGCAAGATACGACAATTTACTGGATCGTGTTAGAAAGAGATGCTGGTTTGAATACGAGTAACTACTACAGCGTACAAATCTACAATAGTGACACTTACACGAGAGGTAATATGATGATTTACAATAACCTGACATGGATCAATCAAAGTCGGGATATGTATTTCTCGTTTATGCAAGAATACGACGGAGTCAGACATCATAGCTACAATGAAAACAGAAACTTCGGAAATAGTAGTGCATGAAGCATTGTCTCTGCTCAGAGCTTTCAATCAGTCGATCAAAAAACGGTGCAATCTATCATGCTGGGAGTATGGCAAGTGTCAGCCCCGACCGATAGTATCAGAATTAGAATAGAGAAAAACTTTAGTCAGATACCATGAACGAGTTGATATTACAACGGTAACTGGAGTAGCACCGATGTGCAATTTGGTACGCCGACGATCGAGAAATTTTCTCAAAGTTTTGTTGGTACACAAAATTTAGAAACCTGACTGCTATGTTTGCATCTCAAAAAAAATAATGTGCCGACTGATGCGATGGTAGTGAGAATTGAAACCGATAATGCAGGCTCACCAAGTGGCACATTGCTCGATCCCAATGCAAGTGCGACGATACAACCATCCGCACTCAGTACAAGTTTTGATTGGATCACCGTTCAATTTCCCACATCGTTGAAGTTTACCTCGGGTGTGAAGTATTGGATTGTTTTGCAAAGAACAGGAGCGACCAATGCTGTACATAGTTACTCGATCGGAAAACATACGAGTGATGTATATGCACCTGGAGAAACCAAAGCATATGCTACCTGATCGTGGACAGCCAATGGTGGAGATATTCTTTTCAGATTTGCCAACCAAGATTTTGTAGTTGATGCTCCAAACGGAGAACTCGTTAATCCCAATGCAGAAATTGTTATTCCTGCATCTCAGCTCTACACAGGGTTTAGAAACCAATCCTTTGATTTTCCTGCTGGATTTACTATCGCACCAAATACAAAATACTGGATCGTACTGAGTAGAACATGAAGCCAGTTTAGTACCTGATATTATCAGTGTGCAGTGCATAATGGTGGAACCTTCATGTATGGTCAGTTCATGGAAACGAGCAATTCGGTCTATAATGTTTCCTGATTAGAAAACAGGAATTTGTTTTTCAATCTTGGTTTTCACTACGAAAGACCTGAAGGGATTATCAACAGTCAAATTTCCTCCTATCTCAACCGATGTACCTTTGTTGGAAGATGACTCAGTAATTCACAACTGGCAATGAAAAATGGAAAGATGGTGGGAGACAATCCAAAAATCAACAACGTTAGTGCGTGGACATCGCATAGTGCCAGCTGTACCTACTGTAATACCGAAGCCTGGTGAAACGTTTTCACTGTTGGAATCGGAAGCATGAGATTTGAAGTGTGAGGATCGGGAAACCGATCGAGTACAGGAAGATTGTATATGGCAGAAGATGAACAGACACTCTTGAATGGTTGATGAACCCTGTTGTATACGCTGAGTACATGAAGCATTACCTTTGTCGCCAACCCAACCAAAAAATACAGAATTAGACTGAATGGTGCGACAACCTGTGGTTCGTGATGTGGTGCGAACCATTACGCACAAATTGTATTCGAGCCGTACGCTGGTGTGCTGATCGTGTAAGCAGTCAGATTTTTATCTTTTTTTATGATGAGTATGTTTCTCCGTAACACCAATAATGAGATAACCTTTGGAGTGAAACCATGAAGCTCCATCAATATTCCCGATGCACATGCAGATAGAATCAATGAGCTCATAGAAGCTGGATTTGATGAGATAGGAGAAGTTGAAATTATGGCATTAGAAGACTTTGATCCAAGGATATGCTTTCGTGCATTGAAAGAGATCATCAGAAATAATTTTGATGGTGATGTCGATGCGATGACCATCGTAGACATGAAACTCAAATATATTGAACTCGGTCTTACGGAAAGAATCCCTTTGATCACCGATGATGAAAACAATTGCCAAGGTTTCCAAGACAGCTACGAAACCACCAAAGAGGAAAGAGAGGCAGAAGAGAACGAGGAATAATTTATCTCATTACCATACACCATGTTTCAACATATCAAAGACAATGCGATCACGATCACCATCAGTGCTTTTGTAGGAGTACTAGCATTCGTGATCTCTCAAACCTGGACGATTTCTCAAAGCTACAGCAATCTACAAGAAAGGATCAATTATATCGAGAAAACATACGTCAACAAAACGGAGTTCGAGAAGCTCCAAGTGAAAATGGACTACATCTTGGAAAATATCGGCGAGGTGAAAGATGATGTCAAAGACCTCAAAAAATCCTTTATTCCCTGACAAAAATAAGATGCTCAGACGTTACAATCTTTTTCATAGTGTCGTGAAATTCACGGTCTTCATTCTGAGTATGGGTGCGGTTTTGTGATTGGCATTAGGAAAAATTACGGGAGAGCAATACTTGGGAATTTTGACCGCATTCATGACCTGATATTTCTCAGGAAGAGTGCCAAGCTCTAAGCCTGATCCTACCATCAAAGATTTTACTTAATCATTCATCTACCATGGCACAACCAGCAAGAAATAACGACATCAACTCTCTGAGTCCAAGCTACAGAAAAAAGTTTGATCCTTTCCGAAAAGAGGTCAAAGCAGTGCGTCCCGATGCAGAAATTTTTGAAGCCAAGAGATCTTATGAAAGACAACTCCGACTCCGAAACGAAAGTAACAGGATAGAAAAAGAAGGATTACCAAGACTGACCCGAACGATGAAAAGCAAACATCTCACGGGTGATGCGGTCGATATCGTTTTCATGGACGATGAAAGTACTCCGCAGTACGATAACAAACCTATGTGGAAATGACCCTATGACAAGCTCATCGAGATTGCCAAAAAATATGGCATCAAAAATCTCAAGCCAAGAGAAACGTGTCATTTTGAAGACGATGGCACACCTTTATCTCCTATCCAAAACTTCATGCTTACCTTCGAAAAAATCTACAAAGACAAATTTGGAAAACTTCCAGACACCAAGAAAATCACCGCTCAGGTTGCTAGTTGGTATCCGATGATCAAGGACAAGACTCCTGCTCAGCAAATTGAGGAGTTGACTTGGTTAGTTGCGATCAAAGTTGAGGAGTTGAATCAAAAGATTTCTCCTTCTTCATAGCTCATGTCCTTATGTATTTATTCTGTGTGTGCTGTCTCAGCTCCTTTGTGATGATCTCCTCAAAAAGTTGATTCTGGTAAAATATGTATCAAGCTATAGATTGCTCCATACAGTGCAACTCAGACAATAAGTCCTGTAGAAATAAGATATTTCCAGTTTGTTTCTTTGAGTTCTTCTTTTGAAGGATAAATTAATAGTGATATAATGTATCATACTGGTATAATCCAAAGGCTTCTCAATGGACTATCAAGAAAGTGTTGAAATCAACCACTAATCATTCCAACCCCTACAGAAAAAATAAGTCCAGTAATTGCTATTCTTACATAGATTTTGAATGATGAAGTGTCTTCATGATCTATGTATGTTTTTTCGAGAAATTGTCAAAACACAAACAATCCTATTCATAGTAATGCCATGATAATACTTCTCGTACCAGAAAAAAATCAGTGACTGATACTTCAAGAAATGAATCATATTCCAATGTAATTAACTATACTGATCAAATGTTTAAGAGTAATAGATGGTTTTTTCATTAAGGTCGTATAAATAATATAAAAAGAGATTATTTTTTAAGTTTACTTGCTATCCAAATAGTATTATACCCGTTGTGGTAGTTATGAACTATAATTCCGTTAAAATGTTTTTTGAGTTCTTGATCGACGTTCTGTTCTAAATTAATATGACAACATTTCAAAAATCGTCTCATACATTTACTCAGTATTCAGTATTTTCGTTTTGAGTTAAAATCAAGTATAACTACTTTCCCTCATGGATTTAAGTTATTAACCATATTAGCTATTGCTTTTTCTCGTTCATCAATCATTGAGAGTGAGTAACTACATATTATTTTGTCGGCTTTAGGATTAAAAGTATAGGTTGTAACATCAGTTTGAATGAATTTTATATTTGGAAAATTCTTTTGTGCAACATGTAGTAGAGCCCTTGAATAATCCAATCCAATTATGTGATCACTCTTTGTTTTTTCTTTGAGGTGTGTGATGTTTTTCCCTGTGCCACATGCAATATCATATATAATATCATTCGTTTGTATGTCGAGAGCATCTACAGCCTCTTTATGGTTAAATAAAATTAACCTACGAGTAATATCGTAAAAAGGTGCTTGTAGTTTATAGAATAAATCGAGGTATTTTTTTTGCATTATGTTTTTTGTATCATTAAAGATAATTATATTTTTTTCATCTGTAGCCTTAAGCTATTACCGATAACAGTCAAATCACTAAAAGCCATAGCTGTTCACTCAAAGGCAGGATTGAGTAACACACCTAAGAATGGGTAAAAGGCACCACCTGCTAGAGGAATTCAAATAATATTATAGCTAAATGCCCATGCTAAATTTTGCCAAATTGCACTTTGTGTGAGTTTACTAATTTTGATTGCCTTGACGAGTTTACTGAGATCTCAGTGTAATAGTGTCAAATCTGCTGATTCTATAGCTACATCAGTACCTGTACTCATTGCGATACCAATATCTGCTGTTGCAAGAGCTGGTGCATCATTGATCCCATCTCACACCATTACTACAATTCATTCTTTTTGTAAATCTTTAATGATAGATGCTTTTTGTTCTGGTTGTATCTCAGCATAGACTTTTTCTATACCTGCTAGTTGTGCAATGAAATGTGCAGTATTACTATGATCTCCCGTTATCATTACAGGTAGTATTCCTAGATCTTTTAAATCCTGAATCGCCTGAACACTCATATCTTTAATGGTGTCTGCTACAGCATAATATCACAAGATTTCATTTCATGTACTGAGAATAAGGGGTGTTTTTCCTTCCTTTGTTCGTTTGGTAATAGTATCTTCATCAATTGGTAATCATTTATCTCTCACATAAGAGAGCTTTGAAACCACGTAGACTTTACTGTTGATTGTCCCTTGAATTCATACTCCATCTAAATGTTTAAAATTATCTATGGAGTAATTTTCGTAATTCTTCTCTTTAGCATACGTCACAATGGCATGGGCTATGGGGTGAGAAGATAATGCTTCCAATGAAGCTAAAATTCTTATATTTTCCTCATCATTTCCCGTTATTGATAATTGCTCAACCAATGTCGGTTTACCCATCGTGATTGTTCATGTTTTATCAAAAACAGCTATTGTTGCTTTTCTGAGCTTCAGCAACCCTTCAGCGTTTTTTGCCAAGATACCATTTTTTGCACCGTGTTCGACTCATGTCATGATAGCCATTGGTGTGGCAAGTCATAGTCCACATGGGCATGCAATAACTAACACTCATACAAAGCTCATAATAGCGAACTCAATGGGATTAATTCATGGGAAAAACATGTTTCATCGAACTAATCGGAACACAGCTGATCATACTGCGATACACAGTACTACGGGGATAAACCATTGCATTATTTGGTCAACAACTTTTTGAATTTGGGGTTTGCTATTTTGTGCTTGAGAAACAATAGCAACAATTTTACTGAGGTATGTATCTTTGCCTACAGCAGTTGCTTTCACATGAATTGCTGAATTGGTTACAATAGTTGCTCCAATGACTACATCATCTTGTTTTTTCAAGATCGGAAGTGGTTCTCATGTAATCATTGATTCATCAATATCAGCTTCTCAAGAAAGAATAATACCATCTAATGGAATTTTTTCTCACGGTTTGACAATCATTATGTCACCTACTTGTACCTCATGTAATGGAACTTTTACTTCTCAATTATTTTTGATGATAAGTGCGTCCTTGACCTGTAATCATAATAATGCCTTGATGGCTTGATCTGTTTTTGCCATAACTCTCGCTTCCATAAATTTACCAATCGCTATAAAACCAATTACTACAATAACAGACTCATAAAAATTTCTATCTGTATTAACAAATTGTGAGAAGGGCTCTTCTAGAGCAGTAATAAGGAAACTATAGAGATATGCTACTCCAGTACCTATACCAACAAGCGTGTCCATACTTGCAACGCCGTATTTGATATATCTTCAAATAGCAAGGATATAATTCCATCACACAACAAACAACATAATGGTCGCAAAGATAGGAAGGAGGTGGTGAAAGAATTCATACAATACTTCGTATTTTGGTCGCCATGCATAATCAATTCCTATCATCCATACCATGATTCCAATAGATATTATTACCAATGGCGTAGAAATCAAAACATTATTCCATGTTTTTTGGATATCAGAGTTATTATGGTCATCATGAGCTCATTCGTTATGATTATGTTTATCAATACTTTTGTGCACCAATTCGTATCAATACTTCTCTATTTCATCCGAGACTTTTGTAATGTCCGTTTTGGTTTCATCAAATTCAATAACTGCATTGTGTGTTGCAAAATTTACCTCACAACTTTTTATTCATTCAAGTTGAGATACTTTATTGGTGATAGTGATTGCACAGGATGCACAATCCATGCCATTAATTGGATATGTCTGTTTCATTGAAAATTATGATATGATTAAAGGCTACACTTTTTAAATTGTTTATAATTCTTGAAAGTACGCCCTGGATAGGTATACTCTTAATGCTCTTTTTTGAACCTATTTAGCGATAGGTTTTTTTATTAACATTGACAATCATTTCCACAATTACATTCTGTTGATTTATCGCAACAATTACATCCTTCTTTACAGTTACAGTTTGTACATTTACAATTTGTGCAAGCACATCAAGTTGATTTATTCATGATTTATAAGAATAAGGAATTAAAATAGTAACTTATACCTAACCCAGGGGTAGGGTTATAATAATGAAAAATAGGAAAGAATGCAAATCATTTTTGAGCCTATTTTACTGAATGACGATCATTCATTGTTTCATCCCCATTGATCCACATACAAGCTTGATGTTTTTTTGCTCGGATCAATCAATCTCAAATGTGAATGCTTGTCATTTCTTTATGTATTGTTCTCACTTTCATGGTAACATAACAGAATATTTACATCCCAATCCATCAGACTCAGGAATTACTGTAATAGAATAATTTTTTCATTTGGTCAAAACTAATGTTTCAGGTGAGAATGTTGAACCATTGTGACTCCATGAAACATTTTCTGTTGCAATATTTGTGTTCACTATAACTCCAGAAGTGTTGTTTGAAGTATTTATTGCATCAGCTAAAATGGTACTATTATAAATAGTATATATTCCGAAGACGACAAGTAGTGAAGCAATAAGAGGATTGATAATAGTCAACTTATCTTTGATATATTTAGTTCATAATCCCAAACCAAATAATACTGGTAAAGTACCAAGTGCAAAAGCTCACATAATTAAAGTTCCTTCAATTGGACTTCATGATTGCAAAGCAAATAATTGCATACTTTGTGTAAAGCCACAAGGTAACAAGAAGGTTAAGGCTCAGACAACGCTTGCATATCTTGGATTTTTCAAGTTGAAAATAGTTTGACTCAATCAACTTGGTAGATGAAATCACCACTTTGTAATATTGGGTACAATGCCCAATAATTGTAATCATAGATATAGGAGAACAATTCCTACTATTGCACTAAAGATAACATTAAACCAGATTGATCATTGAAATTGCGATCAAACGAGTCCCAGTAATCATCATCAAACGATGAAAGTAATTAACCTTCATAGATGAAACTTTATTTGAGTGCCTACTGGATGTGTAGTTTCTACTGACTCATTATATCCAATAATAATACCTCCTGTCACAGCCAAACAAGTCGAAATGGATGCTATTAAACCAATCACAAAAGCAACACCAAAGGAAAGTTTGTCATAGGTGGGTACAAGACTACTGATATCAGTTTTCATGAGAACAAAAACAAGAATACCAGCAATGAAAAGTCGAATTATTTTTTCAAACCACTGATCTGACGTTCGAGGTTGTTTAACATTATCTTCTCATATGGTATAGCCTATTTTGTTGAGTGTTGTTTCTATCTCTGAAATATCATTCTTATTATACTCAATTTCACAGATACCTGTCTTAAGTGATAAGGAATGTATTTTGCATCCTGGTATTTTATTTAAAGAATCTTTAATAAGCATTTCACAAGATTTACAGTGCATGCCGTTGATATGGAGCTTTTGTTTCATATTGGGTTGTTATAAATAAAAAATGAATATTATTGTTCTGATCAAAAATTTACTTGTTTGAAACATTCCACGCCCTTACTAGTTCTTTGATGAATTCTTCTTTTTTTCATTCTTCAGCGGCATTCAAAAACTTAGGTCAACAACATGCAAGATGATTTTCTAATAGTGTAGTATTAACTCATTTTAATAATCAAATTGATGCATTTACCTGAGAGGCAATGTCTACGCAGTATGCATCTTTTTCGATCATTTCCATAATCTTATTGATCACTCCGATTGCTTTTTTTAGTCCCAGTAGGGTTGATTTCTTGTTTGCTATTTCCATTCCTTTATGTAATTAATAATAAAACCTATCCTAGGGTTAGGGTATACGAATATGAAGAGTAAAAATCAATAGAATCTTGAGTAATTGCATTGAATAATATACCGAAAGTCTGTATAAAGAATAATAAACACCTTGAGTCCTTGGTGAGACTAAATCAATGTTTGGAATATATAATTGTATGAGTTAATTGACCCCTTTGAAAGAAGCCATAATTAGAAATTCGTAGCATATATGGATCAATTCTTGCAGAAGTGGAGGCACTATAAAAAAATGCTGAACGCTTGAATATTGAGACATGAAAATTGGGTAAAATAGATTCCTTTTATTTTTATTCTTTCAAACATGCCTAAGGAACATCTACGTTATATTTGAACAAGCCGTATGGCATCATACCGTATTTCTCCACGTCAACAAAAAGACGATCCTGAAGATCAAAATACAAATGATAGACCAGATTATACTAGACAGAAAGAAAATTATAGAAATGATATTATTAAATTCGAAAGAGACCTTCAATACCTTGAGACACTAAAAAAACAGTGGATCAATGAATGACTAGTTACAGAGGAAACTATTAATAATTATGCTGAATATTATATAATTATAAATACGCATGGTAGAATACCTAACTTTTTCATTAAAGCGTTTAAAGGTTTATACCGTTCTGCCGAATTTAAGTATTTTGCGAACTTTAATAGACAAGTGATCATCAACATAAAATTATGAGATTTGAAATCTTTCATAGTTGATATGAATGAAATTGCAAACTACAATACGACATGACCAGATTTTATTCCAAAGGCGGAATTTAAATCTTTTAAATTGATTAAAGATTTTCACTATTATTCTATAGACGAAAGAGTCGATATTTCTACTCCTAGTGAAGAGTCATTTTTGCTACAATTTTTCCAAATTGCCCCATCAAAAAGAGATGGTATTATAAAACAACTAAAAAATGATTGAAATACATTGATAGAACTAACTCCTTCGATTTATAAGATTGAAACTGTTGGTAATATTGAAACTCTGACTAGATACGCATGAATCTATTCTGATATTCAGAAAATTGAACCTGCTTTTGTAGAAGTTATAATTGAACCAAGCTGACAAACAAAGGAAGTTAGTCAGTTTTCTATAGATGACACATCGTCACAAGATGGTTTAATTAAAGTTGGAGTTATTGATTCGGGTGTGGGCGAGAATAGAACTATCTTAGAGCCATTTATAGAAAAAACTGCATCACATTCATATGTTGATAATTCACCCCTTATTGATAGTCAGGATCATTGAACTGGTGTAGCTGGTATAGTTGTTTTTTGAAATCAAGTTAATGAAGGTCAAACAATTCTGAAACCTTATGCAAAAGTATTATCACTGAAAATACTTTCAGCTAGCTCATCATTTTTTAGTCCAGACTTATTTATCAATATCATTGAAGAGTTCTATGTGAAAAAAAATATAAAAGTATTCAATATGTCAGTTAATCTCATTAAACATAAAAACGATAATGAGAATCATGATTTAATAACATATATATTGGACTATTGTTTAGCCAAATATCCCGACATATTGTTTTTTGTTTCAGCTTGAAATGTAAATAATATTTGAGAATTAAAAAAAAGATATAATGCTTCTAATAACTATAAATTTGATGAATGAACAAATATATGCACACCAGCAGACAGCACTAATGCTCTTTCGGTGGGAAGTATCAGTACAGATAAAAAAGTATCAGAATTCTCAAGAAAAAATTGTTTAGATTATTGAACTCCATTAACGCTTAAAAAGACAAATGGTACTACTAAAATCACAACGGATATCTGATATCGTTCTCCATATTTTTTAAAGCCTGATTTTGTTGAATTTTGAGAAAATATCAGACTATTAAGTAGTCAGTATACCGATGAGGTCACGTTCCTAAGTGGTACAAGTTTTTCGTCACCATTTGTTTGTCATATTGCAACCCGTATTTTAAATCAGTACCCATCTTTATCCGCAAATACAGTTAAGGCATTATTACTTAACACATCTCAATCTTTACAAATACAGTTGGATATTGATGCAACAAATTGAGTAGATTTGCCAGAGACGGTTAAAGACAGGAATATACTGTATAGATGAAATACAAATGGTAGTCATACTAAAATACAAGATAGAGAAATAGAATTTCTTAATCAAAGATATGTTTGATTTGGTCAAATAAATTTAAACAGAGCATTATATTCAGATGAAAAAAGAGCAACTATTCTTATTCAGGATAAGATTAAACTTAATCACGAAAATATTTATGAAATAAATCTTCCAGATGATTTACAAAATAATATTTTAAAGTGAACAGGGAATATTAGAATAATTGGATCACTAAGTTATAATCATATACCAATCTTATCTGATCACCTCAATTATAATCCAATACATATGGCATATAGAATTCTAGCTTGTTCAGAGCAAGAATTACAAAATATCACAAATGAAATAAAAAGATTAGACAATGAATTGAACAATTATGCCGAAGGAAGTGCTGATTTTGAGAGAATTGTAAATGAAAAAGAAGAATACGAAAAACAAATCAAACAATATGTAGTTAAAGTTTGAGGTACTTGATGGTCTCATGATAACTATTATTGGAATCAGTATGCTAACAATCAGACTAAGTGAAATAGTCAATGAATTAGAAAGACATCACTCCAACAAAAATTGAATAATAAGCTTTTTGTGGAGATCAGATGTAATTTAAAGACGATAGATACGACTACTAATATTTTTCAAGAAATTAGAGATTTTATCTTTAATACTAAAGGGAAAATTGTACAATCAATTGAAGACATTAACCGTTATATGGATCAGGCTTTTTGATTTTGCTTGACTATAGAAAATCAGAATACTGACTGAATTGATCTTCATTCGACCATTCTTAATGCTAATTTATGAATATTGAGTGAGGCTAATGTAATCAATGAAGCAGATGTCAATACTGAACAAACTATTGATTTAGAAGTTTAAAACTATTATAAGCTAATATCAACAATAAATTGATAAGAGGAATTAAATCGTTATAATTCAAAAAGGATCAAGTTTTTTAATGCTTTATGCAATCTCATGGCTACTAAAAAACAAGTATCATCATTAATTACTTACTCTTTAAATAATGATAGAGAGAAACTTTTTGAAGTTGCTAAAGATATTGCAGAATCACAAAAAGACCAATTTTTTGTAGATAAAATTAACTCACTAATATGATTGTCAAAAAGTTCAACAAAATGACAGTCTGTTGACGTTACTTTACTGCCAGAAAGAGATTATAAAGACTATTTGTATGAAGCTCAATATTCTAATTTAAATTTAGATGACATTATACTTCCAATACAAACTAAAGATAAAATAAGTAATCGAATTAAAGAGTTAAAGAACTTGGAATTTTTATCCTCATTTAAGCTACCACTACAAACAAGATCTTTGTTTTTCTGAGATACTGGTATATGAAAAACAATGACGGCATATGCGATAGCAAATGAATTAGAAAAGCCTTTATTAGTGCTAAATTTAGCATCAATTATTTCTTCTAAACTCTGAGAAACAAGTAAAAATCTAAATTTTGTTTTCCAAGTTGCCCAGGAAAAAAACGCAATTATTTTTTTAGACGAAGTAGATTTTATTTGAAATAAGAGAGATTCTTGACAAGACCATGGTGAAATAAGAAGAGCTTTACTTGCCTTGATACAAATACTAGATCTTATTCCGCAGGATCTTATAGTAATATCTGCTACTAATATGATAGATTCATTAGATCCAGCAATCACTAGAAGGTTTGGACTAAGAATTGAATTTAAAATACCAGATATTGACCTTATTTTACAATTTTTATCAAAACTAGAAGATACTTACTCTTTCCAAATTGCAAAAGCATCTAAGCAGGACTTGGCTGAGTACCTAATTGGGAAAAATTACCATGATATCAAAAATATTGTTCTTAATGCATTTAAAAACAAACTTTTACATTGAAAGGGAAAGAAAAAGAAAGTTATTGATCTTAGTCTGCAAGATGTAAAAAAATACCAATATCTAGATGCTTAATTAAGATAATACACTGATAATCCTCAAAACACCCATATAAAAGAGCCTATAGACTTGCTATAGGCTCTTTTTATAGTTAATAGAAATGTAGTTCTTGCCTACATTTACCCGTTTAATCACTACTACCATGTACACAGGAAACCTCAAAAAGGGCGATATACTTGAAATGCAAAGGAATGATCCATTTGGCAAAGAGGAATTTGAAGTCACAAAGGTCGTCTGAATTTTCCAACAATGATCGGCTCGATATGCTTTGCTAAATAACGGCATGAAACTCTTTGTCTTGCCACCTTTATCTTCTAGCGACCAAGAATAACCATGAAAAAGAAAAACACTATTTTCACCGTCGCAGAGGTTCTTTCAGAGCCTCTTGCCAATGCTGAGTATTTTTATGCCACGGTAAAAATGCAAAATAATGGCTACTGATTGGTCGAAGTTCAGGATGAATGTCGTTCTATTTCTTGGGAGGTGGAGATAGACCTCAACCAAGGGATTATTAACGCCTGGAAGCCATCATACCAACAAACCATGCCATTTGTGGAGGCATTAGACAAATACTTCTGACCTGCCGTCCCGAGATGAAGCAGAATTGTCCGAAAATTAAACAAAAAGAAGTAAAATAAGCCAAAAAAGACCGATTATTGCTCTATAAGGACTTGATAACTAGCTTTTTATAGTTAATACACCACCACGCTAGAGAGATACTAGTCTTTACCTATTAAAACACTACCACCATGGAAAAAACAACAAGAAAACCAAGAACAACATTCAGAATGCTCAGCCCACTTGAAAAGGCAATCAGAGAGTTCAGGAACAAATGTATGCCTGAAACAAACAAGGTTCGAATGCAAAGAATTGAAAGCCATCTTACAACGGTTTACAGCTTCAAAGCAATCGAGAACCTAACAGCGGATCAACAAAGAGAATATTACAAGGCATCAAGAGTTCTATTTCAAGCGGGAGTCTGTTAGACACCGCTTTTTTATTCCTTCTTCTTATTAACCATGAACGTACCACAAATTTTGAAAACCATCCGTATGAGAGACAAACAAATCGCTGATGCAATGGGTGTAAAAGTCGCACAAATCAGTCGCCGACAAAAACAAATTCAACAACCAAGCGACGACAACAAGGTAAAGCTCAGAGAGTTTATCGAAAAGCATATCCTTACCTTACAGCAATATTTAGACGGTGAAACGACAACAACCCCTGAACAGATAGAACAATCAATCCAGGAACCTGAAACAACACCTGATACCAATACAGAGGAAAACGAAGAGGAAGCTGACCCAGAGCCTGAGGAAGAGAGCAAGCCAACTCGTAAACCTCGCTACAACGAATGAGTAAAAACAATGAAACAACTGAATCGACAGAACAAAAGAAACAAAAAACTCGCTAAAAAATAACAATAACCGACATACAGGAAAAGAGGCTCAATGCCTCTTTTGGGTATAGCAAAAAAGAAAAAATCTGACGCTAACGAAAGCGGTGTCTACGAAATGATGGCTTTCTTTTCATACGTCGTTGGTATTTGGTGATGAAGTAGGGTACACCAAACATGACACTACTCAGGATAATAAACGGTGCGGTGACAACGATCCATACGAGAAAAAGAACCAGCAGTCCTATAATAATGACGTTGAGCATGTACAACGCTATGATGCATTTGATCATGAAAATCCATTACTACTAAAAACACACGGAAGGATTCTAACCCTCCCGCATGATAAATCAGTCTGTTATGCCAGTGATGCCAATCGGTACTTGTAGGTCAGGTCGCCTCCAAATTGCTTAAAGGGGTTGACGATGAATGGTGCTTGGTATGTCGATTTTATGTAGAGGTCAAAGATCACGCTTTTGTACAGCTCAATAAATGCTTTGACGGGTTGCATGTTGGTCGTGAAATCAATGACGTACTTCTCGATCACGTCAGGAATTTCTAATACTCAGGCTTGGAGTATTTTTTCTTTAAGTTCATCATTCTTGGTATATTTTTCGTACGGGATGGAATGCTTGTCGCACAGTTCTCTCAAGTCTTTTTGATACATTCCTTTGAATGGGTTTGGTTTTCCTTTACTGATCTGGTCAAAGATGATCTTGGTCGGTTGTTTTCCTGTTATGCTCATACACCCTATGTAGTAAGCTCCTGCTTGGAGATCAAAGTCGGGTGCGATGTCGCCGTTCTCTTTTTCGTACCCTGAGCTCGTAGTTTTATGGTCGACGATGATGACGTTTCCATCGATGTCTTCTGCAACCATATCCATTTTTACTTTCAGGGGTATAGGCATATCGATACCTTCGAAGTCTGTGAAGGAAATGAGGTCGTCCACCTCGGTGAATAGTGGCTTGTATTGGGGTGGTTTTTGTAAATAAGCCTCTAAGGTTTCTTTAATCGTTGTTATGGTTGTTTCTTTGTTTTGTGTCACTCATCGTACCATGTTCCCGTCCTTTTCCGCCTTGGTGATCATCTGCTCTCCGTGAGCAACCGCTAGAGCAAGAAAGTCATCCGTTGTCATGGGTGCGACATCAGCTCCTGCCAATAATTGTTTTTGGTGTTCTCGGTAGTTCTCGATTCATGCATGAACGGCACTTCCGATCACATAGCTTGGTTTGACCTCTATTTCATCTCGTTGTTTGAGAATGTATCCTTTGTAAAATGATTGCTGATCCTGACAGTAAGATTTGATCGAACTGTAGGATAAATGCTCTACGGGTAGAGCTTTAATAAGTGTCTGTTTGTCTGGTAATTGCATGGTGAATAGGTATAAGAAGGTAAAGTGGGGTTTGAGAAAAGCAACTTCGGTTGTGTATCTCGGTCTGCTTTTCCAAAAGTTTGTGGAAGGAAAGAGGTACGTTACTTGGTGGTAGTGACCTCTTTTTGTTTTTTTACAGATTGGACTCTGAGTCATGGAATAATAGCAGATACCTTGTTGTCTGATCCTAACGCTGGCATTGTAATGATGACGTGATTGGGGTCAGATTTTTTGTTTTCATTTTTTTCTGATTTATCATTATCGGTAATCGCTCCATAGACCTCTTCTTCAAGATACGGTAACCCTCCGAGATGCTCAGGAAAGCATAACCTCATGCCTTGTCCAATAAGCGTCTTCCTGGTCATAAATCTTGGTTTCTCTAACCAGTTCTTGTTCGGTGTTCCATCTTTCTTATTTTGGACGATTTCTGATCGATCAACTTCTCGCTCGAAAGGATGTGACCAATCTTTGCGATGAATGATAATCTTTCAACCTGATACTTTCTTGTCATCGTTTTCATAAATCTCGATCGATCGTCCATCAAGGTCTCCTGAAGCTTGTGCTCTTTGTAAAAAGACATTGTAGGCTATGACAGGTTGCATGTCGTTCTTACCCAGTTTGGTGTTCCAAAAGGGAATAGGGTAGATTTCCCTTTTGAATGGGTTGAGATTGTGAGCGAGTGATATTCCAATGAATAATGCTTTCTGTTCATCAGATATCTCGTTCTTGCATTGGGAGAATAAAAACTCCTCAATGGTCTCCTTGCTTACTTGCAGACCCTTTCAGGGCGTTGCAAGGGTGGTCTTCTTTTTGTCGTTCATGATAATCGCATAGTAAATAAAACCTATTTGCTCATTTTCTTTCTGATGGATGCTTTGATTTCCTCTAAGCGTTCTCTATCCAATGGCTGTGCTGGTTTCTCGGGTGGTGGATCAGGT
>CALMTC010000018.1 GCA_937872535.1 uncultured bacterium
GATCCCGTGAAGATTTTTAGATTGAATCGTAACGGGATTTACCTGGTAGAAAAAAGTATGGCCACCCGGCGAGGGTTTAAAAAAAGGAATAAGAGATTGCGTTATTTAGCATAGATTAGGATTTGCATTCACCAGAAAATAATTTTTATATCTCGTACAAGATTTTTTTTACCTCGGGCCAAAAAATACTATCGGGATATTTTCAGTTTTTGATATTCAGATCGAGAGCGGTCAAGCTTTTGTAAACAGTTTTGAGGCTATTCTCCTTTTCGAGAAGAGTATCGATAATTTTGAGCATCGAAGCGATGGTAGCTGGATGTCATCAGATTTTTCCAGCAATGTGAAATGAGCTAGTTTGTCAGAGACTATACTGATCGATTGTCAGTAAAATATTTTTGATTCATCGTAAGAGAAGTCAGAGATATAGATTCCAGTTTGTTCATTCAGCTTTTGCTTCATCAATAAGAGAAAGAACTTTTCTTTTATCAGAAAAAAGTCGTTTAAAAAGTTCAAAATTATTTACTTCTTGATTTTTGAAAACTATCTTATCTACTAGAATTTCATCTACTTTTGTGATCTTGTGATAAGAACAATAAGCTCTTATTTTTTCAGACTCATTTTTGAGATGATAGAGATTGTCTCAGACTTGCTGGACCAGCTGCTGAGCAGTTTTTTCATCAGTGAGATCTCCAAGTCGATTTTTGACATACTGAGAAAGTGTCTTTGCTCGGTCTCCTTTTGGTTTTTCAAAAAGTTTGATAGTGGCTCATTTTGATATGAGTTCTTTATAGGATTTGGTTCTCTTATCAGCACTTGCAGCTACAAAAATCACTACTGTGTCAGGAGAAACATGGTCAAAATACTTAAAAAAGTCTTGCTCAAATTTTTCTGAAGCATCAGCTCAGATTTTTTTCGTTTTATCTGTCTCAGCTGGAAATCCATGAATAATCACGAGTTTTTTGGTTACAAAAAGTCACCCACCAAAAATAGCATTGATCACCTGCCCAGGATTAAACTGATCTGGAAAAAACTCGAAAATATTTTCTTTCCCAAATTTTTTAGTAAATCCAACCTTGTATCTTTTCAGCTCTTCGAGCAAAAGATAGTCGACTTCGCCAGTAAAAAGCTGAATATTTTCCTTCATCTCTCTTGTCAAACTAAATGTCTCAGAATAATAGTTTTTTGATCAAATGCAACCCAGTCTCAAAATGAAAGATTTTTTCTTATCAAAAATCCATTTGCCTTCAGGTCCCTGAGCTTGTCGAAGGGCCGTCATTGCACCAAAGTACTGCGGGGTGGTAATCCATTTTTTAAATTTTTATAGTTGATTACTGTCTCTCATACCGATAATTCACATCATTCTGCCGGCATTAGCTCCATCTCTTCTATACGAATACAAATTCTCCTCCTCAAAACTACACAAATCCGAACATTCAATCTGATTTTCTGGCACTTCCATTCTCAAAAGCTGTCTCTTACTCTCATATTTCCCATCAAAAAATTTTCTGCTGTCCAAGTGTTTGTAGTCCCGACCTGCCCTCGATGAAATATCGGGGTAAGATCAATCAATAGAATCGATCGGGATTCCTGGTTCTCAATGAGGCAATAAAGTCCTATCACCAAACCACTGCCCAAAATCAGTTCCATCAGCACCGACCTCATAGTTTCTAGCTTCGATACTTGGACCGATAAAACAAAGGAGTCTCTCAGCTTTTGCTCACAGATTGATCATTGAGCTGACCGTCTTCTCCAGAATTCTCAGACTATGACCCTTCCAGCCAGCATGCACAGCTCCGACTATCTCAGCCACTGGATCGAACAAAAAAATTTGCCCACAGTCAGCAGTTTTTATCACCAAAGCTAGATTTTTTTGTCTAGTAACTAGTGCATCAGCCTCTCAGATAAATCAGTCTGACTCGATGACAGCCACACGATCAGAGTGAGTCTGTTGAGAAAAAGCTATCTTTTCAAATCAAAAAAAAATTCCGCTTTCCAGCATCGCTTTTTCTCTCGCATCTGGCTTTTCTCGATCGATCCCTTCAGAAAATGTCTGACTAAAAAAACTCCTCGTCGTGACTCCACACATCAGCTCTGGATACTGAGAAAAAATTTCTGGTTTCACACATACTTGGTTTTCCATCTCTCGACTATAAAATTGTTGTGCTTTATTTCAAATAAAAAAACTGCCTCTATAAAAAAAGCAGTTTCTTGAAGAAGGGAAGTAGGGATACAATTTTTTGCGTCTCTATTTTTTCACATTTACCAGAATATAGTTTATTATTTTTGAGTCAAATTCTCACTATTGAGATAAGGATTTTTTACTGGTTCGATGATAGTTTCATTCTTGCCCTTCATTGAAATAGCGAGAGCATTTTGATCCTCTGTATTATCAGCTTTGAGGAAATTAATATTGTGTTTGACAGGATCGACACCTTTATCAACGAGATTCTTCCAGATAATGCTTACCGACTGTGCAAATTGGAAAAACTGTCTCGTCCATACAGCGTCCCCATATTTTGTTGCTAGATAATCGATTGCTCATTTATTATCAGGGTTTTGTTTCCAGTTAAGTAGTTTATTAGAAAAATTTCTGGAATAATCGAGCTTTAACATCTTATCAGTATGTGGTAAAGAGATAAGAATATCAGCTCCAGTTGTTTTGTCTGTAATCTTCTCAGTAATTTTACCTAGTAAACTGAGATCAAGATCATTTTCCTTAGCCTCCAAAAAATCAGCGGTGAACCTAGCAAATCTACCTCTTCCCAAAATTGTTTCGCGTTCATCATTGCTTAGATTTTTTCGCTCTTCTGTTTCGGCTGGTTTTTTCGCAACCATTGTTTTTATTTTATAGTTAATATCAACTCTATCGGTCTTCGTAGCCATTTCATTAATTAATCTCAAAGCTCTATTCAGTCAGAGAAGAGCATTTCCTCTTTTTTCTAAAGCTTCTTTAAAAGCAAGTTGTCTGGTTTCTTCAAATCAAGAAATTTTCTTCTGGGCAATTAAATTAGCTAAAATGGGGTTCTTAATGAGTTCATTGAATACATCAATCTGTTTTTTCGGACCAGCTTCTCTATAGTCTACACTAGATTCAACTGTTAAAATACTATTTTCTGGTAATCACTTTACCTTTTGTACTGTTTTAGTATCGATTTTTTCTCCTGTATCAGATTCTGCGACAGCGAACGATAAAACTCAAATCTCCTGGTTTTTGACTGTTTCTATAACTGGTTTTATAGAAGGTAAACTATCTGAAATAGTATCAGTTTGTATTATTGGTGTTTGTTTTTCAAATTTCGCACTAGCTCTGTTGAGTCATTCACGACGCCTTACTCAGATTATTTCTCGGTTTTTAGGTGTGAATATTGCGCATTTTTTCTTGGTACAGATTCTTTTTACGACAAGGCTTCAAAGCTGAGCAGCATCGCGAAAAATATTCCAAGGATAGAAAAAAGGTATCGCTTTTTTATCTTTTTCTCATATCAAAACAATTTTATCTCAAAGGACTCTTACCTGTTGAATTTCTCAGTCAACTTGTTTTGCAGCATCTGTAATTTTATCGACAAAATTAGGATCTTGTACCATCAATTCCATAAAAGAGATAACTTGCTTATCTGAAAGAGTATCTTTTTTCCCAGAATTGTTTCTTTCTTCTTCAATCTCTTTTCTTATAGTTTCAGGAATTTTTTTATAGAGCTGAGAATTTCTTATGGCATTTATATAGTCAGCTGCTGAGATAAGTTTGTTCTTAAATTTCATTTTCTGTTCAAGAATTTTATTGTAACTTTCAGCATCAGAAAGAGTCTTTTCCATGCTTTTTTCAGCTTTTTCAGGAAATTTATCTTTATGCTTTTTTCTACCTCTGGTGATATTTTCTACGATATCTTTATCTCCATCACCGTAGAGTAGTTTTTCTTGGTTATCTTTTTGTTCAAAATTTTTAGTCATGAGAGTAGTAGGTAAGAAAAATTAAACATAAAGAAGGTTGATAAGTCTATCAGCTTCGTTTTGGTCGCTATTATTTTGAGCTTCAGTTGCTCTTATTTGTTTTTGTCTTTGTCTCATTTTTTGTATCATAGTATGCATTTCTTCGTCTTTAAGCTGGGCAGAAAAAGTCAAAATATCCTGATAGATCGAATCAAACATATACTCTGGAATATATTCCAAATTATTGAGATTATTGAGTACATTTTGGAAGACAGGAGCTTCTTCTTTAATCATATCAAGCATTTTGAAAGTGCGGTCCTTTTTCTGCAAATAATCAAATTTCTTGAACTCGTTCATTTTTTTCGCAATAGGATTCATCGACGACAATTAAGAAAGTAAACCGAATATCACTAAACTACAACCACTTACAATATGAAAGCAGACTAGTATAGCGTTAATCCTATGTATTTTTTTCAATTTGTCAAAAAATCACACACTAAAAATTATTATTTCTGCTAAAAAAAATAAAAAAAACTCACCGTTACCAGTGAGTTTTGTAAACTAGAACTTATAGCCAGATAGTTCCCATGATTTGATGAGAGTATCGATAGTCAGATTTTCTTCTTCAGTGAGTTCGCCAAATTTTTTGTTCTGAAGGAGAGAAAGCCATTTGCTAGCCATACCAAGAGATTGAGTGATTTGTGGACCTATAAAATAAGCATCTTGAGATTGTTTTTGGAAGTCAGCAATTGCTTTGAGAAGAGCTCAAGCAGCAAGTTCTGGTCCTGGATAGGCGAGATTTACAGATGGAGTTAATCAGAGTACAGTATATGATTTTTCTAGTTTTCAAGCTATATTTGAGTACGTGATTTGTACTGCATTTTTTTCTCCCTTAGCAAACTGGACAGCGAGTTCATAAATATCTTTAGCCATGAAAGATGAATAAAGAAGACCTGCTAGTTCTTCAGTTTGTTCTACAGAAATAACTTTTTTACTGGTTTTAAGAAGAGCGATAGCGGGTTTTACTTCATCAGCTGTAGTAGATGTGCTAGCAGCTACAGAAGAAAGACTTGCAGTATTGATCACATCATCGACATCAGATCAGAGATCAAATTTTGACGTTATTGCTTTATTTTTGAGCTCCAAAGTTAGTTTTTCAACTTCTTGGAGGACAGTTACTTCTTTCGTTACTCTTGCAATCTGGTTTTTCTTTATGGTTGTACTATTTCTTTTATTGTTTATTGTTTTCTGGACCAAAAGTTCCGCTCAACGGTTCTGAATAAACTGTCTACCATTTTCCTGAGTGATACTATAATTGGTCTTTTCATTGAGATTACTTGGTTCTACATTGAGATCTTTCGTCTTGAGAACGACATTGTTAGTACTTTTTTCTTCACTTTTTACTTCGATATAGGTTCATTCAACCATATTCAGAACATAATTATTGATGCCATCAGTTGCTCAGACAGATTTTACAAGCACATCAGCTGGTCAGATAATTTTAGCCGTTGTTGTCTTATTGATGTCAAAGATAATTTGAGAATTATTTCAGATAATGATTCTGTCTCCATCATTAATAATATCTGTTTCTATGAGTTTACCATTGTTTAGTACTTGGAATTGTCCTTGTACATTGATAATTTTACCGATGTAGTCGGCCATCACTTCATTGGGGTTATAAGAATCAAGTGAGCGTTTTTCTACAGACATAAAAGGAAAATTATACTGTCCAAAAAGAAGGATCAGTATAAAAAAACTATATGCTAAAAATTTAGTTACAGGAGAAATCTTCCTCATCAAAGAGTCTTTTTTATTTCTTTTCTGTAAAAATTGCTGGTATAATCAGAGTTTTTGATTTTCTGTAAGCTTATCTTCATAAGCATTAAGGTAAAAGTCTTTGAGTTTCATGGTGAATTAAAGTTATAGTTAAGCAAAAACAATAGCAGTTTACCAAAAAGATACAACTAACAACCTACAATACGATCAAATTTTTATTTCGTGACACTTTTTGGTAATGAAATTTGAAACACTATAAAAAAAATCAACCCAGTGTCAAGATGAGCTGATTTTTTTGAATGAAAAGTATAGTTACTATTTTTTTAAGCAGATCTTTTTGTCTTATATCAAAGGTAGAGTACGACAGTAGCAGCCATAGCAAAGAGAGCTATTGTCAAACTAGGACCATTTTTTGGTATGTCATCATCAATGATTGGTGTAATAGATCATACTTTGATAGTCTGTACTTTTTCTCTACAGGCAATGTTTCAGTTACTATCCTGAGGAATAAATGTAGCAAAATAAGTTCCAGCCTTTGAAACAGTGAAAGAATAAGTTCCAGCTGATCAATTTATAGTAGTGAGTTTCTTACTTGTTCTCTCATCGCCAAATCTGAGAGAAATATCTGTAGAAATAGTAGAAACAGTAGGAGTTCGAGTCAGAGTAACTCTTGAAGAGTTTACAGTATAGCTGATATTATTAATTTCACAGCTACTAGCAGGCCCAGCAGCATTGAGAGTATTGGTTACTGGTGCTGCGCTAAGAGGGAGAGCAGATCAGCTTGTAGTATTAGCAGTGACTTGGTCAGATGGTATTCCATTGAGTCATTGAATACTAACTGGTTCAATTGCAAAATAGTATTTTGTTCAAGGAGTAAGATTATCAATAGTGAGATCAACAGTAGGCGTAGTAAGTGGACCAAAAGTAAGAACTTTTGTGAGAATAGAACTAGCAGGCGCAGATGCGAGAGGTTTATCAGAATAAGTTACTTGATAACCAGTGATGGCTACTCCGTCCTTTTTAACAACCGGGCTAGTAAGTGTTATAGAAGTATTAGTTATATTTTTTGTCGTTACTATATCAGCTGTTCCATAGCCCCAATCTCCAGCAGCAAGTAACTGTTCAACATCAGCGAGATTAGACTGAGCACTTGTATAGGCAAAAACTCAAAATAAACTGATAGAAAACAAGAAGCAAGCAGAAAATAAATTTTTTTTCATTTGTGTATGGGATCTACATAAAATAAACCGCACGATTGTAATTATTTTTCTTTTCATTTGCAATACTCAACCTCTTCAAAAAATCATCATTATAAAAGTTCTTAATCTGGTTCTAAAAAACAGTTTCTAGAGTTTGTGAGAAAAAATGACTTTACAGGATGCAAAAAATCCTTGTCGTTATCGTTTAAAAAGAGAGTAGCTAAGAAGTTGATGAATGAATATTTATTTTTATGAGATTTGAAGGCGTTTTTTTGATGGTTTTTTGTTGCTAAAGATAAAAAAAGTGAAAAAAAGATAAATAATCTTGATTTCGTGTCATAAATTACTATACACAAAGAACATCGACGAAATTGCAGGCATGATGTAATTGGTGTAGCATAGCAGAATTCAGCTCTGCTAGTACGGGTTCGAGTCCCGTTGCTTGCTGCCTTTTAAATCAAATTAACCCTTGTTCGAGACTTATGGGAAATGTATTGTTTTGATTGCTCATAGTTATTGTTTCGGGGTGACTCGTGTATTGGTCTGCAAATCTCGTAGAGATGTTCGGAAGAAATGAGCGAGCTGATCGTACTTTATGATGAACGAGACAGGCTTATATCTTGGGAGGGTTTATTGCTATGGTGATTGGTTGTTTGGTTATGTTTGGTGTGGTTGATACGACCAGCGATCCTGCATGACTAGAAAAAATAAAATCTCAAAGACTAAACTCAAATGGATTGTAAAGTTATGTAAGTTTAAGTGGGCAGGTGGCAGAGCGGTCAATTGCAGTCCGATAGGAATCGGACCGACAGAAAGTCTGCGAAGGTTCAAAGAATGTTAGAGTTATGTAAGTGTTAGTTTAAGTGGGCAGGTGGCAGAGCGGTCAATTGCAGCGGACTGTAAATCCGCCGACGAAAGTCTACGAAGGTTCAAATCCTTCCCTTCCCAAATTCTTTTTCAAAGAAATCTAAAAAGTGGGCTCTTAGCTTAGTTGGTAGAGCGCCTCGTTTGCACCGAGGAGGTCAGGAGTTCGAATCTCCTAGAGTCCAAATTAATAAATTAAGTGTTGGTTGAGTAGTTTAAAAGCAATGAATGCTCCTATAGCTCAATTGGATAGAGCAACAGCCTTCTAAGCTGTAGGTTGATGGTTCGACTCCATCTGGGGGCGAATTTGTTTTTATGCTAAAAATTAAAGAGTGAAATCTTTTGTTACATAATCAATACTTAAAAGTCTCGCGCCCTCGTCGTCTAGTGGTTTAGGACACTGGCCTCTCACGTCGGAGATCGCGGGTTCGAATCCCGTCGAGGGTATTCATTTATACCTTAATTGTTTATCTTTCTTATGTCTTTTTGACAGTCTCAACCAGTGAACCGCGTTGCATCTCCAGTCCAAAGGGAAAAGATGACTTATATAAATGATCAGATCAGAGCGAGTAAGGTCATTATTATTGATGATTCTTGAGCTAATTTAGGGACTTTTCCAAGAGATGTAGCCTTATCTATGGCACAGAGTCAGTGAATGGACTTAGTTCAGATGTCGTATAATCCCAAAGAGTTTATCTCGACGGCGAAGATATGTGATTATGGTAAGTATATGTATGATAAGCAAAAGGATCAAAAAGAAAAAAAGAAGAGCCAGAAGATGAAAGGGATGAAAGAGCTTTCTTTCAGGTATACAATCGGTGAAAACGATCTCAACCTTAAAATCAAAAAGGCTAAAGAACTTTTAGGTGAATGATATTCTTTGAGATTCGTTGTAAAATTAAGAGGAAGAGAAAAAATTTACAGCGACAAAGCCTATGAAAAAATGAAACGAATTGAACAGGAGTTGGTAAGTGAGTCAAGAACTCAGGGAATAAAAACGGAACCAAACTGATATTCGATGGCTTTGATGTCAAAAGGAAATAAATAAAACCTTTTAATATGCCGTTACATCCACAAATTAAAATAGAGAAGAAAAAAATTATTTAGTACATCAACCTTGGCTAAAAATGGCTAAAAAAATGAAGACTCACAAAGGTACTGCAAAAAGATTTAAGATCACAAATGCGAAGAAGATTGTGCACGATAAGGCTGCAAAAAATCACCTTCTTACAAATAAAGGGTCAACAAAAAACACTATGAAATCATGAAAACTTGTTCACAAATCTGATGTGAAGAGAGTTTTTTCTTTAGCTCCTTATGGTATTAACTAAAAATGGTAAGAGTAACGAATGGTTTAGCAAGACATGCTAGACACAAGAAGTTTTTGAAGATGGCTAAGGGTTTTAGACTAGGAAGAAAAAATGTCTACAAACAAGTAAGATTGGCTTTGGTGAAACAAGGTCAGCATGCTTATGTTGATAGAAAAAAGAAGAAGAGAGATTTTAGATCTTTATGGATCGAGAGACTTTCTGCGGCTTTAAGATTGAGAGGTCAAAAATATAGTGTGTTTGCTGGTAAAATGACTACAAATAATATCTTGCTCAATAGAAAAGTATTGTCAAATATTGCTGTAGCTTTTCCAAAAGCATTTGATGAAATTGTGAATCAAGTTATTGCATAAATTGCAATAGTTTGAAACTTATTAAGATCTGTGTTTGCCTTCCAAAATGCCGCGATGGCGGAACTGGTAGACGCAGCGGACTTAAAATCCGCCCCCGCTTAACCGGGGTACCGGTTCGATTCCGGTTCGCGGCAAATATTTTTTCTCAGGGGTTGTAGTAGAAAGCAGAGATAAAATATTTCAAAAAACAAGATTGTGTTGCATTGCTAAATCAAATATGTATAGATAATGAAAGTTCTTTATATCTAAAATGAAAATTATGGGCTTTACAGTATGGAAAACTGGTGAATTAAATACTAATGAAAGATTGGTATCTTTTTATAAAAAAGAATTGTGGGCTTCTCATATAGTAGATACAGCTAAAAAACAATTGCACTATGGTACTAAATGGTATAGAAAATTTAAAGAATTTAGATTCCCAAGTGCCAGAAGATATAAAAGAATTAGAGCAATCGTTTCTTCAGCTTACAAAACTAATAAGAAGAAATATAATGTTCTTTCTCAGCTTGGAAAAATTGTATAGCAAATAAATAAGTTTATTTTTTGACTCTAATAATAGTATGTTTGCAGTGATAGAACTCAAAGGACATCAATATATTATCCAGCCATGAGCTAAAATTCAGGTTGATAGAATGGAAGAACAAGAAGATCTAGGAGCTAAAGTATTAGCAGTATTTGACCAAGATGGTTCTACTGTTAAAGTTGGTAAACCTTTTGTTTCTTGAGTGAAAATAGGGTACGAAATTGCTGGACATTCCAAAGGAGATAAGGTAAGAGTACTAAAATTCAAGAGAAAGAATAGATACGAAAGAAATATTGGTTTTAGAAAACATCTTACAGATTTACATATCAAATCTATTGATCTGAATGGTTAAAGATGATGGAAAGATCGAAATAGATGGTGAAATACTCCAGGAATTGTGATTTGGTGACTATTCTCTCAAGCTTGACGGTATGGATATGCAGATAAAGGCGTCTCCATCGGGTAAGATGAAACAGAACAAAATCAGATTGCTTCCAGGTGATAAGGTTAAAGTCGAATTAAACCCTATCAACCCAGGAGTTGGTCGTATTACTTATAGATATAGTCCTCAAGGGAAGTGACCAATCTGATGATTCCCATCTTCAAAACCAACTAGTTTTGGAAAATAGTAAGATTCTAAGAAAATTTATCATATTCTCGTTTGATAATGAAAGTAAGATCGTCAATAAAAAAAATATGTGCTAAGTGTAAAATGATAAAAAGACACGGAATTCTTCGTGTTATTTGTGAAAATCTTAAGCACAAACAAAGACAGGGTTAATTATTTATTTTTCAGTATTCCCACTAAGAATGTTTAGAATACAATGATATGTTCTCCCAGAAAATAAAAACATCTGGATTGCTCTTACTATGATATATGGTATTGGTAGACCAAGATCTCAAGAGATCCTTGGAGAATTGTGAATTGATAAATTCTCAAAAGTAAAAGATATTACTGAGGAACAACAAAAAGCAATTTCTGACTACTTCAAAGAGCTAGTACTAGAAAATGATTTGAAAAGAGAAGTAAATTGAAATATCAAAAGATTAAAAGAAATTAAATCTTATAGAGGAATGAGACATAATCTTTGACTTCCAGTAAGATGACAGCTTACGAGAAAAAATGCAAGAACGGCTAAGAAACTTCTCGGTAGAGCAAGAGTAAGACCTGTTCTTAAAAAATAATTTTACATTGTATAGCGTACAAAAGTAATGGCACAAGCTGTAGTAAAACCTAAGAAAAAGAAAGATAGTAAAATAGCATCAGGACTTCTTCATGTTTACACTTCTCCAAATAATACTATTGTCACATTAACTGATGACAAAGGTAATAAGGTACTTTGAGGTGGAACTGGAATGGCTGGTTTCAAAGGAGCGAAAGAAAACACTCCTTATGCTGCCGAAGTTCTTACGAAAAAAATCCTCAAAGATGCGAAGGACAGAGGACTGAAAGAAGTAGCAGTCATTATCAGAGGAATCGGTCTTTGAAGAGATGGTGTTTTCAAAGCTATCAACGAAACAGGACTCATTGATATCCTCTATATTACTGAAAAAACTGGTGTACAGTTCGGAGGTTGTAAAGGATATAGACCAAAAAGAATGTAAAAATTTTTTTTCTGGTTTTTGCAATATAAAGTCGTTTCTTGAAAAAAATTATATAATTTAGCACTTCAATAATTGATCATGAAGTATATAGGACCAAAATTAAAACTTTGTAGAAGAGAATGAGTAAATCTTTTCTGACCTGCAAAGTATGATGTTAAACAAAAAAGAAAACTACCTGGTCAGCATGGAGCGAACATGCCAAGACTTTCGGAGTTTGGAAAACTTTTGAGAAATAAACAAGTTCTGAAAAGAATGTATTTTTTATCAGAAAAACAGTTCAGTAGAATTGTTAATAAGATTTCTTCAAGTTACGCAAAAAATAAAGGATGAGATCATGATAAAGCATTAGTTCAATTTTTGGAAAGAAGATTGGATTCTGTTATTGTGAGATCAGGATTAGCAAAAACTATCATGCAAGCAAGACAAATGGTCGTACATTGACATTTTACTCTCAATGGTAAAAAACACAATATACCATCATATTTTGTAAACCCAAATGATGTTCTTGCTGTAAGAGAAAAAGTGAAAAAATCTTCTCTCTACCAAGATGGTCAGTCAGTGCAAAATACACCCAACCGACTAAAAATCGATAAATCTAACTTAGAAGTTACAGTGCTAGATCTTCCAAATGTAGAAGAATACAAGGCTCCTGTTGATGTGTTGAAAGTAATTGAATTCTACGCTAGAGCTTAACATTTAATTCTAACCCATAACAAAACATGTTGGATATACAAAAGTTTATTTGAGCGCCGAAAATTGTCACGAGTAAAATCGACGACCAAACGACACTTTTTGAGGTGAACTATTTTCCGAGAGGAGTAGGTCACACGATAGGTAATGCTCTAAGAAGAATAATTCTGGCGTATACATATGGGTGAGCAATTACGGCTCTGAAGATAAAAGGAGTTCCTCATGAGTATTCTATGGTCGATGGACTCAAAGAGTCTATCATAGACATCATGCTCAACTTCAAGAAACTTCGCTTTAAGGTAGATGAAAATATTGACACTACTCATTGGATTTCTCAGAGATTTTCAGGAGTTGGTACATATACATCGGATTCTCTTAAGCTTCCTTCAGGTATTGATTTGTTAAATAGTGAATATCTTTTTGAAATATCAGATCGCTCTACTGATCTTATCATAGACATCAGAATTGAGAAAGGTTATGGTTACTATGGAATTGATTTCCTCAGAAGACGCGAAGCAAATGCAGAAGAAACAGATGCAAACATTCTTCTTATTGATAATGACTTCAAATTAGTTGAATATGTAAAATATGAAGTAGAAGAAGTGATTGATGACTTTGTAGGAAGTGTAAAAGACAGTCTCAAGATAGAGATAAAAGCAGCATTTGATGCTGTTGATCCAAAACAACTTCTTTCATATGCTTGAGAGATACTTGCTTCTTATGCTAAGCTTTTCATCTTTGATGATATATATGTTGATAAGTCTATGCTTGTTAGCTACTACGATCTCAATGACTCAAAAGAAAAACTTCCAGAGGAAATGAATATCAAAACAATGCCAATTGATGCTCTTCCTTTGAGTGAAAGAACGAGAAACGCTTTGATTAAAAATAATATACTCTATGTAGAAGAACTCGAAAAAAAGAAAAAATGAGAACTTCTCTTGATGAAAGGAGTAGGAAGAAAAGCAATAGATGAAATCAATGTTGCTTTATGAAATTTGTGAAAATCTTTGATTTAGTACCTTTATTCTGATATACCAATGAGACATAGACTTAATAAGCTTATAGAGCTTGATACCTGAGTACAAAAAAGAAGTCTCGTCATGAGAAACATGCTAACAAGTTTAGTGAAAGAAGGAAAGCTCGTGACGACAGAAAAAAAAGCTAAAATGCTTAAAGCTGAAGCAGATCATTTTTTTTCTAGACTTATGAGTATGTTTGACATGTACAAAGATGAAAAAGATGTGAGAAGAGAAGCAATGAGACTAGTAAAGTCTGTTATTTTCTCTGAAGCAGAAGGGAAAAAAATAGTGGAAGAGATGATGCCAAAGTATAAAAATGAAGGAAAGAAATTTGGTTTCATTTCAAATCACAGACTTTGAGCTAGAAAATGAGATGCAGCAGAAAAAATATTGCTCCAATTATCATAAAAAATAAACTAGCAAATGAGAAGGTGATAAACGGTTACAATTTACTTATTTTGTTCAACTATCAATTATGGAATTTACTTCAAAAGATTTAAATAAGACTCTTTGGGTTAAGCAAGACCACCTAGAAAAAAAGAGAAATCGAGTAAAAATGTCAGCAGCAGGCCAACATCTTGGGAGACTTGCTACTCAGATAGCAGATCGCTTGATGGGAAAAAATTATGCTCACTACTGTGATTTCTGGGATACAGGAGACTTTGTTGTACTCGAAGATGTCGAAAAAGTTATAGTTACAGGAAATAAACTTAACTCAAAATTTTATCACACATATAGTGGTTACAAAGGTAATGTAAAATCAGTATCTTTGACTGAGATGATGAAAAAAAGTCCAGAAAAAGCTATCTGGTTTGCTGTAAGATGAATGCTCCCAAAAAACAAGTTGAGAGATCCAAGAATGAAAAGATTAAAACTTTTTATTGGGAAAACTGATAAATACAATAATTTAAATCCTCAGACTCTTAACTAATGGCTGCAGCACAAAAATATATCTATACTATTGGAAGAAGAAAGCAAACAACAGCAGTTGTGAAACTTTTTCCAAAAGGAACTGGAAAATATAACCTGACTACTGCGAATGATATCAAACATGATCTTTTCCAGCATTTTGGTGGTAACAAATATCTTCTGGATACTGCATTATCTCCCATGCTTATTTTGGGAGAATCATTTGCAAAACAATTTGATGCAGAAATTAAAATTGCATGATGAGGAATAATGGGGCAAGCAGACGCTATCAAACTAGGTTTTGTAAGAGCGATTATTGAATTCAATCCTGAATATAAATCAACTCTCAAAGCATATGGATTGCTCAAAAGAGACCCGAGAAGAAAAGAAAGAAAGAAACCAGGTCTCAAGAAAGCGAGAAAATCTCCAAAATGGTCAAAGAGATAAGAAAGCCATGTCAAGAGAGGTATCGTACTTGGAAAAGTGATATCTCTCGAGGCTGGTTTTTTTTGTTGCAAAATATTTAGATAATCAAAAAGAAAAAAATGAAAGATATTCTATTTTTCGGTATTCAAGGTTCTTGAAAAGGTACTCAAGCAAGAAAAATTTTGACAAAATACGAAGGAAATTTCTCTTATTTTGAGCCAGGAAATATTCTGAGAGCTATTAAATCAAATGATAATGCGATTTGAAATTATATTAGAAATGTAATTGATAGTGGAAAGCTGATTAACGAGTCAGTAATTCTTTCTCTCTTTGATGCGTATCACGCGACGCTTTTAAAAGATCAAGGAATGTTGATTGACTGATTTCCAAGAAGTTTCCCCCAAATGTATATGTTTTTAGATAGAATGTATAGGTTCAATAGAGATTGGATCGCTATTTTGATAGATATCTCACCTGAAGAGTCTATGAACAGGCTCCTCAAGAGAGGTCGTGAAGATGATAAACCAGACTTGATCAAACAAAGAGTTCAGTTGTACTATGATGAAACCATGGCTGTAATTAATGAGTTTGATAATCTCAAGAGAATGGTGAAGATTGATGGAATGGGTACAGAAGAAGAAGTTTTTCAGAGAATAGAAAAAATTATAGAGCAACATGGTTAGATAAAAAATAGATCAAAAAGAAAAAGCAGAGGATAAACCTCTGCTTTTTTTAGATTTTTTTTAGGCGACCGATATGGCACGGCGGCCTAGTGAAACAATAGAAGGTATAAGACTCTCAAGTTTTTTCTTTAGCTCGTGGAGCACCCCATCTTCAAGGAGTACTCCATCGCGGTAAAGTTTTAGTTTGTTGGTATTGTTGTTGGTGATAGTAGCAACAATTGGGTGTCTACCACCGCCGCTTGGATGGGAGCAAATCATGCGAATAATGTCCCCTCCATCATTGAACTCGACTTTAATGACTTCATCCGGTAGGTCACCAGTAGAAGCACGCGTGAGTATAATTTTATTCCCTGTTCTCATTTTTTATTAAATAAATGTATTTGACATATAATGAAAAAAATGTCAATTGCAATAGATAATGAGAATAAAACTATATAATGGCTCTATAAAGCGATAAACTAAATAAAAAGTTCTACAAAAAAACCCATCAATTAAGATGATGGGTGATAAGTAAATTCCTTTTTGTTAATTTGAATCTGCTCGGATGAGCTAAAATTCCATGTTTTTCACAATAGTCAAAAAAACTTTTTAATTGTGAAGTGGGCAAAGTGTCCCACTGAGAAATCGACCCTCTAAGCTGCTTACACATGGGTGGTAGTCCATGGGCACGCAGAAGTTCAGCCACGGCACTCATTGAGTTTTTATATCTCAAAGAAGTAAAAATCTCTAGAAGCTTAAAATACCAAGCTCCAGACATAAAATCAGTAGTCCTATGACTTTCCATAGCAAGAGTAAAAATAATAAGTTTTTTTTCTGTTAATGCAGAACCATTATTATCAAGAGATTTGATCAGCTCAATGACTATATCTTCGACCGGAAAGCCAAAGAGAGCGCCATCAAAAAAATCATTTTGGGCAGAATGTTCACATTTTGCGTGAAATTCTTCTTCAGTTAAGAATAAAATTATTCTCATTTTTTTTGTTTTTTGTTGACTTAAATATAAAAAAAATAGCTGAAGAATGCAAGAGAATATAAGAGAATACAGAGAAAATAAAAAAACTGACTACTCCTTTTTATGAGGAATAGCCAGAATTATAATGTTGAGAAATGGAGAAAATCTTAGTAGTGAGATGCTTCAGCCTTTTCTAGTGCATCAATATTTTCTTCTGTAGTTTTTTGTTTAATTTGCTTTTCTAGTTCACCAAGCTCAATCTGAGTCGAGCTAATGACTTCATTAATTTCTTTTGCTTTTTCTTGTTTGAGTTGCTCGTTTTCGGCTTTCATACCTTTCATTTCCACCTTAGGAACTTGTTTTTGGGAATGGGATTCAAATTTTTCAGTCATTTTTATACTCTAAGAGATAAAATAGTTTAGTATCCATATTTTTCAGGATTTTTCTTATAAGCTTGATAGTGTCTTCCCAGAAATCATTGAAGTTGAACCTTTCCATTACCTTCAAGTTCTTTCTCTTTGAGAGTTTCAAATACTTTTTTAGCATATGGCAAGAATCTATTGCTCAAGATTGTACTATTCTCAATAAATTCTGGTGCTCAGTTTACCATTCTTCCCGTTGGGATTTTTTTCAAATCTCCAAGCACGATATTTCCTTGACCTTTTCTAGCGATGCTATCGAGAATAGTATAGATCTGATCAGGTTTTTTCCCTTCAATAGCCGCGCCATTAGTAATATCAACTTCAGTCACGCCTGAAAGATCGAGACTGCCTTCAGAATTTTCTACCAATGTCTTAAAAATTTCTGGTGAAAGTTTTTTTACTGCTTTTAATTCAAGTGAAGTGAGCTTATTCAGTGCTCCAGCGATCAACTTATCATCAAGTTTTTTAATATTGTTGAGATTGAGACCAGAGATTCACTTTTTCAAGAAAGCATTGATGTGTTCGGTAGAAATTTCAGAAATATTGTAAAGATCGAGAGTTTTGAGATAAGGTGCTGGAAGTTTATTGTTTGCATTCTCTGGACACTTGATAGTCAGAGCTTTGACGAGTTTTTCATCCAAGCTTTTTATTCCAAGTCCTATTTTTGAAGATTTGAGACCAGAGAGAGCAGGAAGTAATTTTTCAGGAATTGTTTCTCCACCGAGTTCCATACTTTTAGCATCCACACTGAGAGCATTGATAAATTCTTCTTGAGCTCTAGCACTTTCAGCAAATTTTGTATTGAGGGCGGGTATGCTCATCGTGATTTTGCTGTTAATCAAAGTCTCATAAACATTTCCATAGAGCGATCTGAGATTTGGGAACTTGAGAGAATTTCTCGAGCGGATCATCTCTTTAGTCTCTCCAAATACAGCTTTGATACTAGCAGCATCGCTATCCTTGAGCATCGGCATACCAAGCTCGAGAGAAGCTCAGATATTTTTACTTTCCCACTTTTGCAAAAAGTTTCTAAAGGCTTGTTCACTAGAAATATTTCCTTCAGCAGAAGCTACTTCCAGCTGTGGAAGCGAAAGATCTCCCTTGTGTCCACCGAGAGCTTCGAGCTGTTTATTGTTGATCGACTGAGTATTGTAGACGAGTTTGTATTTTTTATCAGTTGTATTGAGCAGAGTAATTTGCTCTGGGCTAAGAAATTTAGCATCGATAGTAACTGTCTGATCAGCACGAACAGATTGACTCAATGCTTTGAGAAATTCCTGAGTATGAGCCTGATCGAGACTAAAGAGATCCATATTGAGGTGAATTTCTTTGATGTTTTGATTGTTTTTGAGAAGTTCCCCAAATTTAGCTACATCATCAATATGAGTCAAGTTCTGTAGATCAAGAATTCTGTTGGTCGAATAATTTTTCAGATCATCAATCATTCGAGATCTCAAGACTTTTACGCTACTGATTTGATCGAGATACCCTTTTTTATCAGCTCTATCGAGTGAATTTTTTGAGATAAAATCAAGATCAGCTTGTCAGTTTTCGATTCCATTTTTCAGATTTTCTTCAAAAAGTCTGTCGATCATAAATGGATTTGAGTTAGTTTCTCCCATGTCAGTCAATAAATCTTTAAGATCAGTTTTTGCCTTTTCAGCTTGATCAGCTGTCAAAGTTGTATCAGTTCAGCTATTTTTATTGCTTTCGAGATCAAAAAGTGTCTGTTTGAGTATCCCAGAAACGAGATCTTTGAGCGGTACTTTACTCTGTTTTCACTGTGAATCCAAGTCATAAAGATTTCCATATTCTCCATCAATTTTGCTTGATTTATCCATCAAATCTGACGCATATTCAATTTCAGAAGCATAATCTTTTACAAATTGTAATTTCTGCGCCAATGTAATATTTTTTCCTAATTCCAAATTTATTTCTCTGGTTGATTCATCGTATTTTTTCAATTTCACATTCATTTTTTTCTTGAAAGTGAGAGTAGTTTGCAGAGTTCTATAGGTGATGAAAATTTCTTTACCATTTTTTGCCGCTAAAATATCAGTTACTACTTTATTGATATCGCTTTCTTCGCCAGTTGCGAGTTTATTGATTGACTCATAAGCTTTCGAGAAAGAGATGGCTGGTTTTGTTCCTTCAATTTTTGGATCAATGAGTGTGCTACCGAGTTTTTCATTATCAGAGTATTGGACATTGCTTTGGAAAGTTCCAAGTCCAGCTTTGATATATTTTCTTCTTTCGTAGTATTTCCCGATAATCCCAAAAGCTGTATTAACGATATCCATAGGTTGTTTAGCTGTTCCTTCTTTTGTTTCAGACAAAGTAGCTAGGAAATTTTTAAGTGCAGTAGGAAGTTTTTCTGTATTGAGTTTTTTAAGTTCAGAAATTGCTTGATTGAGGTCATCTGTTGAAGATGTATCATTGAGATCATTGATAATTTTTTTTACATCAGAATCTGCAGAGTCAGATTTTTTAGTCACACTGACGAGTACGAGAAATTGAGATTTTTTACTATTGTCGAGCACATCTTTTGTTTCGGTAGTTTTTTTAGAAATTTCGAGTTGTTTTCCGAGTTCACTGAGATACCCAGCATCTGAGTCATTTACCTTACCGAGTCTTCCTTCAAATTTCAGAACAAGTTGATTTTTAGTCAAAACCTCTCCTTTTCCAAAAAGAGATTCCATAATATCTTTGTAGTATTCATAGATATCGTGCTTTTTCCCATCGATTTCAATGATGCTTCCTGTATTCAAGAGCATAAGTTGTTCACCGATATGGCGAGCGAGATGTTCTTTGAAATCTCTTGTTAGGCCTTTTTCAACATCGAGTCCTTCTCTAAGTTTATCGACCTGAAGATCAAAATCTACTTTTTTGTCTCCCGAAAGAGTAAGTGCTTCTACAGTTCCTTCCTCTTCTTT
Organism: uncultured bacterium; assembly: GCA_937872535.1. Taxonomy (GTDB): domain Bacteria; phylum Patescibacteriota; class Gracilibacteria; order Absconditabacterales; family Absconditicoccaceae; genus CALMTC01. The sequence goes on from CALMTC010000018.1 coordinate 19,613, forward strand.
TGGTTGTCGAGACTCATTGAGAGTTTTTCTGAGCTGTTTGAGAGCTTTCATCTCATCTTTATCGATTCCTATAGTTTTTTCTATTTTTTGTTTCTCCTCTTCAGCGTTTGTGAAGACTTGAAGTTCTCTTACTAATTTTTCTCCTGGCATAGTTGTGATGTGATTAAGAAAAGTAAAATATTAGATCGTAGTCAAAAGTGACTCCAAGTTCTTATCGCTTGTCGCATGTTTTTCTTGAGAAGCAATCTTTTTGAGTTTATCGCTCTGCTTTTTCTGAGTTGCATAAAGAGCATTTGCTTCACTAGAATACATCATTCTTATGAAAAGTTTATAAGAATCATTCAAAAATTGGTTTTCAAGTTCGATAGCAGAAATGATAACCCCAAGTTTCGAAAAAAGATCTCACTCTGTCTTAACGACATCAATCATTGCCAATAATTTTTGTTTCTTTTGTTCAGGAGTCAGCTTTTCAAACTGACTTGTTAGTTTCTTTATATTGATCATGGTGAAGGTAAAAAAATAAATCTACGGTAAATCTATATTTTTTTTTTAATTTGTCAAAAAATCCCTCCCCAAGTAAACGAGGAAGGATGTGGTGTGCATCTCTTAGATTTTTTTCCGCCTAAGCTATGAACATTAATGATAAATGTGATACAGTAAGAAAAACAAACTTACTATGCCGAAAAAAAACAATATAAATCGAAGAATTTTTAGTTTTTCTTCAAGTTTTTTTTTCTCTTTCTCTAAACAAATCTTTTCTCTAAAAAGAGAATAGCCGTCAAAAAAAGAAAATTCTGTAGTTTTTAGAATGATTTTCTTATTATCGAGATAATCGATAAAAGCCATCAATAGTTTCGCATCTATTTCGAAAAATTCGTCTCTTGATATCTCACCTTTTTTACCGATCAGAAAGGGTTCGATAACTTCATCAAACTGACTATTGTCGTCAAAAACGAATTGAGATAGCTTAGCCAGCACATATTCGGAGTCTTCATCTGTCATATCTTCAAGAGAAGATACCACTTTGAAAACGAAAAAGTCTTTCCAAAAAAAGACATCTTCCTGAATGTTTATATCATTCATATTTTTTTTGTTTTTGGTACTGTAGATATTTTTCTCCCAAAAAAAGTCAAGATTTGTTTTTCTAGAAAAAATTCTCAAAGCCAATACCTCCTTGTGAAGGCACTCTCAGACCACTGCCTGCCTTCCGAAGGGAGGTCGGAGGGCTTTGTTCTTATTTCCTCCTTATGGAAGCGGCCTCAGGAGTTCCAATCAATATCGGAAGAGGAGGTTTTCTATATCTTTTTCACCATATAAGTCCCTTCCAGCCCATAGCCAAGTTTTTCATAGTATCATCTTACTCAGACCCCAGAAATAACAGAAAGTTTTTCGTACCCAGCCAGCGAAGCCAGCTTTTCAGCGATTTGCATGAGTTGCGTCCCCAAGCCTGTGTGCTGGGATTTTTCAGATTTTTTTTCAGAAATCTGAGCTACTTGGCCATAGATATGGAGCTCTCTGATCAGAGCAGTTTTTCTACCAAGCCCATCTCGCTCCAGAGCCTGCTTTGGCTCGATCAGTAAAAGTCTCGTAAATCAGTACAAAAATCCAAGCTCATCTTCAAAACTAATAAAAAATTCTTTTCCTGCTGAAGAATCATAGCTTCTGATGACCAGAAGCGGAGCTTGAGTAGATTTTTTTTCAGCATTTCTGATCTCTCTGCTTCTCGTATCCAGCGACACAAAATTTCTCCACGAACTAGTATCAGCCTTTTCTGAACCAACAATTGCGGTAGAAATAAGATGATTTGTGTTTTGAGAGAAGTTTTCAGAAATAAAATTTTTAAAAAAAGTTTCATTATCTGGAAAAAAAGAACTGTCTTCCCAGATTCTGCTATAGAGTTTTTGACCTTCCGGAGAATTTTTTCGAGCCTTTTTGAGCTCGTCGTGAGTCAGTTGAGAAAGATTGGTGATATGTGACCCAGCGATAATTTCAGTCGAGGGAATATCTCTGATGAGCCTTTTGATCCTGGTATACGGCGGTATGATCTCCAGAAAAGTTTCTCTGATAAGGTCTTTTATCTGCTGATCTTCGAGCGGTTTATACTTTCCAGCCAAAAAAAGTTCGTAGAGTTCTGTATTTGGGATCACCGAAGTCGGGTAGAACTTGATCTCATCAGGTTTGAAAAAAGGATCGCTGTACAGTCTGCGAAACGACTCTAAATCTTTTTCGTAAGTCGACTGATAAAGTCCTGGCATCATATGAAGCGAAAACTTGAAGCCATACTGTCTGAGCTTGTGAACTCCCTGTCTAGCTTGCTCTACAGTGTGTCATCTTTTGTTTGCTTCCAGTACATCATCAAAAAGGTTTTGAAGCCCGATCTCGAGTCTCGTTACCCCAAAATTTCTCCAAAAACGGCAGTTTTCGTCAGTCACATATTCTGGTCTCGTTTCGATCGTCAAGCCAATAATTCTATTCGGAGCTGTCTCATTTTTTTTGAGACTTTCTTCAGCGGTTTCTGGATGCTCGATACAGCTATCTTCGATGATAAACTTTGACGATCTCGGATTGCTTGGATCGAGTTTCACATTTTCATAAAATTCGTTGAAGCTATTGCAGGCATCGTAAAGCGACTTCAGAAACCACTCTTTGTAGTCTTGAGGATAGACATCCCAAGTCCCACCCAAGACGATCATTTCGATCTTATCGGTCGAATGTCCCGTAGCTCTCAGCGACAAAAGCCTGTTGTAAACTTGTTTTATCGGATCAAAATTATTGAGCAAAGCTCTCATCGCTCCAGGCTCGGTGTTGATATAACTTTTTGGCATTGTAAAATCATTTGGACAGAAAATACACTTTCCTGGACACCAAAACGGCTTCGTCAAGACCTGCACCGACACTATCCCACTCATCGATCTGATCGGTCTTTTCTTCAAAAGCGACTCCACTTTCTGCGAAGCACCGACACTTCCATCTCTCACCAATCTCTGATACGCATTCAAAAGCTGTATATTCGACGGTATCACCGCCAACTTATGTTCTTTAGCAAAATCTCTTTTACATTCCTTCAAAAAATCCAAAGAAAGTATTTCTTCTGGTGTCTGCACAAGTTTTTCCACTATTTCATCAAAATTCATAGCATTTCCACACAAATAAAACCCAATGTTCTCTCCCGCCAATTCTACCAAACCCTTTTCAAAAGTCAATCTCTCATAAAAAAACTAAAAAAAAGTATTTCTTCTGGTCTCATAAATGATCTCTTGTATTTCTAAAAAATAATCCTACTACTAACAAAGTTTTTTATCTTTTCAAAACAAAAAAATGACAACAACACATCTTTTGGCACAGATTTGGGGGCTTTGTTTTGTGATAATCGGAGTTTCTTTGCTCATCCAAAAAGACTACTACCAAAAATCTTTTGAGACAATACTTAAAGGCTCGACTGGAGCACTCGCACTTTACTGATCTGCATTCAATCTCATTTTATGACTATGGTTAGTCAGTATTCACAACCTTCGATCAAATCGATGAGAAATTCTGGTCTCTCTCGTTGGTCGATCAGCATTAGCGAAATGACTTGCACTAGCATTTTTTCCTCAGCAAGTTTTTGCTTTCCGAGCCAAACCAAAGATGCTCGCCAGCAAATTACTTCGATGAGCAGTAGTGTGACTCGTTCGATGATTTGCACTTTGCTACTATGCTTACTCTCTTTCTATGGCTCTCTAAAAAACCAAAAAAACTTTCTCATCTCTGGGAAAGTTTTTTTATTTTCTGAAAATCTTCTTGAAAAAAATCTCTGGAATAAGTATTCTGCTGACACTTATTTCAAACAAAAAAACTATGAAAAAACTCCACCACAGTATGAAAAACGCTTTCAAAGGAATACTTTATGCTTATGTCGACACCAATATAAAAATTATTACTCTGGTGGTTGTGATTTTTAGCACGACCGTTTTAGTTTTTGTTCCCTACTTTTCTCTTCAGCTTTTGATGATAGTCTTCTGAATCTGAGCTATTGTAGTCGAGATGATCAACACAGCTGTCGAGCATTTTATCGACTTCGTCTACCCAGCCTACCATCCCGACTGCTGAAAAATCAAAGACATTCTCGCTGGCTCGTCTCTCCTTATCAGTATTGCTACAGCGATTGTTTTTCTTCGAAGTATGTCATCTATTTTTTAACTATTCGTTCCTTGAGCCTGTCGAAGGGAGCAGAGAAATAAGTTTCAAAAAAACTCCCAGCCAGGGAGTTTTTCTTATTCCCTCCTTATGGAAGCGACCTCAGGAGTTCCGATCAATATCGGAAGAGAGGAAGGGGAGATTTTACATCATAGTAGCGACAAAATCTTCTTTACTCATAAAAGAAGGAGTCAGAATAATTTTTTTTCAAACAATTTTTTCAAGGATTTCTTCTAGTATCGTAAGTGTTTCAGACTGTTTGACTTTTTCGTAAAGCATCGAATTGATTATTACTATGTCGGCTTTGTTGCCATCGTAGTTTGTGATTTTTGAAGAACTTTCGAGCTGCATTTTGAGCGACTTAGACGTTATCTTTTCTAGCATCTGAGCTTGAAGGTCATCAGCTGAGAGCTCTTTGGTTTTTTTCTCAGGTTCGATTCATTGTTCTTGTTGTTTTTTTACTGGCTCAGGTATTTTTTCTACTGGTTTTGTAGCTGCCGAAACCTGCTTCGTTCCCTCGGCAGGAGTAGTTTCTGATGTGTCACCAGATGAAAAATATTTCATGATCTCAGTTTTATAGAGAAGATAGGGATCTGGAAAAATTTTACTTTGAGAAATAATTGTTTTTATCATCTCAAAAACACTGAGTAAGAAAGCTGTATCTTCGTGAAGATGTTCATCTATATAGTCCAGAATTTGTTTGGCAAGGACAGATAATTGGATGCCATTTTCCTGAAATTCAGCCAATTTCTGAATAGCTTTCGTGCTAGATTTATGTTTGAGTGCTTCCAAAAAATCGGCAATATGATGAGTTGATGATACTCCCAGAAATTGCACACAATTGGTAAGATTGACATCTCAAAGGACGCTTACTTGATCGAGATATTTGATGGAATCACGCATACAGCCTTCAGAGAGTTTTGCAATAATTTCGAGCCCTTCATCTGTATAAGAAAGTTTTTCTTGAATGCATATTTCTTTGAGTCTTGCAATATTTTCAGTGATATGAATCTTTTTAAAGTTGAAAATCTGGCATCTTGAAATGATTGTCTCAGGAATTTTGTTGATTTCGGTTGTCGCTAGTATAAAGATAAGATATTCAGGTGGTTCTTCCATGATCTTTAAAAGAGCATTAAAAGCTCATTTCGAAAGCATATGGACTTCATCTATAATGTAGACTTTTTTTCTGAGGTTGGCTGGCTGATATGTCGCTTTGGCGATAATTTCTTCTCTTACATTATCAACTCCAGTATGAGAAGCTGCATCAATTTCAATCACATCAAAAGTTTTTCCCTCATTAATCATCAAACAGTGTTCGCAGCTATTATCAGGATTTCCATCACGAGTATTGATGCAATTAAGAGCCTTGGCTACGATTCTAGCAGTGGTTGTCTTCCCAGTTCCTCTTGCTCCAAAAAAAATATAATTGTTTCCGTGAGTTCCTTCTATTATCTGAGCTTTCAATATATCTGATATATGTTTTTGCTCGACGACTGTATCAAAATCTTGGGGACGGTATTTCGTTGCTAATGACATCTATTTCTTCTTATCATAAAGTAAAGTTTTTCTTCTGGTTCTCAAACATAGCATATCATACATATGTAATAAACGCAAAAACAAAAACAACCAAAAAAAGTATTATTTCTGAAAAAATGTATTGACAATGAATTGGCAAATAATTATACAAGCACCACGCCACAGCAAAAATATAAATAATAAGTGCTCAAAAAAAGATTTAATAAAAGAAAGTAAATTTTCTTGAAAAAAGTCTTGAAATTTGTGTTCACTTTATTATAGTGGTGGTTACGAGATCAAAATCGTAATGAAACGAACATTAACATACAAATGTATTATTTTTTTGGAAGACATACAAGTCTATTTAAGAGCCAAAAATGAATGCCTTGGGTGAAAAAGCTGAAGAAGGACGCGATTGGCTGCGATAAGCCTCGGTAAGGTGCCAGTAACCGTTATAGCCGGGGATCTCCGAATGGGGGAACCTATTCTGTATTACAGAATGTCCGAAATGGATAGCAAGCATGGGAAGTGAAATATCTCAGTACCATGAAGAAAATAAATCGTAAGAGATTCCCTTAGTAGTGACGATCGAACGGGGAAGAGTCCAAACTATATGAGTGTCAAGGTCCTGACCGTTGCTCATATGGGGTTGAGGGGCAATAGCGAAGCAGTTAGGGATGCTTCCTAGAGTTACAAAATTACATCATAACAGAACAGTGTGAAAAAGCTGACCATAGAGGGTTATAGTCCCTTAAGTGAAATGGTGTAGTCTCTAGTTATTGTACCCAAGTAATGTCAAACACGTGAAATTTGGCATGAATCTGGGCAGACCACTGTCTAAGACTAAATACTTTTTCACACCGATAGCGAATAGTACCGCGAGGGAAAGGTGAAAAGAACCCTGGAAAGGGAGTGAAATAGATTCTGAAATTTTTGGCTCACAAGGGAGTGGGAGCTTCTTTATGGAGTGACCGCGTACCTATTGACGAATGGGTCAGCGAGTTATTGGTAGTAGCAAGGTTAAGGTACTCTGTACTGGAGCCGTAGGGAAACCGAGTCTGAATAGGGCGATAAGTTGCTATCAATAGACCCGAAACGATATGAGCTACGCATGGGCAGGATGAGCCTCGATGAAAGTCGGGGGGAGGTCCGAACGGTTTGGAGCTGCAAGTCCTTCCGATGACCTGTGCGTAGGAGTGAAAAGCTCATCGAATATCGTGATAGCTGGTTCTCCTCGAAACAACTTTAGGGTTGGCCTGTAATTATGATCTTAGAGAGGTAGAGCTCTTATAGGGCTAGGGGTGTCGAGAGACATTACCAAACCCTGTTAAACTTCGAATGCTCTAAGGAAAATTATGGAGTTAGACTGCGAGATTGAAGTTCCGTAGTCAAAAGGGTAACAGCCCAGATTTCTGAATAAGGTCCCCAAGAGATAGCTAAGTGTAAAAAGATGTGTTTCTGCATTGACATCCAGGAGGTTTGCTTAGAAGCAGCAATCCTTTAAAGAAAGCGTAACAGCTCACTGGACTAGCGGAGATGCGCTGAAGATGTAACGGGGCTTAAGCTATCCACCGAATTCGAAGATCTCTTGTGTAAACAAGAGGTGGTAGAGGAGTGTTCTTTTAGGGGTGAAGCTAGTGTGTGAACACTGGTGGACTAAAAAGAAGTAAAAATGCTGACATAAGTAACGACTATTGGCGAAAATCCAGTATACCTAAAGCCTAAGGATTCCTACGCAATGTTCATCAACGTAGGGTTAGTCGAGACCTAAGATGAAGCCGAAAGGCGCAGTCGATGGATGACTGGTTAATATTCCAGTACTTGATAAAAGAGTGAAGTGGTAACACATTGGGATTTGTGCGAGCTCATTAAGGATTTGAGTTTAAGACATAAAGCGATTTCGATTTATCGAAAGTGTGCTGTAGGAAAATCCGCAGTATATTCAAGTTGAGTGTCGAATAAGAGGTTCAGCAATGGATCGATTCGCATCGTTCTGGTGTCAAGAAAACCCACTAGCGTTAATTTTTTATCAACTCGTACCGAGATCAGACACATGTAGGCACGTTGAGAATACGAAGGTAATCGAGACAATTAATGAATAAGGAACTTGGCAAATTAACGGACGTAACTTCGGGATAAGTCCTGCCCTGTAGAAATACAGGGTCGCAGCGAAAGAAATGGGGGGGACTGTTTATCAAAAACACAGCTCTCTGCTAACACGTAAGTGGATGTATAGAGGGTGATGCCTGTCCAATGCCAGAATGTTAAGCTCGCTTGTGCAAGCTCGTGAGTTAAGCACTGGTCAATGACGGCCGTAACTATGACGGTCCTAAGGTAGCGAAATTCCTTGTCGGGTAAGTTCCGACCCGCATGAAAGGCATAACCATCTCCATACTGTCTTATTCTTAATCTCGGTGAAATTACACTTCCGGTAAAAATGCCGGATAGTTACAGTTAGACGGAAAGACCCTGTGAAGCTTTACTGTAAGTTGGTATTGTAATGTGGCCTATGATACTCAGCATAAGTGGGAGACTTTGAAGTCACGACTTTGGTCGTGTGGAGTCGTCAGTGAGATACCATTTATTGTATGTAGCATTACTAACCCCGCATAGCGGGGGACATTGCCAGCCTGACAGTTTACCTGGGGCGGGTGCCTCCTAAAAAGTAACGGAGGCGTACAAAGGTTTGCTTGGTACGGATGGAAACCGTACTGGACGTATATTCGCAAAAGCAAGCTTAACTGTGAGGTTTACAGACCGAACAGATAGGAAACTAGGTGAAAGTGATCCGGATTTTCCATGTGGAAGGGAATCCGCTCAACGGATAAAAGCTACTCCGGGGATAACAGGCTAATGGTTTCCAAGAGTTCATATCGACGAAACCGTTTGGCACCTCGATGTCGACTCATCACATCCTGGGGCTGTAGAAGGTCCCAAGGGTTGGGCTGTTC
>CALMTC010000019.1 GCA_937872535.1 uncultured bacterium
CACAGAAACAAATCAAAGCTAATCAGGTAAATGCTCTCAAGGGATGAGTAAAGACTCAAGAAAGTAAATGATTAAGACTTGCAAGATTTATGTTGACAAAATAATTCGAATATATAACTTCTCATTATTCTTTACATTTTCACTATTTTACACAATGTCGGATAAAATAAATATTCATCACAACAAATCTCTTGAAGAGATCGATAATCTTCAAAATAGTGAAGAAGATTCTTCACCTCTTGCAAAAACTTTATCTGCAAATGTCTATAAAATACATTGAAAAGATGAAATAATATTCAATGAAATAAAAGAAATGATCTCTACTATTACTGATGAGAAAGAAAAGGCTCGTTTAATGCGTCTTTTAAGAATTTATACTATGCCAAATTTAAGTGAGATTGAATGACATCCCATCAAACAAATCATTGATCGTATAACCAAAGCGAGTATATATGAATGATTTGATAGAGTATTCGCACCAGAGGTAGTGAGTATAGAACAAACATTCGATAATTTCAATTTCCCTAAGGATCATGTAGCAAGAAAAAAGAGCGATACCTACTATATTCAATGAGATGAATGAGCTAAAGATAGTCTCATTCTCAGACCTCATATTTCCGTCATGCGAGACTCTTACCTTAAACAACCTCAAGTACTAGAAAAACTAAGAACTGAATGAGCTGTTTCGGCGTTATCTCGGGGCAAGGTCTATAGAGTTGATGATGTGGATGCAACACATCACCAAGTATTTCATCAGATTGATGGATTAAGAATAGTTGAAAAGGCAAAGCACATCATCACAAAGGATGATTTGAAGAATGTCCTCATTGAAAATGTTAAAGCATTGTTTTGAAATGAAATTACTTATCAGATTAGAGATGATCATTTTCCTTACACCGAGAATTCAATGGAAATTGATGTACTCTATAATGGCCAATGGCTTGAAATACTAGGTTCTGGAACGGTTCATCCTAATGTACTCCAATCTCTCTGATTAGATCCTGAAAAATATAATTGACGGGCATTTGGAATCTGAGTTGAAAGAATTGCAATGCCAGTAAAGAATATACCTGATATCAGGATTTTTTGGTCTGAGGATTCAAGAATCACTACACAACGAGGAACACTTGAAAAACAATACGAAGAAGTAAGTAAATTTCCCGCCAGTAGTAGAGACTTTTCAATTATCATTCCCAATAGTTATGATGAAAGAGAGATTACAGAACTCATGAGAGACAACTGACAGGAACTCATTGAGAAAATTGAAAAAACTAGTGAATGGGATGGGCAAGGTAAGTTTTGACCAGACCATAAGAGCGTTAGTTATAGAATAACTTTTAGATCTATAGATAGAACTCTCACTAACGATGAAGTCAACTTAATGTACTTCACCATGAGAGAAAAGATCAATTCTGAGTTGTGATTAACACTAAGATAGTTAGAGTCTTACATAAGCTTATATTATATAATTACTATTATGTCGAATAATATCACTTTAAACTTCATAGAATGACTCTCTTATGTAGATTTTGTTGGCATTATTAATCAATGGAATGTATTACCATGATCTTTTGTTACACTTAATGAGTGGGTGCAATTCTGACAAATTACTCAGAAATCTCATCTTCTCGATATCGCTTGCACAACTTGATTCTCGCTTAGGGAGGTTTCATATCTTTCTTGATGCTCAGGTATTTGAGTCGACATTTCTAAGTATTCTGTAGAGTCTGCCCAATATAACAAAGATTTCTATACTCCTTCTCTCCCCATCAAATATATACATGGGAATAGTTTAGAACAAAACTTTGATGAAAAATTCTCACATATACTTCTTTGAGCATCGCTTTGATTCTTTACAGATCCTCAAGCAATGATAGCAAAATGCATATGATTTTTTGATGAACATTGAATTTTACTTGTTTCTCCTTTTTATTGAAGTGGTCTTGGTACACCTTCAACTGAGAGTCTTGATTTTTTCAAAAGAACTATTGGTATACAGCCAACTCTTAGGAGTTATAAAGAAGTTATGTCGCTTTATAGAGATTTTGAGATCATATATGAAAATAGAAAGAAACCAATTATTGAATCAGCAGATGAACTTAAAAAATATTGTGCAGATACAGCGAACAGTTTTTGTACCCGCAATCTAGTAAATGATCAGCAGGTTTATAATCTTATATATAATAGATTGTTAGCAATCAGAGAAGCATGTAATCTGATGAGACCATATCAAGACTATTCTACACTAATACTCAGGTATAGAAAGAAAACATATCCGAATAGGTTCGTAGAATTATTCTAATTAAATCACACAATATTATGATACTTACATGATCCAAAATCATAGAAGAGGTTCAAAATAAGAATATTATTCTTGAACCATTTGATATTTCTCAGATAAATCCCAATAGTTATAATTATAGACTGGGAAATAGATTGAGAAAGTTTGATTACATAGACAATGAAAAACATTTTTTTTTCGAAGAAGAAATTCCAGAAACATGATACAAATTGGTTCCACATCAACTATATCTTGCTGCAACCTTTGAAACAATTGGTTCTTCAAAATATATGATTTCACTTATTGGAAGAAGTTCAATGGGAAGATTATGACTATTCCTTCAATTATCAGCCAATATTGGACACACAGGCACTTGCCATAAATGGACATTAGAACTGGTCTCTACTAAACCATTTATTATCTATCCATATATGAAGATAGGCCAGGTTTCGTTTTGGGTAAATCAATGAGAAGTTATTCATTATGATGGACTCTATAATAAGTTTGATAATCCACAAGAATCTTTACTTTCACTTCACTAATACAATGATTCTCACTGGCAAACAAATTTTGCATGAAGTTTCTGCTGGAAGAATAACAATTAGTCCCTTTAACTCAGCTCACATTTCAACAAATTCCTATGATTTAACATTGGGCAATACTTTTATTAGATATACAGATGAAGTTATAGATCCCCAAAAAGATAATCATTATGAGACAATTATAGCTTCGCGCGAAAGTCCAATTTTCATGGACAAAGGTGACTTTCTTTTATGATCAAGTTTAGAAAAAATTTGAAGTTCTTCTTATGTACCGATAATTCATAATAAGTCTTCTATTGCCAGAATGTGATTATTTGTTCACATAACTGCTGATTTAATTGATATCGGTTCAATTTGAACTACTACCTTTCAACTCTATGCCACCTTACCAATCACACTTTATCCTGGAATGCTTTTATGACAAGTTTCATTTTGGAAAACACATTGAGATATTAAGCTTTATGAGTGAAAATATCAGAATAGTAATGGTCCCGTTGCATCTAGAACATTTATAGACTTTCATAATAAATATGAATAAGCCAGTATCTGACTATAATAGTAGAAGCGCCATTATCTGATCTAACCAAATTCGCTTTTGACGGACACTTGATGAAATGAGCGGTTTTGCTCCAAGTGAAAGTAAGAAGTTCGTGGAAAATTATACTAGAGTTTTTTTTCAAGAGAAAGGCTACAAATATGTTAATCCTGAAGGGCTCGTTCCCAGTGACCACAGTAGCATATTATATACAAATTCTGCTGTTATAAATCTCATCTCCCAGATCAAAAATAATTCTTTTGCTTGAAAATTCTTTTGCATACAACGTTGCTTAAGAACTCAGAATTTAACTCAACAAAATAGCGAAATACCTGAATATATGAGTTTATTTACTATGCCATGAATATTTGTAGAAATAGAAGAATATAATTCATTTTGTGGTGACATCATTGAGTTTTTATGAACCCTAATCCCATTATCAAGATTTAAAATTGCCTTTTCTAATGACCATGAAATACATAAGTTATACCGACAAGATTCAGCACTAGAAAATATGGATCATCCCTATGAATATTATAATCGAAAGTTTTGATCAAAAACTATTACAGGTGAAAAGGATACTTTTTCTGACAGTCTCACTTGAGAGTGAGCTTCAATTATGCTTAATAGTGGTAGTCAATACGAAGAAATAGGAAATATTATTATACTAAAAATCGATTGAAAATCATCATTTGCATGTTTTTGATTTTGAATAGAAACAATGTTAAGTATTCTCAATAATAGAGAAATACATCAAGTTTATTTTAGCAATATAGGAAATAATTTAGAGAAACATTTTCCTGATTTAAAGAAACCTCAAACAATCAGGCTCATAGACCTATTTCAGCTTCTTTTTGAATTACATGGTTTTTGAATAGTCCCTGAAAATAGATGAAGAGGCCATATTATGACAAAAATACTGAAGAAAATTCAGCAACTTGCCTTGGAACTCAAATTATCGCAAGATCAGATAGAGGCTATTTTTTTAACTCAATCAGACCCAGACAAACTTCTACAATATTTTAAGAATTATAATAAAAAAAATGATTAAACCTTTTTGTCTTAAGAGAGGAGATACAATTTGCGTTCTTTCCCTTTCTCGAGGTGGCCCTCATACTTTCCCAGAAAGATATGAAGCTGGAAAAAAACAGCTTGAGGAGTGATTTTGACTAAGAGTGATAGAATGAGAGCACACATTCAAAGACGCGTCTTGGCTTGAGAATAATCCTCAGGCGAGAGCTGATGATTTAATGAATGCATTTAAAAATCCGGCAGTGAAATGAATTTTTACTTCAATTTGATGAGAAGATTCTATTAGACTTCTACCTTTTATAGATTTCGAGATCATCAAAAATAATCCTAAGGTAGTTCTAGGATACTCAGATACAACCATTTTGCATTTTATGTGTTTTAAGGCGGGACTTACATCTTTCTATGGACCTTCAATCATGGCATGATTTGGAGAAAATTGATGATTATTCCCTTACATGGTTCAGTGATTAGAACACACGATATTTTCTAATGGTATTGTGTGACCATTACTACCTAATAAAGATGAACGGACTAGTGAAAACTTGTCTTGGTCTAATCCTAAAAATCAGCATACTCTACGCAAAAGAGAAATAGCAACTTGACCAAGATGGATTCATTGAAAGGGCAGATGGTCGTGAAGATTGCTTTGAGGTTGCTTAGAAGTACTTGAGTTTGCTAAATCTACTACAATATGGCCAGACTCATCAGAATGGAAAGATACTATTCTCTTTCTTGAACCCTCTGAAGAACTACCCACTGAAGATCAGGTAAAATATTGGCTCAGAAACTATGCTTCACAGTGAATTCTCAAACACTCAAAGTGAATTCTTTTTTGAAGATCAAAAATAGACAAGGATTGATCTCAAATAAATTATGATGATATACTTCTAAAAATCATCAGAGATGAAGAACAGCTTGATATCCCAATAATCACGAACATGGATTTTGGTCATACAGATCCAATGTTAACTATTCCATATGGAGTTAATTGCATTATAGATTGTGAAAATCAACTTATAAAGATTGATGAGACCTGTTGTTTATAACACTCAATTACGATGAAAAAGATACTCATTGTCGAATTCTGATCACACTATAAAAGACCCCTTCTTGAAAAAATCATGAGACTATGATATCAACTTTATATTGCTGCAACGACCTATCCAAAACGACTTTCAGAGATTATTCCAAAAGAAAGATTTATTCTCACTGACACATATAATAGCGTGCTCCTACTTGCAGATGTCAGTATTTTTATAAACTCTTCAAATATTACATTTGATTGAATAGGAACTTTTTGGGAAGCAACTGTGACACAAACTGCAGACTTAGCAGGTGCGCTCTGATTACCAAACATCAGTTGAGTAGGTGCAAGAAGAAGCTCACAAAACAAGCTATTAATGAGAATATTTTGCCAAAGAGCTCATATTAAAATGCCAAAATTTTGTTCTATACATCTCGATGATCCTGAGTTTTATCAAAAAGTTTGTTCGTTTTGATTTCCCTCTGTTATCAAACCTCTCTATTGATCGTCAAGTCAGTGAGTTATTATGTTAAACTCTGAATACGATGTAATTACTACAATACAAAAAGTTAAGGCATCAACAAGCTTAAAAACAGAAGAAGTATTTAAGAATTTTTCTTGACAAATGCTTCTTGAAGAATATCTGCCATGAAGATTAATAAGTCTTGATTGACTAATATATAATTGAGAAGTCACATTCGCTGGATCAGTCGAGTTTTTCATGTGAAAAGAACCTTATTTTACACAAATTTGAAGTATCATTCCTGCGCAACTCAGTGAGACTGATTTGAAGTCAGCTCAAGAATATGTTCTCACTATTATCAAAGCTTTAAGGTTTGATAATTGCTGATTCCACTGTGAATTAAGGATATCTGAGAATGGTCCTCTATTAATTGAAATAGCCGCAAGACTTCCTTGAGGCCCGCTTATCTTATGATATGAAAAAGCATTTGGGATTGATCTCATTAAAGGCATCACTGATATATGGACAAATACTAGACCTTCCATACATAAAACCAGAGAACACTTTTCTCTTCATAAATGTGTGTTCCCTAAGATCACAAATACCGTTACACTCCTCTGACTTACAGGAACCGAGTGATTCTCTCAGAATGAATATATTTGGGATTACATTCAGGAAAAGAATATTGGAGACAAAATTAGAACATATCCTGAAATCCCTGACTCTGTCGTCTATTACGCGCTTACCCATACTAATCGTGAAGAAATTTTATCAATCTCTAGTACTCTGGAGTCAAAATTAACATTTTTGCACGACTAATACAATACCAGAAAAGACGATCAAATAACTGTCTTTGTTTATACATAAAAAAAATCTGACTCGATGTCAGTTTTTTTATTTTTTTGGCTTATTTGAACCGTTTTTGGACTTAATAGGGAACACTTTGAACAGATCTATAGTTTTATTAAGGGAACAAGGTTTACTTCTATAGTTTCACTAATACACTGGTATTCTAAGGATTTTAACCCTCAATTCAACATTGAGGACAGATTTAGTGAAAAACAGAAAATCCTTTATGGATTCAGGGAGTTTGAAAGAGACTCTGAAGATATTTCAGTATTAAAACACAATTTTGTCAGTACGTTTGAATTTTACTTTCCTTTCGTTAGAGTGGATTTATTTTATAACTTTCTCCAATAAATTATATCATGGAACTAAATGATTTTATGATCTCAAATATCCAGTTTGTTTTTTCTTTAAAGAATTTTTCTCTACCACAATCAGAATACTCTTCTTTTCTTTCTAAGTTTAAAAAGATCTTTGACTGACAACAGATGTTAATACCAGTCCCTAAAAACGCACCTGCAAGTATTCCCATGATGAGCATTAAAGATCAAATTCATAATGAGATGACAATTTCTCCTGAAAGAATCTCTATTTTCTTTTCAGAGAATAACCTTAACAAGATAATGGAGGAACATACTCAAGCAGAAAGTCATATTAATACCTTTCTTAATTCAAAAGTTTCTAAAACCTTTGATATACTTTTCGATAATAATTCCTTGTCCATCTGATGGATTTGATGTGTAGTAAGGATCCTTTCTTTAGAAAGTGATGAGTCTTTCGAGCATGTATTTTCTTCAAAATTCAATGAAATATTTCTTTCAAATACAGATAAGCCACAAACATATTTTAGGTATGACAGACAAAACAGTAAAGAAATTAACACAAGAGAATATAAATATAATTATATTTTTGGAGCTGGTTCAAATAGTATAATTCATTTTTTATGAAAGGATAGCAAACCAATCCAAAAATTCGTAAACCATATTGACTTTGACCTTAACACAAAGCCTCAGAAAAACACTACTATTGATAAAGAATTTTTAAAGGGCTTTTTTCAGATAGTTCAAGATGATCTCAATGCTTCCATTAAAAATTTTGGTAATGTTATTTCAAAGCAATGATAGAAGAAGGTTTACATCCTACTAGTTCTGATGAGGATCAAAGTCTGTGATCATCCTCTTTTTTGCCCAATATAAATCTTGAATTCTGAAGCATAGAGGCGTCTTGACCTTTGATAGCCAACAACAGTAGTGACTTCCGTGATATAGTTATTAAACAGTACGCAGAACAAGTTGAAAAGCTTACAAATGACTTATCAATCTTAGACACTAAAAATCAAAAGATTGAAAAGAACCTAAAGCAATTGACGAAAAATGTAACTAAAAATGTAAAAGCACTATCTAAGAATAAAACTGATTTCATTACCATGTCTGGTATTTTTATCTCTATTTTCACATTTATTTCGATAGAGATAAAAATATTAACTGAAATAACTGATTTGTTACGTTTAAGTGGCTTTACTATAATTCTGGCATCTCTATTAATCTGGTTTGTGCTCCTTATTCACATAGTTGCTTCTAAGCGAATCAATGATGAGTACTCTCCACCACCAGAAAAATATCACATCGCAGCGATTTTATGAGTTCTTATTTGAATCATATTAGTCACAATGGGCGATTATAACAATCCTTCTGTCACTAAAATAAACAACAAAATTGCCGAGTTAACAGGCAAAATAACAATATTTGAGGAACAACTAAAGTTACTTGAAAAAAAAGTTGAAATTCAAGACTCAGAAAAAACAGTAGATCATGATTTTAACCCTATCATCAATTTACCGGAGAATAATGTCCAAAACCTGAAGACCAACCAAACTCAATAACTCAACTGTCAGAAAACTCATAGATGGCTTTAAGAATGATTTTACTGACAGTGAGGCTTGTTCTTATGCTGGAATTTCCAGAGATACCTTTTATAGACATCTCAAAGAAGATAAGGACTTTTCTGACAAAATAGAGCAAGCTAAGAACCTCATCTTCATCTTAGCAAAAAAGAACATTCTGAAAGCAATCAGGAAGGGAGATTCAAAAATGAGTCTGCGATTTTTGGAGAAGAGACAAAGAGCGACATATTGAAAGGAAATCCCACCAACAGAAGAACCAACCACTCCAAGTGACATTTTCCAACGAAATTGAGGAAATTTTTAATGATAGAAAGCCATTTTAGAGCAAAAATTTTTCGTATTTCTTTGTAATCATCTCTCACAGAAGTAATTTGTGAGGTTTTTTTAATTGTAAAAACCCATACAATCCGTATAGATTTTTTGTTGCCTTCGGAAGCAATTAAAAAACAACCCGTCTCCATGAGACTTAAGATTTTTCGTAAAGGATAAAGTTGGACGTATAGCCCGACCGACTATCCTTTGTGAAAAATCGGGTTGTTGCTTCCGAAGGCGCATTTACGGGTTATGCGTCCTTTTTTGTATTTAAAAAATTTTTATTTTTTCTCGTTTACCCTATGAAAAAATCTACCTTGGTTACAATTATTGCTTTTACTACATTATTTTTAGTTTCTCAGTGGTCTGGTACTGCATTTGCAAGTGATGAAATTATAGTTTCTTATCAAGTTAATGAACAAGATCAGAAAATCGTTATTGCCATTACCAAAGCAGTAGAGAAATTGATAGCAAAAAAAGGCGAAAGTAAACGTTCTAGCTATATTTCTCAGCTCAGCACGATTAGTGAAGCTTATAAAGAAAATATCAGGATTCATATGATACTTTCAGAGGTCATTAAAGCTATCTCGCCAGTCATTGAAGAGCCAGCTATCGTCCCATCAACAAATAATAACGAAATAGAAGAAGACATTACAGAAACTGATACTGATTTTGATGCTAACACATACTATACAGGTCCGAGATGAGGATGCTATTACTACAATAATAATTGAAATAAAACTTATGTAGATAGCTCATATTGTAACTAATACTTTATATCTTAATTATTATACTCTAATGAAAAAATTATTCTTTCTACTTTTGCTTTGTGGTATCGTACTAGCTGGTTGCTCTAATCAATCACCTGAACAAAAACTTGAAGAAAAAAGAGAAAAAAGTTGATATAATAAGTGTATGAAAAATGTGGAAAAATCAAAGATAGAAAGGAAACAGTGCATTGACTCAAAACTTCAACTCAGCGGTTATTCAGATGGTATTGACTGTATTCAAGAGTCTCAAAATGGAATATGCAAGTCTATTGAAAGATATAATGCTGAAGTAAATGCCAGCAATAATTGCTTGAAAGAGATCAAAACATACTCCCCTACTGAGTGCACAAGTTTGCTTTATGAATAGTCTTTTATAAAGTTTCATTTCTCATCTATCTTAATCGAAAACTCCTGAAAGGTTTGCCATTTTTTACCATCCCTAAACTCATAACCAATCTTTCAGAATAGAAACGCTTCATCCTCTACCCAAGTTTTTCGTAAATCATCCTTAGATCATACTCTTGAACCCTTAATCTTCCAAAACTTACCGTCTTTCTTTGCAGTATATTGCCTCAATCATAGACGTTCTACTAGCTCCAATACCTTTTGAAAAGAAAAATCAGTCAAATACTCGTTATCAATTCAACTAGCAATAGCCCAGTTATAAACGATATTGAGATAATGATTGAGATAGAATTTTCTTAACCCTTTTGTGCTAGAAAGTTTTGATTTGTTCTGTTTAAGTTCATTTCAGTCTACTATTTCAATAAATCATCAGTCTCAAACTAAAATAAATACATCATTACGGAAATTAACGGCATTGAAAATATAGTATTCCAAGAGAAATTTGAAATCAGAGTATTGATATATTAGATTTTGAATAAGAGTCTTTGCAACAGAATGCGAGTAGCTATACGAAACATCCCTAAAAAGAAAGATCAAAATTATTCCAGCCAATCAAAGTTCTATTCAAAGCTCCTCAGATGTTTTCTGAAAATATGCCTCATCAATTCAGTAGCTTTTGAGGGTGGGTTGTATAGAGCGCCAAATATCATTCTTATACTTGTGTAAAGTACCTTGAGACTCAACAAAATTGTATTTTGCTATGAATTGATCTGATCTTTTAATAAGCATTTTATGCCAAAAGAGGTAAATGAGAATAGCTTATTGAAATTATTATTAGAATAAATACTTTTACATTATCCTCACAGAGGATTTTCTACAAGTCATCCTTCAAATCAAAATGAAAGAAGGATTATTGGGCATATAAATGGACACTTCACAGGCAAGATCTCTATTGTGAGAACTAGCCTCTTGAATGAATGATGAAGAACTTGATACCTTTATTATTGAATGCAAGAGAATATCCTCAATTATTATGGATTTTGCTGAAAAGGAGGCTCAAGAGTAGCCTCTTTTTTCATTATTTAATATCAATAAGACAAAATGAGATTAACAGCTGAAAATGCGATAATTTATTGTAGGGTTTCATCAAAATGACAGCTAGAATGATGATGACTCAACAGCCAAGAGGTTGCTTGTAGACAATACTGCGAAAGAAATTGATATAGTGTTATCAATGTTTTTCAGGATGCTTTTACTGGATGAGACTTAGATAGACCCTGATTGAATAAGCTTTTTGAGTTCATCGATGTTACCAATAAGGAGAATCCAGACAAACCAGTGAATGTATTTGTTGTTGATGATATTAGTAGAATTGCAAGAGATTATCAGGTTCATCTCGAACTTACCAAATGACTTGTGAAAAGATGAGTAAAGTATGAGACAGTAAACATGAAATTTGAAGATACACCAGCAGGAAAAATGATTGAGTGAATTATGGCTATTTACTCTGAATATTTCAGGAGAAACAACCAACACCAAGTCATCAATAGACAAGAAGCAAGGTTACTTGATTGATACCGACCACGAGACTATCCCTTGTGATACAAAACAGAAAAAGCACCAGTAGGATGAAAAATACTTGTACAGGATGAACCAAACGCAAGCATAATCCAAGAAGCTTTGCTCTGATATGCGAATTGATTACTCAATAGCGTCAAAGAAGTTGCTCATTTCTTAGAGAAAAAGGGACTAGATTTGAGAAGATACAAGAAAAAAAGAAAAGACACAACCAAAGTACATACCTCACTTGCTCAAAGAATTTTGACAAATATTCTTTATGCTGGCTATATTGAATACAAAAGAATCACAAGAGACAAAGACTGAATAGTGAAAAAACAACGAGATGTTTCATTGAGAAAATGAAAGCATGAATGATTGATAGACTTAGAAACATATCAGAAAATACAAGAAAAACTACTCTGAAAAAGACCCTACACACATGAAACAAAAATCATCAATGATGAATACCCTTTGAGATGATTTATTATTTGTGGATGTTGTGAATTGTTGTTTACTTCTGGAAAATCAAGGAGCAGAAATTGAAAACAAATACCATATTATCAGTTCAATAAAAAGTGTATTCACTCAGGAAAATCTATCCAAGCAGTAAAACTCCACACAGCGATGAATGAAGAGTTGCAAAAGCTATGAATCGACAAACAGTTCTTAGGATTTATGAAAATATTGATTTCCCAAGAGTACGAGCAAAGAAAACAAGATAAAAAGCTTAGTACAAAAAATATCCAGAAAGACATTGATAAATCACAAGGAGAAATTGATAATCTTCTCAACTCTCTTGCAAGCTCCAGCTCTTCTATCGTACAAAAGAAAATAGAGCAAAAAATTGAAGAGTGTGAACTGAAGAGATTAAAACTTACAGAACAGTTGAAACAGATTGAAACAAGTATAGAAATAACAAAAGTGTTGGATTTGGCATTTGAAATACTCTCAAATCCTTACTACATACGAAAGAATTGAACCATAGACCAGAAACAAATGTTATTGAGACTTTTGTTCAGTAAAAAAATTCCAATCGATTTCTCGACGGGAACTTACTGAACACTACCATTTAGTAGTTTATTCCTACATACTAAAGATATTTGAGAACACAATTACAGTCATCTGGAGACAATCGGAGCCTATTTGAACACTTACACCATAATGTGTTATGAAAAGCCAACTTTATGTATATTTCCCAACTAATGCGTTTTTATGTTAATGAAATGACAGATTGAAAGCAACTAGAAAACAGGCTCTCAGAAAAGCAAAAAGTTATCTACGGTTTGACCGACTTCGAGTCCTCTGCTCTATAAGAGCATAAGTATTGAACAAGTAATATTTTTTACTGTTTTCATTTACTATTCAAGAAATCAGATATAAATCATAACTTCTCTAAAGTATGCATAATTCATCTCAACAAGTAATTATTTACAAAGTTAATAGTATAAATCCTTCCCTTAGGGGTTATAGAACTAACTATTCCCTTCTTTCTTAGCTGTGCTATGGTACGAGATTTTTGTACCGAATTATTTATTCAAAATTTATTCAGCTCCTCTGCTTTGATTGTCATATCTTTAGAATTAATAAGATAGCTCAATATTTTATGTTCTTTATCTGTTATATGTTCCCTCTCTAGGGCAAAATCTATTGTGGGTATTAAAATATTACTTCTTACATATGTTCATTGGAGTAAACTATCGATTTTTTCAATCTCATTCTTCAGTCAAAGCAAGAAATATTCACACCAACTTAAAATATCATTATCTTTTAACGAATCTGCTTTTGCTAACATATCATAGTATTTTTGCCTGTTAGAGTAAAATATTGCTGAAGAATTTATAATTCTTCATTTTTTTACTTGGAATCACATTTTTATTAAGAAAGCATATGTAAGCACTCTTCACATTCTACCATTACCATTATCAAATGGATGAATATAGGCAAAACGATGATGAGCTATAGCCACCATTAATAGTTGATATTGTTCTCTGTGAGAAGAATTAGTGAATTTAACAAATTCATCGAAATAATCTTGCACAACCTTAAAATCAGGTGGAGTATGCTTCGACCCTGTAATAGTTACATTCACTTTTCTTAAATCTCAAGGATTTTTTGACCCCTCTACCGAGAGGTTTTCTGTAATAATCATATGTAATTGTGAAATATAGGCACGATCTATTGCGGTTCTTTCTAATGTATTATCCTCAATAAAGCTCATTGCTTTTTCTATATTTTGGATTTCCTGGTTTTTTTCTTCTTCAGATAGTTTTTTTTCAATAATTTTTTCTACATATTCAGCTAATGTCGTATTATTTCCCTCTATTCTGGCAGATCCTAAAGTTTCCATAATATGAAATATCTCTTTTAATTGAAAAAAAATATAGGGAGGAACGGTTCCTGATAACTGCTTAGACCTCAACTTTTCCAAGTCTAAAATAATATTGGCAAGATCACTTCCCCACAAAGGATCTGGAATTTTTATTTGATTGTTCATATCACTACTTATCATTAAGTAAAACTTTACTTATCAATAGCATACATAAAACACCCTTATTTATCAACACTTTCTCCCATATTTCTCTTCAACTTACTTATCATTGTCCAAAACATTACTTATCAGTAAGACATATAAAACACCCTTATTTATCAACACTTTCTTCCATATTTCTCTTCAACTTACTTATCATTGTCCAAAACATTACTTATCAGCAAGACACATAAAACACCCTTATTTATCAATGTTTTCTCTCACATTTCTCTTCAACTTACTTATCATTATCCAAAATATTACTTATCTATAAAATCTCCATTAAGCTACATACATAAGTAATACTTAAAATTTAACCTAAAAGATATTGAAGACTCAACTCAAACCTCTACTCTACAGATAGTCAGAGGTTTTTTTGATCTTAGAAAAACAATACAAGTAAATTGTCAAAACTAGCGACAAAATCAGACACAAAAACAGCCCCTTTTTGTCGTGGGGTCAAAATAGAAACATAAGTCAATAACTATCAAACGAGCAAGGGAGGGGTGACAAAATGAAGCACAAATCGTGCAAAATAAATGCAAAAACTTTACAATTTTACAGTACAAGAAATGGCGAAAAAGGTGTGAGGGGGCGACAAACACGATTGGGACACTATGAAGCAGGAGTATATCAAAGGTGATGTGCCGTCTGTTTCAGAATTTCTAAGGCACAAAATAGGCACTAATACGGCACTTTCTGGAAATTCAAAGAATAAGACCAAAGGATGGCGTGAGGAAAGGTCTGAGTATTGGGACAAAGCCTATAAGTCACCGAGAATAACAACCGAACAGCAGAGGAATTTTTCGCTTGCTTTTGATGAGCTGACGGAGATATTGCTTGAATATGCTCAGGCACTGAAAAAGAACCTGAGACATAGGATGAAAGATAGTGTAACAAAAACTTGAAAGTATGTACCACCAATGGTGAGTATCGGCGAGATGCAAGCTATATTCGATTTCATATCACCCTTTATGAGTTGGAACAGATGATCAACGGCGGATGAAGATCAAGCAAAATTTGATCTCGTTGAGAAACTCAAAATTTGCTATGAGAAACAAAGGAAAAGTAGAGAGAACTTAGCAGAACGAAAAGATAGACTCAAAAATAATCACTACAACTTCTAAAGGGTTGAAAAAATAGCAGGAATCATTACCTTTAAATTGCCTCGCAGGCAATTCATAAACCACAATTCGAAAGTAGTGCATCTGATGCACAATGTTTTTGTAGCGAACAAAGTAGGAGGTATAGCCGACCGAACTGTTTGCTGCAAAGCTCTTTTCGGGTTGTGGTTTGCTTGCGAGGCACCCATTTACGGCTATGCCTCCTTTTTTGTATTTGAAAAAAAGGCTTTTTATGTTTTTACCCTCTATACCCTATGAAAAAAATCATTGTTTTATTCGTTTGTTTTTTGGTTGTCTCTGTAGGCTATGCTATGGACTACAAACCAACAAGTAGCGATCAAAAGATGGTAACTAACTTTGGCTCACAACTAGAAATCTTGGTAAAGTCTGACCTTGAAAGAGCAAGGACAATTAGTCAGAAGGTCAAAACGCTTGTCTTGAGCTTGAAGCCCTGAACTAAAAATCACTGGATCATCTCTTTGATTGGATCAAAACTTGATGAGCTTATTGCTAAGAAAGACTCAGAAATTGATCTGAGTGGTGGCTTTGATGCTTTGTCGTGACTTACCAAGGTTTATCAAGCAATTAAATTTGATAAGTTTATTACTGCGTATGAAAAGGCTGTTGTATCAAACGCCGATTACCAAGTTTTGTGAGTGGTCTGGTTTGATAAAACCAATATTAAGACTAAGGATCTTTCAAAGATATTGGAAGGCGTCGGTGATAAGAAACCATATTTTTATATCAAGCTGTGAAGCGGGTCAATTATACCTGTTGTATGAAAAGCTGTCAGTCCTTTCGTCACTATGCAAGAACAGACTTCCTATAGTATTTTCAAAGTACCAAAGAACAGCATCGATACGGCACAACTTTTTATAACGGACAAGATAACTTGTTCGGTTGATGCAAAATACTGTGAGTGAACTTTTGTCGCGAATTTAAAAGATATTCCTCTCATAAGCTACTCATCTTCAGAGCAGACCAAACGAGAAGCATCAGAGGCGGGGCAAATTTGCAAACAGAACTCTTGGATTTTCTCTATGTATGATTGCAATAAGACTGCTGATAGAGATGCTTTTGAATGAATGAGTAAAACTCTCTTTAATCATTTTGAGAGTGATTATGATTTAGAAATAAGTGATAGCAATGTTGGTGCTCATTACTGTAAAGAAACTAATCTTGGTAAAGAGTGCCTATGGATCAGCGACCGTAAAGTGAACTCCATCACAAACCTCTACTACAAATAATCTTTTACCCTCCTTAATTTGCTTTCAATGCACAAAGAACAAGAACACAAACTTTACATTCAGTCCTCTATTGCAAGAAGTCTACCAGCTATGGTAAGAAATGAGCTTTCAACGCTATCTGCTCAAAAACAAGAAGAATTTGTTGAAGAGTACAAAAGAAAACAAAAATCTCTAGCAGTAGCTTATGGGTGCTTGCTCCTTTTGTTTGCTTCTCACTACGGCTATCTCAAAAGACGATGAATGCAACGGCTATTTTGGCTTACTTGATGATGAATCGTTGTCTGGTGGTTTATTGATATTTTCAGATTACCTTGAATGGTTGCAGAGTATAACAAAGATATTGCTATTGAAGTTATGAGGAATTTGAAAACAATCTCTCATTAAATATTAAGCTTAAGAAGATGCTTTATAAGTAAGGCAACTCGATGCCTAAAGTTTTTTGTATTGATTATCTAAATAAAAAAAATATCATTCATTCGAAGTTAATTTTTCTAATTAAAGAACACTATGAGTAAAGAAAAGCCAATTCTTTATAAAAGGGCAACTCAACTTAAGAATGTTATATTAAGGATCGATTATCCTTCTTTTCCTGCTGATAAAATATCCATCATTGATTGAATTTTAAAACCGAAATACCCTATTGTAAAACAACTTCCTGTGAAAAAATGAGAGATTCAATATAATTTTGATAAAGATGAACTCAATAGAACAATTATAAATTCTTTTGAACGGATATATCAGGATACAAGTAAGACAAAAAGCATTAAAATAACCGAGTCTTATATAGGGATAACCTACACAAAATATAAAGATCGTTCAGATTTACTAAAAGATGTCGATGAATTTATACAAAAAATCATCGATGCACTGGACATCAAGACTATCAATAAAATCTGACTCAGATATGTGAATATATTAGATAATACTGATGCAAAAGAATTATCAGACCGAAAGCAATTTGTAAATAAAAAACTAACAACCAGCCTAGAATTTTCAACAGAAAACACAAAGACAGTGAGAAGCTTGTCTCAAATACATCTTACTACTGAGAGTTCTATGATTATATTCAGATATTGAGTTTTCAATAAAGACTACCCTAGTGATATTATCAATCAAGAATTTGTCTTAGATATAGATTCTCAAACTATTTTTCCGATCGACGCAACAGATAAAACGAGTATTATCAGCACAATTGACCAATATAATAAAAATATCCAAAAAATCTTTGAAACTGCCATTACAGAAAAATATAGAAATATAATTAAATAATTTATAATTCTTTATCAATACCCATAAAGATGTGAAAAACATACTTTTCAGACATTGATACAGTCAATTTTTGAGTAAATTATGCTGAAGCAAACCAAGATATCGACTATCTAAAAACTTTAGAGGATATTGATGAAACTAACTTTTGATCTAATGAATTTGAGTGAAATTTGACTCAAGATCATAGTACACATTGAGAACCTATTGAAGCATATAAAAAGAAATCTGTAACTTTTGAAATCTTATCTTTAGATGAGTATATAGCAAGCATCTAGATGAAAGATTCAAGAATCAGTGCCAGAATAAGAAGAAGGAAGAAATATAGAATTCATCAAGGTGACATTATAAGAGATGTTACGGTGGTTTCTGTTAAAAGAAAAGATAAGGTTATAAAAGCAAATTATCCATACTTAATAGTAATGACTCAAGACTGTGACCTTGAGCAAGATTTTGATGCCAGAAAAAAAATAGGCGGTAGTCAAGATGCTTACTTAATAAATATCTTAGTATGTCCTGCTTACTCTCTCGAGACATTTCAAAAGTGAGAACATCTTACATACGGCTGAACGATTTTGAAAAGACAAGAGTTTGCTGGTAAAGGTATAGATAAAGTAAAACATAACAGAGAGCCTAGATACTATTTTTTAGAATGAGATGTGAAAATGTGAATTCCTGATTTAGTACTAGACTTTAAGCTTTTTCTGACAATAGATAGAATGGAACTATATTCACATTTCAACAAACACTATGTGGTAAGCATAGAGGAATTATTTAGAGAGTATGCAATGCAAAAGTTTGCGAACTTTCTTTCCAGAATATGACTACCTACTTTCCAAAAAGAAAGTTAAAATAAAAAATATTCTTTAATATTTAAAAAAAATGATCTCAGAAGACATCCTCCACAAACCTTGACGGTCTTATCAACTTTTAGACAATGGCAAAATCAAATACATCAAAGATAAAACTCTTGAAGAAAAGATTGTAGAGTCTCCCATTGAGAAATTAAGAAAGAGAATGGCTAGAGAAAGCGAAAAGAGAGATAATTTGTCCGAAGGTTCTATGGTGATCAATTTGTAAAAAACTACAATTTTTAAACAAAAGATATTGAAAACGAAACTATTTGATATAAATAGAGTGTCATTTACTCCGAAAAAGGGGAAATGACATTTACTCCAAAAAAACCTCAGATCAGAAAGAAATGATCCCGCACCGATGCGGTGGTTTTTAGGATGGTAAAATCAAAAGAGAAGCCTACATCCCTCTATCCTATTTGAGAAGCAATCCACGGACTTATTAAAATAATTGGACTCGATAACATTAAAAAGTTCGATACCCCAGACAATCAGAACACATAGACATATTGTTCGACCTACAACCACGACTCGTATTACTTCTTGAAAATGATCGAACATTTTATTATATATGGGATACTTTACCCATAATA
Source organism: uncultured bacterium (assembly GCA_937872535.1). GTDB lineage: Bacteria > Patescibacteriota > Gracilibacteria > Absconditabacterales > Absconditicoccaceae > CALMTC01. Next base: position 19,225 of record CALMTC010000019.1, read on the forward strand.
TTCCTTCTATGACAGAATTAAGCGATCAATATGTCATTTATTGTAGAAAATCGACAGATGAAAGCTCAGGACAACAAACCCAATCAATACCTGATCAAATTAAAAGCTGTATGGAATATGCTAAAGCAAATAACTTACAAATAGCCCTCAAACCTGATGATTTTCCTTTTGAAACTCAGGTAGATATTGCAAAGGAAGATGCAGAGGCTGATATTTATATTAGGAGAATATACCAAGATACAAGAAAGTATTACATTATCAAAGAGCAAAAATCTGCCAAATTACCGTGAGTCAGACCCAAACGAAAGCTACTTATGAGTCTTATAAAAAAGTGAAAAATCAAAGGACTTTTAAGTTACGCTCCTGACAGACAAGCTAGAAATATGCTAGAAGGGTGAGAAATCATTGATTGTGTTGATCAAGGACTTGTAAACTTAAAATATAATAATTTTCAGTTTGAAAATACACCTTCTGGGAAAATGATGCTTGGAATATGGCTTGTGTTTTCCAAGCAATACTCTGATAATTTATGAAGCCTCATTCATAGGGGGAAAAGCACAGGTGTATCGAGGTGAAAATCCCAAGGGAACTATAAGTATTGATATACAAGAGATGAGATCACTGGATACTTCAAACCGCATCCTGAGTATTTTTCGTTAATGAAGGAAGCCTTTAGAATGAAAGTTTATGATAATAAAAGTGATGAATATATCGCATCTCGGTTGAATAGTCACGGGTTTTTGAGAAAAACGAAAAAAACATCGAAGGAGGTTAACCGAAAAAGATTGACTGAGGTTTGGAGAGATCCCTTTTATTATGGAATCTATATAAGCTGAAATAATAGAGTAAACCTCCTCGAGATAGATACTCCTTTCGAACCTCTTATCTCTGAAACTGAATATAATGTACTCCTCTATAGGTACACTGGCTGAGATACTACACTACATCCAAAATACATAAAAGATGATAATGAAGAGCTTTTACCTCTCCCTAGATGATTTCTCAGAGCTACTGATGGCACTGCATTAGCATTTTATATCACTAACAAGCATAGAGTTAATAAAAGACTCAAAGAAGCACAGAAAAAAGATCCCAATCTAACGCTCAAAGACATTGTCGGCTCACACGAGATCAGATTCAGAAATGCACATAAAGAATCTCCAACATACTGATACGACATTTCTTTCAGCACTATAGAAAAGACAATCATAGAAATGCTCAACCAAACCAAAATTGACGATAAAGGCTATAATGAATATATAGAATATGTCGGAAAAATACTAGATAAACTCAATTTAGATAATAGAACCAAGATCAACAACTTAGAGTTTCAGATCGGGAACCTAACAAGCCAAAAAAAAGAGTACATTAAACTATATATGTGAAAACTCACGCGTGAAGACGAACAAGAAATCTATTCTAACCAGCTTTTATCTTATGACACTAAGATAAAGTTGCTTGAAGAAGAAAGAAATAGCATCTCAACTAACGAAAGAGACACCATTGTGGAACTCTCCACATTGGTAAATTTCCTTAAAACCATAGGTCATCACTATGCTAATGTCTCCTATGTTCAAAAGAGAAAAATTACCGAGCTACTTTATTCGAACATTATAGTTGATAAAGAAAAAAGGCTTACTTTTGAGGTAAAACCCTTATTGGAACACTTATTTTCTAAAGAAATCTCATTCTTTGGAGATGAAGACTAATCTGTTAAACTCTCTTCAATCAGAATTGTTCAAAATGCAGTATATCTTCACCCGCATTGATACTATTATTAAAGAAAAGTCGTATCAGATGCAAGCGGAGTAAGAGCAATATACAAGCGGATTAAGACAGAAGAGGGGAATTATGTTCAGATATAATGATTAAATCGCTCATTACTCTTAAAACCAGTAATGAACACTATCACAACAGTAAATCCCAGTAAAACACAGAAAAAGGTATTTTTCTCAACTATTGAGAAATTTAAGAAAAGTCAGGCTCTCAAAGAAAAGCTTATTCCCTATTTGGAAACCCACTACCCCAACCTTCTCAAGAATCCAATTAGAAAACAAAGAATTAGAGAGTGTTGCAATATGGTTGCCTTTCGTAGGTATTTAGAGACTGGTGATGTTCAGCTGGTATCATCAAACTTCTGTAAATATGACAGGATTTGTATTGCTTGTGCTACCAAAAGAGCGATGAGAATGATTAAGAAGTTTTCTGAATGAATGGCACAACACAATCTTTATGAAAAGAACTGGTACTATATTGTTTTGACAATAAGTCACAAACAAGGCAACAAACTTTCTGATCTTATGGATAGATTGATGCTCTACAAGGAAAGGCTAGCGAGAGCTTACAGAAATAGCAAAAGAGATAATCAGCCAAATAAGAGTTTTTTTAGTAAATTCGATGGTATGGTAATCTCTATTGAAATTGCTCACAAAGGGAAAAATGGATGGCATCCGCACATCAATATTTTGGCTTGTAGTAGTGATGAGATTTCCATAGAGAAAGGAAAATATGTTAAAGGCGACACAAACCCCATTCTTTTGAATGAGCGGAAAGAAATAACTGGTGGCACAAGCTATATCCACAATATTCGTGAAATTGAAGTTAAAAAAAACCACTTCTCAAGAAGTGGTATCGGTGAGGTGTTTAAATATGCTATTAAATTCAGTGATCTGACTATGGAACAGCTTGCAGAGGTTATGTCTGTACAATCTAAAAAACAGTATCGTTTCTTTGCTACCTATGGTATATTTAGGGGCTGGGAGGTCGGAAAAGGTTCAAAATATGAGTGAAGCTGGAAAGATGGGGTATTTTTGTATGACAGAAATAATAAAAAATACGATTTAGCAAAAAACATCTAGCCTAAAGCTTTATTTAAATATTATATCCCTTTCATTTTATCAAAAATTTTATTAACATAATTCTTTCAAGCATTATTCGTCAAAGATGCACTATTAAATAAATCAACTAATTCATTAATTGTAGCACCAGCAACAGCGATCCAAGCTACAGGATATCATCGTTCAAATCATTCAGTTTTTATATTCATAATTTGTGGTGTCTTTTGTTCTATTCAAAATCATTGTAAAAAAATAGCAAGATCAAGCATTTTATTAGGAGTTAGATCTTTATGTTTTTCAGATAACCTTTTTTTACTTAATGGGACTCATAGGAAAACATCATTTTTTGTATTAAAACAAAAGGAATTAGGCATACTACTACCTGTTGTTCTATGTATACCGTTACATTCAAGAACATATGTAAACCAAGATCAATTATCATAAGTAAATAATAAATCAAAAGAGACATTACCTCTTATTCATTGGGACTGCAAATTTATCAATAAATCATTGAAATCAAATTCAATAGATTTCTCTATTTTATATTTCTCATCATTATTGATGTAAGAAAAAAAATTTGTGCTTCAAAAATATTCTCAATTTTCAGTAACATTATTAACTAATCATCGATTTTCGATTCTATTATTTTGTATAGAAAAAGTAATACTACCTTCTCTAGATTGATTTCAAATAAATTCTTGGATTAAATATTCACTATTAAAAAGATTAGTTTCTCATTCTTTCAAATAATTAGCAAATTTTGCACAGATATTTTGAATAGAACATTTAAGGTTAGAATATACTCAATCATATTCAGATATACCAACACCATTTCAATTTCCATCAATCATACTATGTTTTAATACGAACTTACTTCCACTAACAAAACCTTCTTCTATTACATCAATAATTTTTTCTATAGAAACTTCTGATGCCGGAATAATGATTGATTTAGGTATATATTTTTTCATTTTTTCATCATTCAAAAATATTTTAACTAATCATGTTTTTGAAAGTATAGAATGCGATTCAGGTGATGTATATAAACCGGCAATTCATGAATCTCAATTATTATGAACAATTTGTATATTATTATTTTCATTAAGAATATTATACAAACTACTTTTGCATATTTTTTTTATTTCCTTAGAAAATCTTTTACAATTATGTGTCCTTATTGGATCATAAAAATCTCATTGATAACTGGTATAGATTATCTCATCAGATGATAGACGTACTCATCAACCAATAGCAGAACTTGGTTGTGTTTCAATACAAATTGTTTTCATAGAATGTAATATACGCATTAAAAATAAAATCTTACCGCATTATAGAAATTTATATTTTTTTAGTTTTTGTACTATATAGTCATATTTCGTATTAAAAATCTCATCATTATGAATTTCAAAGATAATCGATCTTCTCGCAAGAAAGAAGACTCTTTCAAAAAAACTCTTGTCACGATTTCCTGTATATATCTCAATAAATTTTCGCAATACATCATCTCCAGCTTCAAAAAAATGACAAAAATCAAGTTCAATTCAGCCAATTTTACTATCAGTAAAATCAATAATTCATGTAATTTCTTGTCTTGTTTCATCATAAATAATATTCTTATTTTGAAGATCCGTGTGAACAAAAGCTTTTTTAGGTGACTCATAATTAAAAAACAATTCTTGCATATAATTTTCTAGATCATTCATCTGATTTTTAGAGAGAATTGTGCCTATTTTTTTATGCAAATCTTCTTTTAAAGTATCTACAAAAGCTCTTAATCAGCTATTATCTGTTCAATCATTTGTAGATTCGTTTTTATGTCAAAATTCACTCAAAGGTATACTATGTAATTCTTGCATAAATCATACTAATTGATTTATAACTTTATCCGTATAAATAGATTTTTCGTCAGGTAGTTGTATCCCAGAAATTAATGGATAGACAATAAAAGAATCGTTAATTATTTGGCAATTAGGAATGGCAAGAGAAACATATTTTTTAATAATAGATAGTTTTTCCATTTCCTCTATCATTCACTTTCTTTTTTCTTCAGTTTTAGGAAGTCTAAAAATTACTCTATCTACTATATAGACCTCAAAATCCCATCATATTGATATATGTTGATAATTGATAATTTTTTTATTCAAATATTTCTCAATAAGGGAGATATAATTCATTTCTTAGTAAGTAATATTTAAAGCTGTTTTACTGAAATAAGTTGAATATCTTTTTGATTTAAAATATCTTTTACTTCATTAGATTTAAAGAAATCATACTCTTTTTGACGAGAAATATAATCAGAACACAAATCTTCATAATCAATTTGTTCTCCCAAAACATGTATTAAGAAATAAGTTGTACCATCTTGAATTTGTTTCAAACGATTTTTAGAATATTCATTAAAATCATTTCAATTATATAATGAGTTTGCATCATAATGATCTAAAACAGAAAATCCGATCTGTTTTAATTTATCAATATAAATATCACAATCATAGAATCGATTACCTAGTGAATCTCATTCTTTTGGTTGAGATATAAATGGCTGAATTTTAAATAAAGTAGCAATTTCTAAGTAAATATTAAATAATTTCTTGTGAAGTAATACGCCCATATGAGAATCATAGTGAGATGGTTTTAATCAAGCCTTTAGAGATATCTCTAATTGACTACATAATTCTTTCTTTATATCTTCATAATTTGCATTTTCAAACACCTCATCCAGAGTAGAGTGAAAATACCCATTTTTATCAACTAAACTAGGGACTTCCGAAATAGGTAAAGTGGGACGCCACTTCATAGACTCATTATCTCGTTCTGATGTTAAAGTTAAGTGAACTCACAAATCAAGGGCAATATTTTTCTTATAATTTTCAATAGCGTCTTCAAATCATTTACAAGGAATCATAATACTTCCTGATGTAGCAAATCATGAATTTAACAAATCAAAAGAAGCTTTATTTGCACTTTTAGAGACACCTATATCATCAATATGAATTATGATTTTTTTCATTCTATTTATTTTGTTAAATCATTATAAAATTTCCTATAATCTCATGGATAAGAATGTTTTCATTTAAGAATTAAATTATAAAAAAACTTCATACACAATATTCTAAATTTATCAGCAATACCATTAAAGTGAATGATTTTTGCATTCCTTAGTATCTTATCATGATTTCAATCAACTATAAAACGATGTTGAAAGTTGTACTCAAACTGGGAAGAAATCTCTAAATTATTTAGATACATTCGAATATTTATAATTGATTGATCTGCTCGTTTGATATAAGTATTATATTTATGAAGAATTCACATAAGTTGATTATAGTAATTTTCATTTCTATAACGTGATGGAAGGAGAAAGACTCATGCATTTCCTGCAGTGTTTTTAATTACAATTCAATCATCAAAAAGTTTTTTTTGTAATGCTTCATTTTCTATTGATATAAATATTTGATCTTCTCATTGATAAGATTCTTTTATCATTAGAAAATCGTCTATAGAAAATAGTTCATCTAACGGTTTTGTAACTATTATATCAGCATCTAGATGTAGTATTTTCTCATAATTATCAAATATTTTATGTCTCCAAAGTAAAAATCTTGCATAAAAAACCTTTGGATCAATTTCTTTTGGCAAATGTTTCATTACTGGTCAAATTTCATATTTCGTAAGATCGTTTTTAATAAAGATGATGCCATCATAAATTTTTTGTAAATTTTGTAAATCTCACAATGAGAAATCAGTATAACAAATTATAATATCTGGATGAGATCAATAATTATGGACAATGCTTTTTAAACAAATTTTAAGACAACTTAAAAAAGCTTTATTTGCAGAAAAAAATATACAATATCTAGATATTTCATTATGCATGAGTAATTTTAATAGGATAATTTCAATAATTTTTTTTGATCTCTTCTAAAATCACTTCAGGTATGATATTAATCTTCTCCATAAAGCAATGAAAACTAATATATTTTATATCATTTTTATCTATTAAACGAATTTCAACCTTGTTTTTTATATTTCGTTTTGACAACCAATGTTTTACACAATGTTCTGATTTAGCTCCTCAATGATAAGTTTTGTAAGAATAGTGATCTACAGCCACAGATTTATTATATCATACAATTGTTTCATTTCTCTTTAAGTTTAAAAAGAAATCATCATGTTCTTTAGCATATTTTAGCTGAGAATCTCGTCCTCATGCATTCTTTATTAATGAGGTTTTTGCAACAAAGAAATTAAATATTGTATCATATTTGAATGATTCTTTAACTGGATCTATAAAATGATACAATACATTCTCCAAAATCTGATAGTCTCAATGAAATTCATATTCTTCTCTTCATATGTTATTTACAGCTCATCAAAGAACATCATATATTCATCAAGATACTCATTCAATAAGAAGAGATAAACAAGTTTTTTCTGTACATACAAAATCATCATCAAGCAACAAAAATAGTTCAGTAGTAACTAAATCGAGAGCTGTATTTCTTTGGGTAGAGATTCCTGATTCTGGATCAACGAAAACATGATTCACATCATCTCTTTTATGGGGTGTAGAAGAAGAATCTACGACAATAATTTTTAGATCTGGAAAAAAATCACGAAAAGACGATACCATATTATCTAAAGCTTTTTCTCTTTCATGAGTTGCAACTATAGCAGTAATGTTTTTTGTAGTAGTTCATAATTTTAACATTTCTAATACTTAAAATCACTAAAACGCAAACTCATAAGGTATAATCTTTGCTTTATGATTATTGATTAACTCATTATGCGTATTTTTGAATCGTGAATAAAGTCTAAAATTTATTTTGACTTCAAAATCATTTTTAACGATCCTATAAAATTCTAATCATTCAAATATTAACTGATATGATGCTAAATTAGCTCATTCATTTTGCAAAATACTAGCTAAGATCATAAAAGAATTTAGAGTTTCCACTGGAAACCTAGTGTTTTTATGGTTTATAACCTCTATAAGGTATTTCTTTGCTTCTTCTCGTAATTGATTTTTGAAATAATGATATCATAGAAACCAATAAAATCTCATACAACCAGGATTTTCTTTTATTCCATTCTCTAATTGAGTAATATATTTTTGTCTATGTGGTTTTATTTCAGGATAATGACTCAAGCTAATTCAGTTCAACCATAATCCATTTTTATTGTTGTCTCTAATATAAACTTGAGGACATGCATGCACAGAAAACAAAAATCTTACAGCATTTTTTCTAATAAGACACATTTTGTAGTCTTCAAATGGTTCTTTATATCTATAGTCTATCCACTTCACAAAATATCAATCCACTTTTTCACTAGGGTTAATTTTTTTTATAGCTATAATGTCTTCTCTAGAAATATGCTCATCGCCATCTAGTATTAAAATTCGTTCTGCTTTATTATTCTCTATTGAGAAATTTCTAGCCTCAATTAATCTTTGATCAGGATATGGATTTTTATATAATATCGGATTTATATGAAAATTTCTCAAAATCTCTAAAGTATTATCTTCAGATCAAGTATCTACTACAACTATATCATCAAACAAGTCATAAATTTCTCATAAAGATTTATGTAGTCTATTTCCTTCGTTTTTTACTATCATACTGAGTCCAATATCCATAGAATTTTAATAAAAATAAAATACTAAATAGAAGTTTCAGATCAGACTCAATTCTTAAAATTAATTCTTCTAGTAAAAGATAAATTATCTATAAATTTCTGATCATGAGAGACAACAAAGACCATTCCATTGAAATTATTAATAGCATTCTCAAGTTCTTTTATTGTAGCGATATCTACATGATTTGTTGGTTCATCAAATACAACACAGTTACATTTTTGAAGAGATAGTAAGGAAAAAATCAATCTTGCTCTCATACCCGGACTTAGAAGAGGTATTTTTTTTTCTCTATCTTCTTTTTCAAATCCCAATTTAGATAAAATATAATTTACAGTCTCAAAAGAATAATTTCCTTGAGATTCCAAAAATTCAATAGAGTTTAGATTATGAGGTAACTCATGATGATCTTGAGAAAACACTCAAATCTTTATTGAAGGACTTATCTCAATCATTCAATTGTTTCCCAACTTATTTGTTAATAACTTAATAAAAGTACTTTTACCTTGTCCATTTTCTCCTGTTATTAATATTTTATCTTTTGCATTAAAATTTAAGTCTTTTACAGACAACTCAAAGCTATCATTATCTGGATAACTGTATGTTAAGTTTTCAATTCTAATTTTACCTTCTGGGAGTTCTGTTGTTTCTAGAATAAATTCAATAGGTTTTTTCTCTTTAGGTTTTTCTACCTCTTTCATTCTTTCTATTCTAGAAGCTATGTTTCTAGCTTGAGAAGCTAATTTTTTTGCTACTTTTGATGCTCCATCTCACTTATCATTATCTTTTGTATTCCCCCTATTTCAAATTACATGGGCTTTATTCTGTAAATTTCTTTTAGACTCTTCCATACGATCGTATTCTTCTTGTTGTCTTTGATATTCTAATAATTGATTTTCATATTGTTGCATTTTTTCTTTTTCATAAAAGTCATAGTCACCACTATATTCTGTAAGTTTTCATGAATCAATTTCGAATACTTTAGTTACAACCTCATTTAAGAATGCTTTATCATGAGATATTATTAAACAAGATGCTAGAGATTCTTTCAATAAATTTATCAATCCATCTATGGCACTTATATCTAAGTTATTTGTAGGTTCATCTAACAAAAGCAAATCTCCTCACTTTAAAATAGTTGCAGAGAGCAAAAGTTTATTCTTTTCTCACCCGCTTAAATTTTTAATTTTAGTTTTTTTACTATCATATTTAGATAAACCAACTTCGTTCAAAACTTTTTCTGCTTTATAATCAAATTCATATCACCCCATTCTTTCGAAAAGTTCATATTTTTCTCAGTACAAATCTAATAATGTAGGATCATTAAGCTTTTGCATAAGATCATTAACATCATTTTCTACCGCCTCAATTCACGTATATTTTTTCAGAAATCAGTAAATTGTATCATCCAAATTATCAATATGAATTTGTTGTTTCATATATCCTATTAGAGGAGAATTATTTCAGTAATTTATCTGTCATTCAAAATCACTATCCTCTCAGGAAAGTATTTGAAATAAAGTAGATTTTCATGCTCCATTTACTCAGACCAATCAAGCATTTATTCATTCTCAAAGAGTTAGATTAGCATCATCTAGAATAACCCTCGCTCAGAAATTTTTCTTAAGATTTTTACACTGTAACATAATTAATGAAATTTATATATTAAAATTAAAACCTATTCTATAATTTTCTTAACTTATGATATAAATACTCCATTCAATATTTATACATAAAATCTAGATAAAGTAAATATACATAATATAATATAATATTTCAAGGATAAATTTAATTAAGCCAAACAAGATATAAATTATATGAAAAGATCCAGATTACTTCTTAAAGTCTCTTTAAATAACGCAAAATCATAAAACTAAGGTAGATATTAGCGAGATGATCCATGGAATACAAGCAAGTTTGAGGCAGAAACTTATGATTAAGGTAGCGTAAGATATTAAATGATTCTGTTTGTATTCTATTTGTATTCTATTTGTATTCTATTTGTATTCTATTTGCATTCTATTTGTATTCTATTATGTCTCAAATTTACATAGATGATAAAACGATAAAAAGAGTTATTTTCATCAAATTTGATGTTGATTTCCCCATATCCTATGAACAATTTAGGTATAAAAATGAGTTTTTTGAGATTCGTAAACACTTGAGATATAATAATTAAATCGCTCATTACTCTTGAAACCAGTAATGAACATTATCACAACAGTAAGCCCTAGTAAAACACAGAGAAAAGTTTTCACCTCTACAATCGAGAAATTCAAAAAGAGCCAACTACTGAAAGAAAGACTTATCCCCTATTTGGAAACCCACTATCCCAATCTTCTCAAGAACCCAATCAGAAAACAAAGGATTAGAGAGTGTTGCAATATGGTTGCCTTTCGTAGGTATTTGGAAACTGGTGATGTCCAGCTTGTCTCATCAAATTTTTGCAAGTATGACAGAATTTGTATTGCTTGTGCTACCAAGAGAGCTATGAGAATGATTAAGAAGTTTTCTGAATGAATGGCTCAAAATAACCTTTACGAAAAAAAGTGGTACTATATCGTTTTGACAATAAGCCATAAACAAGGTGACAAACTTTCTGATCTTATGGATAGACTAATGCTCTACAAAGAAAGGTTAGCGAGAGCTTATAGGAACAGCAAAAGGGACAATCAGCCGAATAAAAGTTTTTTTAGTAAATTTGATGGTATGGTGACCTCTATCGAAATTGCTCACAAAGGAAAGAATGGGCGACATCCACACATCAACATATTGGCTTGTAGTGACAAGGATATATTGATTGAAAAGGGCAAGTATTGGAGATGAGAAACCAACCACGACCTTCTCAATGAACGAAAAGCAATCACAGACGGCACAAGCTATATTCACAATATCCGCCATATTGAAGTCAAAAAAGACCACTTCTCAAGAAGTGGTATCGGTGAGGTGTTCAAATATGCTATAAAATTCAGTGATCTAACTATGGAACAACTTGCAGAAGTGATGTCTGTACAAGCAAAAAATCAGTATCGTTTCTTTGCTACCTATGGTATATTTAGGGGGTGGGAAGTCGGGAAAGGTTCAAAGTATGAGTGAAGCTGGAAAGATTGAGTGTTTCTGTATGATAACACCTCAAAAAATTACTCTCTTCTAGAGATGCAAAAAAAACATTAAATTCAAAATTGTTGTAAAACATTATTTTGCAACTCTTCTTCGGATAAACCTTCTAAATCTATTCCCAATGACAAAAGATTTGCTTTTGCCGTATTTTGGTAATTTTGTACAGCTTTTTTCGATTTTCTAATCTCATTATTTAACTCAGTAAATTTCTTAAATTTCAGTAAACCCATAAGAATATGGTCTCAGCTTAACAACAAATCACATATATTTGATAATACAGAAAATTCAAAAGATTGATTGTTAGGCGTTATATTTATAAAGTTTTTTACAGATAACTCTTCCGTAATGTTTTCCATATGAGTTTTATCAAAAGAGAATGTCAGTCATCATAAAGATCCATAATCTTTTGAAGTTGCTATTATATAAACACAAGTATCTAATGATTCAATGATTTGAAAACAGAGTTTATACTTATCTTTTTGTTTGTTAGTGTTTTTATCAACCATATTTTTACAACGGTAAAATCAACGCTTTTGGGGCATTTGATTTTTACGATTTACATACTGAAAAGTTATATTACTCATCCATCACAACTTCTAATTTTAATTTGTCTCATATATGTTGATTTCAACCGAGGGTCGCTCATAAATCTTTCATAGGCTTAGTTTGATAAGCAAGTTTTGTTAACTCAAACGCATTAAATGATGATAGGCTATTTAGCATTTCGTCAATAAAAGTCTTCTCTTCATTTGGAAAATTAAAATCCATAGCAAAATTGTCTTGTAATTCATATTTACAGACTTCATCTCCTGAAGGAATAGCATAACAAACATATTTTAAGATTCATTTTTTAACAAGGACATTTACCTGATCATATATTTTTTGATCAAAAGGTCAGTAGGTATATCTTATATACGAAAAATCAGTTATTTGCTTATGAAGTTTTTTAAGTCCTCATAAATCTATCAAATAACATAATTTCATAATTTCAGTTATAGAACATCATAATCTGTTTGCTATAACATAGATTATTAGTTTTTCGTTGTTTGAAAACATTGTTTGAAAATATTTCACTATAAAAGTGTAGTATAGTAAAAGTATGAATTGTGTCAAAAAATTCAAGCCAATAAAATGTGGCTTTATAATTACATTAGCATTCTTCCTCCTTTTCCTTCTTTGCTGAAACTCTGCTTATAAACATCGTTTCTTTATGTTCTACAAAGTCTTCAAACTGGCTAGGGTCTATTTTCCCTTCTTTGAGAAATTTGGTGAATTTGTTTGTATCGAGCTTGAGTAAGTCACCATATACTCAGTCTTCTTTCAGTTTTTCAATCACTTTGTCTTCTTCGTCTTCATCAATCGCATAGCTTTCTCTTGTTGCTAAGCTCATTTTGTATGAGTCAGAAAAGAGTTTACTTACACCCTGTTCTTTTGCGTAGTTTACCAAAATATCTTTGTAAAACTTCTTTTTCTCCTCCAACACATCTAATTCGTCAGAAACTTTCTTGTACTTATCAATTAGCTTTCTTATTGAGTCGATGTCATCGATCGGAGTTTGCAGGGTTTCATCTTTCATTGTCTCGTGCTTTCGAGCTGGACAGATTACTTTGAAAGGACAGTAATCACAATGTGAAGCGACTTTGGTTTCAAAAGCATTCTGATTTCATTTCTTGAGGAGCTTCTTTTTGGCTTCTATTTCTTGAGCGATAGCAAGATAGTCCTCTTGTACTTTTTTCACTAGCTCATCAGTAATCTCCCACTGGTAGCATTTATTAAAATGCAGGTAGTAGACTCTTCCTATTACTTTTTTGACTTTTGAAGCATAGAGCTGTTTGATACCAAAACCATAAAGGTTTATCTGTTCTTGTATCTTATCTTTGGCGTCTTGCGGTATTTTGGTGTTTGTCTTGTAGTCGTTGATGATAATATCATCACCCTGCATATCGAGCCTATCTATCTTTCATCTGAAACCTATCTCCTCTGATAGATTGAAATTTACATCTTGCTCTGTACCAAAAAGTTTTTCTTGGTCAAAAGGGCTGTACTGTGAGTAGTATTCTTCCAGATATGAAACTCATCTTTGATGGAAAGCGTCAATGTCGGCGTCAGTATACCTGATATTTTCACTCTCTTTAAGTTTTTTGATCTTTTCCTGTCGGTCTTGGTTGAAAAAACTGATAAGCTCCTCTTCTGACATAAGAGAAAAAACTCAGACTTTTTTGTAAAGCTCTTCTAGGCTGTCGTGTACCGCAGTACCAAGAATAAGATGCAGATTTTCTTCAAATTCAGGCTTATAACCTTCTATTTTTTCAAACCTGTATTTCATCGGGCAGGTATTATAGGTATTTATCTGAGAAAATGAGTAAGTTGCCATTATTTTGATGATTTAGTGAGTTGATAAACGGTGTGAGCGGTTTGATAGTATTTTATTCAAAAGCCTTTACTTTTTCAATCAGCTTTCTTTGTTCACTTGGTACTTTGGCATCAAAAACAATCCTGTACTCAAAATTAGGATTATGCTTTTGAAACTCCATAAATCAGATTTCCTTTGCAAAAACATCGTCTACGATCTTGGTATCTCACTTTTCAAAGTATTCTTTGGCTTTTTCATAGTTAGCTTTTTTGTCTGAGCCTTTAATTTCCACAACCAAATATTTCTTTGATGAGTCAGGCTTTTCAATAGAGATTAAGAAATCAGGAAAGTATTTTTTGAACCTCCTTTGTTCTTCCTCGTAAATCTCGTATTGAAAGAAAAAGTCAGTATAGTTTTCATTACCTGTTCAACCCGTGAAATAGACATCTTTTATTGCTTCATCATCACTAAGGGCTTTTTGAATATGTTTGAAAATCTCTAATTCGTCCGAACTGTCGAAGTTGTAGGGGTTGATATGAAATCATAACCTATTTTTATTATCCAAGCTTTCCTTGTAGCAAACAAGGTTTAAATGGTCTTTATCCACATCAAAAGTAAATGAGTTTGTTTCTACTTTAATCAGTTTTAGTTCTTCTTTTAAGCTCGTTTCTTTCTCTGTGTATTCATAATAATGTTTATAAATTTGATCGATAATGAAGAAAAGCTTTTTGTTGTCGTCAGATATTATTTGTTCGATTTGCTCTTTTTCATACCCAATGTTTTGAAAAATCTGCTTTATTGTAGTGAAATCGATATGAGTATATTTGTGAATAACCCAAAGTATCTCATAGTAATTCATAACTCTATTCAAAAGCTTTGTTTCAATATTTTGTTGTCCCTTGTCTTTGTACTCTGTCCCAAGCTCTTTGGTATGAATATAAATATCCTGAGGCTTATACTGCTCAAAGTTTATCTTGTAGCGAGAGAAATCTTTTTGCTGAGAGGCAATAATGGATTTTATGACTTTTTTGACTGAGATTATTGCTCTCTTTTCGATCGTGCAAGGAATAGATTGTTTTTCTTTACTGGTACTATTCAAACCCTGTATATCGACTCAAAAATTAAGCTTCAACTCACTATCAAGCATTTTGTAGTTTTCTTTGGATAGAAAAATGCTCGCCTTTTTATCATTTTTTCCAATTGATCTCAAACATCTGGTCGTTGCTTGGAGTGTAAAAATCTTTGGTGGTTTTCTATAAAGAGCAATTGCAAACAATGATTTACAATTTCGTCACTCAGTACCCTTATTTACTAAAAGAATGATCTGTTTTTGACTTTCTGGAGTATCCAAAAGCTGAAACTCTTTGAGTTCTTCATTGCTGACTTCTGAGTGATTTTCAATGACTTTGTTGCTTCCAATACCCATTTCTTTCAAAATCTCCTTTTCAAGCTTTTGTCTCACTTCTTTGAGTTCCTCTATGTTTGCCGTGTAAATAGCAATCTTTGGGAGTTTATTTTCAAATCTTTCTTCACCGTATCTTTGCCAAAACTCACTAATAACAAGCGTAAGAAAATCGTCTGATTTGACCTCTCCAAACTCTATGATTTCTGCTTCTTTCAATATACCGTCTTGGATACCTTCTTTGAGTCAAAAGTAGTAAACAACATTTGAGATCATTTTACCTTCGACATATGGCGTCCCTGTCATATTGATACAATTTATCAGCGATTTGTTTTCGTGTATTCTATTGATAGCATCCTTAGTTTTTTTGATTTCTCACTCAAGAGTCATTCCGAAGCTATGATGAGCCTCATCGATAAAAACACTCAGATTTTCTAATTTTTTGAGAGAAATAAGCCTTTGATTTTCTATTTCGTGCTGTTCTCTTGCCTTTGGGTCTCCCAAAAGACTATTTTTCAGATCTCATTGATTACCTTTCCTCGTTTTTACGATGATCTTTTGAGAGTTGGTGACAATAACATTGTAAACACTCCCTTCGGAGACTGCTATGGTATGCTTTGTGTCTTCCAGATAATGATATTTGATTTGAAGCAAGGCGTTTTGATATTCTGGCGGTATAATGTTTCTTTCATCAAATGATTTGATCTCTTTGAGAGATTGTATGATGGTCTTGTCGGGTGCGAACACAAGAAAGTTTTTGGCAAAAAGAGGACTCTCAGGGTGGTAGTAGCTCAAAACAATATCATAGAGCATAAACGCCGTCATCAAAACTGTCTTACCTGTCCCCATCGTCAAAGCATAGACTTGGTTGGTATAGTCATCATTACCAAAACTACTTCCTATTTTCTCAGCAATCTTCTTTCTTTTGTCTTGCTCTGAAAGCTCCATCAAATCCAGCACCTCGTCTGATGAATACTTAAGCTCTTTGATAAGTTCTTTAAAAGGCAGTATGTCAAAAACGATCTCATTCAAAGGTTTGTTTTTACAAACCTCTTTGAGGTATATATAGCTTTCTAAGGCTTCCTTTTGAGGTTGTCTCAGAAAGTTGACCTTGTGGATATACTTCAAAATATTCGATGTTTCAGGATAAACACCTTCATATCATTGTTCTTTTCGGGCTTGTATTTTACTTTGGAGAG
The DNA here is from genome assembly GCA_937872535.1 of uncultured bacterium. Classification (GTDB taxonomy): domain Bacteria; phylum Patescibacteriota; class Gracilibacteria; order Absconditabacterales; family Absconditicoccaceae; genus CALMTC01. The sequence continues at coordinate 35,771 of CALMTC010000019.1, forward strand.
CATTGAGAAAAAATTGCATAGGTTTTGGTTTGGTTGATAAAAAACTTAAAAATCCACAGCAAATGTTCACTTTTTAACTCAGGCTAACTTTTCCATTTTCGCTGTTTCCCTCTTCCTGTATGTTTCCATTGGATTTGCTATGATTTTGATTTCACCCGTTTCAATATTTGTATATTTTACCTTCTTTTCTGTGTCATCGACCCGTTCCCGTGTCCGTCATTTCTTTTCCATTATACTTTGGTCAAACATCGTCAAAAAAGTATAGTGAGTAAAGTGTGTCAAATCAGTCATATGAGTCAGGGTTTTTTAATTTCAATAGTCCCGCAATTTATAAGTTGCTTCTCTTGTTCTGTTAAGTCAGATCGATTCACTCTCGTGAGACTTAGGTTTTCAAACCGTTTGTCACTTTTACCATTCACACTATTGAACCATTCAATAGCTTCCTGATCTGGCAAACTATCCTTAAAAGTACGATTTTTTGAATAGTCGCCAAATCATTGGTGCAAGACCTGTTGGATTTCTCAAAGGTGCAACTTATAGAGGTAGTTTATCCACATATTCGGGCTTCTAAACCTTGAGTGAAGTATCATATGTGGCTCAATAGCTATTGGGTGGACATTCAAATAATCATCGTAATTCTCAGAGTGAAATTGAATACTGTTTGCATCTCCTTTCAAACCTGTAAGCTGACAAATATACTCAATTTTATAGCCTTCTTTTAGACATTTCTTTTGGAGGTTGTTTATTTTCATTCTATAATCTCCTGAAAATCAATTATATTCTTTCATAGCAGTCATTTTTTTATTTTGAGAAAAGTAAAAAACTGCTATTTACCCTTTTTCACTGTAGTTTTTTTGATTGGTTTCTTATTTACTGGTGGCTCTCGTTTTTCATACTTCAGTCCATCTTTTGTTCTATCTAACTTCTTTTTTGTGAGATCGTCTCCCTGATGAAACCTTTTACCAGCTCTTGATTTTGTAGGCATTGATTATTTTTTTATAATTTAAAAATTATTTAACCTCTATATCATAGGTTTCAAACAGCTCTTCACCCAAAATATCAATAATTTTGATTGCGAGGGTGAACTTTCCTTTCTTTGAATACTGCCAACTATAAGAACCTTTGACCGTTTCTTTTTTAGATGGATTATCGATAATCTCGGCATTGAATAACTTATCATCATAGTCAGCATCAATAGCTATGCTGTCTATAGTCTGCTTTCGATCTTCAATGAGTGTTTTATCAGACTTCCCTTTGTTTTCTATTTCTAGCTTTTTAAGTAAAACTGGCGAAATAAAATCGTTTATAGAAATTGATAAATCTGATTTTTTTACTTCAATTTTACATTCCAAAACGGGTTTCTCTTTGAATATAATGCCTTCTTTTTCAATAAGTATATCTCTGACATTGATTGTACAACTGGTCGTGTTTTTCTTTCTGATATATGCTTCAATATCCAGCTCTTTTCCGCTACAAATAATATCAATATCGTAGTATTTCAAAGGGCTATTTGAGTAAATATAGTCATTCTGGTTAGTTTCCAAATGAGTCATAATATCGTCTATGTCTTTCTTTGAAAGAATGCGATTTGGATCAATGATTTTCACATACGATCAGGAATTTTTACCGTCAAAATAGCCTCTCACCGACTCTACACCATAACTTTCCATCAAAATTTCCTTATAAGTCGCAATACCTTCATCTTTGTTTTTAAAAAGATTGTATTCGTTTACATTGTATACCTTAAAGGCAAGCGGTGTAGTAAGAAATCATTTTTTCTCTTGTTCAGAAGATCAATCTATGTAATGAAATGGATTTCAATCAGGCAGAATTGATCATAAAATATTTGTATGGTCTTTTGGATCTGGAATATGCACATTAGCAAAATGAAGTGTCCTACGCTTGGAAACCTCAGCACGATCTTTGATTTGTTTTTCAATAATAGTATTTAACCTGCTAATAGTTGTATTGATTGCACCTGTATTGATGTCACAACCTATCCACTTACGACCAAGTTTTTGAGCAACTGCAATTGTTGTGCCACTTCCCATAAAACAATCCATTACAAGGTCTCAAGGATTTGACGAAGCACTAATAATTCTTTCAAGCAATTTTTCAGGTTTCTGAGTTGGGTAATCCATCTTCTCAGAGCTTGTCGATGCAATAAATGGTATATCCCAAACATCAGTTGCTTTTTTATCGTATGACATCTCATAGATAATATTACCGTGTTCATCTCTTGCTCTCATATTTTTACCATCTCTCCCTTCTCTTAGACTTTGTTTTACTGGTGTTTCACGAATTATTTTTATAGTATTAAACTCAATGCTACTCGTCTTCTTATAAAAAAGGATTGTATCATAAGATTTTGGAAAAGACTGAGAAGAAGCACTCATCTTATTGGTATAGTTCCAAATAATTTCATTTACAAAGTTTTCTTCACCAAAAATTTCATCCATAATACATCTCAAATGATGATTTTTATGCCAATCGCAGTGTAAATATATCGATCAATTTTCTGTCAATAATTCTCTCAGCAATAAAAGCCTTTCATACATAAATTGTAAGTATTCATCTTTTCATCGAATATCGCTATATTGAGCCTCTTCAAAAAGGTTTTGTTCTTTTCCTGCTAGCTCTTTTCATCTGAATTTTATCGTTTTGACATAGTCAGCTTTACTATCAAAAGGCGGATCTATGTATATGAGATTTACTTTTCATCTATATTCTTTGAGTAAGTGAGAAAGCACCTGAAAGTTATCTCACCAAAAAATCTTGTTGAACTCTTGGCTTTCTTTGTCTCCATACACCTCTTTTTCTTGAGATGGGTAGTAATCTATATGAAGTTGGGCGGTTTTACCATCCCAATTGAGCATTGGGCGTCCTTTGGCTTTGATGAGATTTTTTTCAGTTTTTTCTGACATAACAAAAAAGTGCTTATGGAGTAAAGCACCGTTGGTATGAGTCTATACACAAAAGAGACGCATTACCGGCGGGGCTACCCCACAAATTGGATTTTTAAAGTCACAACCGTGAGCCCGACGATAACACGCCTCAGCTTGTAAGTTATGACTTTAAATAACCCAAAAATGAGCTATTGGTTTTTTCCAATTTATTTTTTTGTGGGGTAGCAAATTCAGTATAAATTTACTCCCTAAAATTACAATGAAATATTTGGAAAATGGGATTGTTTATTGAGAGAATATGGCTATATTTAAGACAAATAAAGCCAACATAAGAGCGATGAGCGTTTTACAATACCTACAATTCTAGCTATGCCAAAAAATCAAATTCTGACCGTTGAAGGTCACGAAATAGTTATATTTTCACATCAGGGCGAAGATTTCATTTGTCTTACAGACATTATGAAAAGCGTTGATGGCAACCAAAAGATAGAGAAATGGATGAGCAATAGAGGGACGATTGACTTTCTGGGAACTTGGGAAGCGATGCACAACCCTGACTTTGATTATCCAGCTTTTTGAGACATCAGAACTGAGTCTTGAACTCCATCTTTTACTATTTCTGTCATAAAACGAAAAGATAAAACCAACGCTATCGGTATATTTTCAAGAACAGGTAAATTCTGAGGCACTTATGCACATAAGGATATTGCATTTGAGTTTGCAAGTTGGCTCAGTCCCCAATTTAAGCTCTATATCATCAAAGAGTTTCAAAGACTCAAAGAAGAAGAGCAAGAAAAAATGGCTCTCGGTCGGGATATAAAAAGGCTCATCAGTAAAGCAAATTATAGACTACACACTGACGCCATCAAAGAAAATCTGGCTCATACGGTTTTGCATCAAACATATCTCTACACAACAGAAGCTGAAATGCTCAATATAGCAGTATTTGGTATGACTAGTACGGAACGAGCTAAACAAAATCCTAAGAAAGCTCAAAAAGGCAATATTAGAGATGACGCCTCCGTAGAAGAGCTTACCGTACTATCAAACTTAGAGGTACTGAATGCTGAAATGATCAAAAATGGCATATCGCAAGAGAAAAGACAAGAAATACTTATACAAAGAGCCTCAGAACAATTACAAACGCTATCAAAACTCTGAAGTATCAAAAAAATTAAAGAGAAAGTTGAAACCGAAAACATAAAAAAGCTTTGAATTAAAAAAAGCCTGAAATAAGCCTGAAATTAAATTACCCCTAATTCGGGGTAATTAGAAAAACCTTGTTGTGAATTAAGGTTTTAATGTGATCACAATTATTTTATACAACCTAGCTCTATGAATAATATCTTTATTGCTAATTTTAAAACTGATATATCTTTTGAAGACTATGAAAATCAAAAATTTGATGCACTTCATAATGAAATAGTGAAATCTGGTTGGACAGAAAATATGCTATCAATGCTTTTAGAGGTTGCTTTTTATCCAATCAAAAATGATGAGAGCTTCTTATCATATTTTTCAAACTCTAGGGAGCTTAGTTATCTTATCTTTCAGATATTCTATTGCCCTCAAAATCTTTATATAGATGGTGATAATCCATATACTTTTAGCACATTAGATAAAATTTGAGAGGGCGGAAGATTTGCTGTCTATGATATGGCTACTCTTGATGAAAAGATTTCTTCGTATGAAGATTACTCTCATAAAAATGTCTTTTTTCTGACTTATCTTGTGACTTTAAAAAGATATTTCAAAGATAAAGACCCATTTAGTCATATTATGAGTGAAAATATTCATCCAGATTCGACTCTCGTAGAATATCAAAAGTTTTTTAAAGATATTCAGGGGGTGTCTGATTTATGAGAAGAATTTAATAATTTTCTACTAAGAGCTGAAGTGAAGAATTGAAAACCATACTATTTGGAGGCGGAAACCAAGTCCAAAAATACTGATTTTATGTATTGGAAAAAAAAGTTATGATCGCATAGAAAAATTGAAGAAAATGCCAATGATGACCAAGTGGTTTCACTAAAGGTCATTAAAAAATTCAAATATGAATAACCATTGAAATTCTCGCATATTTCTCTATAAATTTTGCAAGCCCTAAGCAAAGGCTACTTTTAAATACAAGTATGGTACTAACTCCCTAAGCAAAGGAGAGGTAAAGGAACATATTTTGTAAATGACAATTGAACAAGCGAGACAGTTGCTTGGTGATGAGCTTTCTCAGAAAATGAGTGACAAAGACATTGAGGATATGGTGAGTATGTACAGGGCTATATCTAGGCTATTTATCAACGATCTCATTAAGAAGAGAAATACCAAAACAACTTAGTACAAAACGCCCCTAAAGGGCGTTTTTTCCTTACTTATTACAACAATGAGATCATAATAAATTAAACTTGCAATTTATGATTAAATAACAATACTTAAAACGCTCATCGGCTTCTTTATCAAGTTTAACTCTAAATAATGAGAGATAGCAAGAAAAAAGCGAACAACCTCAGATATGACTTACAAACTAAAAGTCTTGTTTTTGATAAAAAACCAGAAAAGCAAAAGAATAACTGACAGAAAAAAGCAATCATCTATACGAGGGTTTCGACTGAAGAACAAAAAATAAAGTGAAACGGAATCAATGCACAAATGCAAGATTGCGAAAGATGGGCTAAAGACAATAATATTCAAATTATAGGTTATTATAAAGATGAAGCAGAACCGTGAAAGAACCTTTGAAGAAAATGATTTATAGAGGCCATTTCTTTTTTAGAAAAAGAAAATAAGAAGTGAGTAAAAGTAGACTTTTTTATTTGTTGAAGCACCTCAAGGTTTTCCAGAAATCACAATGTAGGAAAAAGTTTTGATATGGTTGGAAGAGTTGAAGCGACCTGAGCAAAGCTAGTGGCTGTTGGTAATGGTTGAATCCAAGAAACAGATTCTGAAGAGTGACTTATAAGTTTGACACTTAATTTTATGGTAGATGCCCTAGAAAGTAAAAGGTGACAGAAAAGAGTAAGAAATTGACAAAAAGCAAAAGTATATGAATGACTGCGACCTTTCCCTGATGTTCCACTATGATATGAAAGAATTATCGAAAAGGTTTGATGAAAAGAAATAAAAATACTTATACAAAAAGACCCTCAAGCCAGCATTATTCGTGAATGACTGGAATTATTTGCAGAATGAGTCCTTCTTACAAAACAACAGCTCCATAATTTTTTCGATGAAAGATGACTCAAATCCAACAGTAAAAAGAATAAAACAGGCAAGCTTCACGAAAGTATTATTGATAGAATTCTTGATATACGAAAACTCTATGTTTATGCTGGCTATATCACCTATCCTGATCGAGGTATAAACGAACTCGTGCCAGCAAAACATCAACCTCTTATAAACTTAGAAATAGTTGATAAGATTATGAGAAGACTTTATAAGGATTGAGACATTACAAATCATAAAAAAAGAGCCTATGACGAAGATGCTTCAGAGTATCCTCTAAAAAGAATTTTGCTGTGTCCAAAGTGCGATAAAGCCGTCACTAAATGGAAATCTAAATCAAAAACCTGAGATTATCATCACTATTATGGTTGTAATACTAAATGATGTTCTTTGTTTAAAAAAGGACTGCCTAGAGAAAGCGTCCACGAAGCAGTAAGAGAAAAATTAAGATCAATTTCCCCTCCAGCTTCAGCGTTAGTATTATTTGAAAAAATCTTCTTAGAAGAACGAAAACAGGCAGAAAAAGACATTGATGTTATCAACAAAGAAAGGAGAAACAAAATAAGACTTATAAAAGATGAGATGGATAGAATAGAGGCTATGCTCGATAACATAACTAACAATCAATTATTTGAAAAAAAACAACAAAGACGAGCTGACCTTAATCAAGAAAAGGAGAACTTAGAGTATGCGATTGAAGACATCAGATTTACACAGAATGAGTTTGTAAGTACCTTTAATGAAGCAAAAACAGTCATTGGCAATCCTCTTGTTATATGGGATTTACAAGATACTGAGTTAAAGCAGTTATTAATTAGAGTGTGCTTCAACAATAAAATTTACTATACAAAAAATCAAGGATTGCACACCCCTGAAATCTCAGTTATTTATTTATCTTTGGGCGATTTATCATCTGATAAAACCCCTAATCTGGAGATGACGGGAGTCGAACCCGTGTCTAAAAGACAGAAGAAGAATGGTCTACCACAATAGTTTGCTTGATTTTTCCCCGCAGGACTGCGGGGCGACTTGAGCCAAGAAACAGGCGTCGGTCTTTTGAAAAGAGGGCCAGTTTTCCTGCTGATTCGCTCCGTTCTTAGCAGGAGTGGGAGACGGAGTTAAAGCTTTCACTTAGCGACCTTTTGAGGGGTTGACTACGCAGCGTATGCGTGGTTGAAAGCGGCAAGTCTCAAGTTAGAGTTTGCATTTTGGATTTTGATAGATTCTTTTGGATTCGGTACTATCATCGAATAGTGGCTGATTAATCTCCTGAGATTCTTTTATCAATACCAACACATCCCCATTGATAACCTCCTTATAAGATTTTTTTTGGGAAAGTAAAGAGATAAAGCGGAGAGTCGTGGGCCCCTCCTTCTTCACTAAAAAAATCTCTTTTCATCATTGCGAGGAGGTTTCCGACGAAACCTGCCTGCGGTAGGCAAGCAATCCATCCCACTAGCTTTTCAGATGGATTGCTTCATTTTATTCGCAATAACGAGCTTAGCTGCACCACTTTTTCCCTCCCCGAACGAGCAGAACACTTTAAAAAACCAGAATAAAAATTTTTTTGTCAATGATTTTTGGTTCGGGAAAGTCCGTTTTTTTGTGTGAAAATATTTTTTCGATAGTATGGAGAAGTTAGATAGCGTTTTATTTGATTTGGAGAGATAATGGATCAAAGAAATAGAGATTTATTGATTGATATAAGAGATTTTACGCGATGATATCCTCATTCGCCGAAGTTGTTGTTTAGAAATTTCAATTTCAAACTCTATAAACATGAATTCTGTGTGCTCATGGGGAAGTCAGGATCTGGAAAATCAACACTGATTCAATTTCTGATCAGAAAGCTCAAACCGCATCCTAAGACTATCTATATCAATAATGAAGATGTTTCTAGTTTCTCAATAGACGAAATTCAGTCTCATAGACAAAAAATCGGCATCGTCTTTCAAGATTATCAACTCATACCTACAAAAACTGTAGCTGAAAATATTATTTATCCTCTGGAGCTGAAGTGATTGAGTGAAAAAGTCATCAAACAGCGTCTCGAAGAAATTCTTATTCTGATGGGACTTCACGACAAAAGAGATGAAAAAATTTCATTCCTGAGCTGAGGAGAAAAGCAAAAAGTTTCTATCGGTAGAGCTATTATTTGAAGACCAGACTATATTATCGCTGATGAACCTACAGGAAACTTGGATCGAGCTGCGACCACTTCCATAGCTGATGTTCTCATTGAACTCAACCAAAAATGACACACTATTCTCTTGATTACTCACGATCCCATGCTCCTAGAATATATCAATAGCAAACAACCAACGATCTCTCATACTATGCCAACTTTTTAATCGATTTATCTAGGAAAAAATGACAGAACAAAAACTTTCTTCTCTTCTCAAAACTCAAATCTTGGATCAAGTAGAAGAGCTAGATATTCCTGGTTATATGATGGATGAGACCAAAGACATTGTCAGACACCTCAATTACTACAAGCTCAAAAATCTCTTTGATAATATGGATGACTTCAAAACTTTTTTACTGGAACTCGATCATCACAACACTCAACAAATAAAAACTTTACTTCTCAACCATTTGAAGCTATGACAACTCAAGTAAAATCAAAAATCACTGCTCAACATACTGTCGCCAAATCGGATGAGAAAAAGACTAAGTGCTACTATATTTCTCAGAGATGAAAAGAAGAACTTGGTGACTTATTGAGCATGAAATTCCCAAATCATCTTATGCAAAGTATCAAACAAATCGCCGAGGCAATCAAAGGGATTTTTCTTTTCAAGTCGAATGAATATGTGATGGGCAATAAAACAAGGCTAGAAGTTTCTCGTTCTCTCAATAAAAAAACTTATAAAAAATAATTTTCTGCAAAACCTCCCCTTCCCCTCCTTCCATAAGGAGGGCATTAGCTCTATAGCATTCCTCCTTTATCGAAAGGAGGTGCCAGCGGGTGGAGGATTTCTCAACTAAAAAAGTGTTGTCCTGATGTGGCAACTTTTTTTATGAAAAATTTTCTTCTGCTTTTAGAACAGAATCACCCCTGCCCCCTCTTTAATAAAGAGGGGTATAATAGAAAAAATCCCCATTGAGGGATTTCTTTCGTCATTGCGAATGAAATGAAGCAATCCACCTGAAAAACTAAATAGCATGGATTGCCATATCGTCGCAAAGCTCCTCCTCGCAATGACGGTAACGGAGAGGTCTTCGACTTCCCTTCGACAAGCTCAGAGAACTGCAGTATTCACCAGAAATTAAAAATTATTTTTTTGAATCTTTTTCAGATTTTTCGTCTTCGTCGTCGAGTTTTTTGAGTTCTTTTTTCATTTCGTTGATGCCAGATTTGAGAAAATCCGTCGTTTTTTTTCGAAAAGATTTTCCTTTTGGGGTCATACTCAGTCAACCAACTCACAAAATTGTGGTGCCAATAATAGCTCCAGCTACTCGCTTGTTGATTGCTTTTTGTGTTTTTCCCATTGTAGTTGGTTGACGATAAATTTGTTTTAGTTTAGCTAAGACGGATATGTTTTTCAATCGTTTTTCTGACTTGCATTGAGAAGCGATTTTTTTATCCTCTCATCATGCTAAAAAGAATAGCTGGAGTTTTGATGACTTTTTTATTTGGATTGATCACTGTATCGATTGCCTATGCGCAGACGATATTAATTTTTTCGTGATGAACAATTATCACTCAAATTCAAGACAGCATTATTACTCAACCAGAAAAAAAACTTTTTATTAATGAAAAAAAAGTGTTGCCTTTAGATAGAGCTTTTATACCGATTCCACCTGCTGTCCCTTCTGCTCAAACGATCTTGGACCGTAAAAAAGCGGTCAGTTTTGTTGATTTATGCGAAAGAAAAGTTTTTGTAGTGACTGCGTACTACTCTCCAGAAAAAGATCAACCTTTCTACTATAAGGGGAACTACAAAGATGAAGTAATTCTCAATGGAGAAGGACTTAAGGGAGCATCTGGAAAAAAAGTTTTTAATGGAATGCTCGCTGCTCCTGCGACTTACTCTTTTGGTAATGCTGTGATTTTTCCTGGATTTGGTGTAGGGAAAGTAGAAGATAGATGAGGCGCTATTGTAGAAGCTGGGAATAGAGGCTATACAAATGATAGAATTGATATCTGGTTTTGAAAAGGGACTGAGTGACTCGTTAAGGCGTTGACTTTTGGTAAAAGGACTTTGACTGGCTATCTTTGTGATATTGAAGCTCAAAAAAAACTCGATCTTCATATCTGATTTTCTTATGATACGATACCTTTCTATAAAAACTTTTTTGATATGACTCTGCGAATCAAAGAGATGCAATTTGGTAGAAAAGATCCACGAGTTTTTGCTCTCCAAAAATATCTGGTAAAACTGTGATTTATGGAGACTAACCAGATGACGAGCTCTTTTGATGAGACGACTAAAGCTTCACTTTGTAGCTATCAGGTAGCTAGATTTCTTCTCAAAAAAGATGATCCTTCTTGCTGAATTTATGGACCAAGAACCAGACAAGTTCTCAAGCTAGAAGCTCAAACAAAATGACTACTACCAGAAAATTATCGAGCACAAGGAACTTTTAATGATGTTCTCAAGTATGTAAAACTCCAGCAACTTCGCGATCAGAAACCTCAAGTTTCTCAGATCCAGACCCAGCCTAATACTCAAAAATCGAGCTCTGGAAAACATGTTTTTACTCAGTCTTTTGTCTGAGGACAAGTAGATCCAGAAATTAAAATTTTACAAGAAAAATTAAAAAGTTGGGGATTTTATAAAGGTGTAATCAATGGAATTTATGATAGAAATACGATAAAAGCTGTCTATGATTTTCAACTTGATGCAAAAATCACGATAAAAGCTGGTTCTGAGTGATTTATCTGACCTGCTACTAAAAAAGCTCTCAATAGTAGATAATTTTTGTTTATTTTTCACACCATTGATGAAAGTAATTATCCCTAGAAACATACAAAAAGGCTGGTTCTCAATGAATTTCCAGATAGGTCCGTTTACTATTTCGATTATTCAGCTATTTATCTTGGCTATTGGAATTGGTCTTGCTTTAGCTACTTATAATGCTTTTGCTCAAGCTCAACCTGGCACTACTAGTGTCATCTGAATTGTCTTCTGAATTATTATTTTCCTTATCTTTGTCATTATAGCTTTTTTTGAGATTTCGGAGCTATCTCTTATTCCCTTTCTTGCTAAAATGGTAAGAACTTATTTTCTGGATGTCCCTCAAAAACACCAAATGAACTATGAAAAAATTAATCCTACTGAACTTCTTATCAAAAAAGCAAGAGGAGACGAGAAAGCTACAACCGTTGAACAAAAAAGTAATTCTGTCGATGCAGAACTTATTGCTAAAGTACAGAAAGATATTTTTGAATAAAACATCTTTTTAGCATAGAGAAAGAATCAGTCTCAGCGGATCACGAAAATTTTATTTTTGAGTGATAAGGATGAATTTTTGGCAAGGAGTCAGTATTATTTGAGCGATTGTCATTATCATATGAATGAAGCATATTTTTTCGATAAAACCACCGTATGTCGTACCTCGTTCATTGATTCACAAGCCGTACTCTTTTTTTTACCAGAGTTTAAGTTTTTTATTTTTAATTATTTGTGTGCTTATTAGTTTTAATCTACACTATAAGTGAGAAAATCAACTAGTGGATGAAAAATCTATACCAATACAGATTCTGTTTGATGTATCTCTGTCAATGAGTGCTGATGACATTAAACCAACGAGGTTTCAAGCAGCAAAACAGGCAGTTCTTGAATTAGTAAATTCACTGAGTGGCTATAAAATTTCGATAATCACTTATTCTGGCATCCCGTTCATTTATGCACCATGGTCGACTCACAATCTTAGTTTGGAAGCTTCGATCTGAGCCATGGAGATGAAAAACTTCCCTCCGACACTTGATTTTGTGGGAACTGCTCTCTGAGATGCTCTTTTGCTTTGAGCTCAAAATATTAAGACTATTCAAACTGGCTGACTAACAAGCTGAGCTATCATTCTTTTGACTGATTGAGACTCAAATAAAGGATTTAATCCCGAGCAAACAGTTTCTTTGCTCAAAAAGTATGGTCTATCATTACGAATTTTAGGCATTGGCGACAGTAACTATCTTATTTGAAAAGATTTTAGCTGACTACCAGTAAAAACTACGATCAATAATGATCTTCTCGAAAGAGTGGCTAAGGCAACTCAATGAACTTTCTGGGCTGTTGATAATCAACAAGATTTTCAGACGATTTTCAATCAGATTAAACAACAGATAAAAGACGGAGAAAAACAGCATTTAATAGCCACTTTTGAACCACTTAACATTATCTTAATCCCCTTGGGAGTCATAAACCTCATTTTCTTACTAGCAATTTTCATAGCATGAGCTAGAAAAACTTACCACTAGTAAAAACTTACATAGCTTTTAAAAAACCAACTCTCACACTATTTTTCTTGAGTTTCACACCAAAGAGACTTAATTTACCACTACACTCAATAGGAAGATCTTTATCTAGTTTTTCCTGAACTACTTTCCTGAGAGGCAAAACTATTTTACTGATCATTTCATTTTTATTCTTACTATAGCTTGAAGCTGAAAGTAGTTTATTTGAAATTTCAGTATCGAGATTCGAGAAAAGCATTGAAAGAAGTTCAACAGTCGCGTTTTGAGAATGAAGTTCTTGAGAGGTAAGTTTTTTCCCTCTGACAAATATTTTACCATGAACCATATCTAAAATAACATCATGCTGAGCTTCTTGGACCAACACATCTTTTTCTCAGACTATAATACCACCATCATAAGTCTGCAAGATACGGTTCCCTCTTGGCACGAATTTCGAGCAAACATCCTGGGTAATTGCTTGTTCGATGATGAGTCCATCTTTTTCTAATCAATCTGCCCAACTATTATACAATAAAGAAGCTCCAGGATGAGTTTTCTCGATGCTACGGACCGCAGTCATCAAACTTTGTCTCATTGTTTCATGTGGAGAGACGAAAGTCACCGTACCACCCATTATTGTACTATCATTTGGATATAAAGCCATTATTCCTGGAAACTCTCTTAGATTTTTTTTGAGGTGGCTCATAAAATTAGTAAAAGAAATAGAGTTTTTTCTCGTAATTCTGTGAGCGAGATACATATTATTGAGAGAATCTAAGAAATTAGTCATTGTTGCATCTGAATAATCTTTAGTCAAAAGCTGCTTAAGGCAATATAAAACTTCAATACTGGTTGCTCCCATTATTTTCCCATATGTTTCTAAGATAGGATCATTGGTTGTATCTACAAAGTTTTTATAAAACTTTGGTTTTTTAATTGGTAATTGTTGTGAACATGCAGGAGAAAAACTTTCCTGAAAAAATTTTTTTGCATCTTGAACCCAGCTGAGAACTGTAGACCTTTCTTTCGTAAGCTGTTCAATAATCACCGGTTTACCAGAATAAACTACAGCAAAATCAAAGGGAAAATAAGGTATATTATCAAGTCATTTCACTATTTCATTGAGTCTATAACCAAAAATTTCGCATCAAAGCTCATTTTGTGATATTGTTGTACTTGCATCTTCTTTGAATGCTATAGTCGGATAATATCCATCAAAAAAGCTTGAAATTTTCGTTGAAGATGATGGTTTTCCACTAATCACTATATCTAATTCCATTGCTTCGTAAATCAAATCTCTGAGTCAAAGAATCTCGTTATTGAGTGCTGATTGGATAGTTTGTTTTTGGATTTTCTTAAGTTTATTTTCCGTCAAGGAACCATCGAGCGTTTTGAGACCTGTCACAATTCCAAGTGCAACGAGTGAGTTAAAACCCAGTCCCATGCTTCTTGGTAGCTCAGAAAAAATTGTGATTTTCAAACCTTTATATTTTTCTATGTAACTCTTATATTTTTTCTTGAGATATTTCTCGACATCCATGAAATATGGAGCATAACAAAGTAATGGAGTCGTCGTAAAACTGCTTTCTGATGGCTCATAATAGGTGATATTTTCTAATGAAATTTTCCCTGTATTGGCTGGAGAGATTCAAATATAAAGACGAAGTGGTATTTTTTGTTTGATACTAATACCAGTGTAATTTGCCATCACATCTCATGACCAGTTTATCATGAATGGCATTGATATAACCGTAGTATGCTGACCGAAAAAAGATTTGTAAAGATCGTAGTAGTCTTTTTGGAGAGATTGAGAGTTCATGAGCAGTAGAGTGGATGAGTAAAAAGAGACTAATTTTCTAGACCTTTCCCCGTTGAGATGATGATTACTTTTGAACTAGGATCAATATCTGGCCTCTGATGAGAGAAAAAAGCTGCGAATGCCACACTGGCTGAATGCTCACATTTTATTCCAAAATCTTCTAATAATTTTTTCGTCTTTCCTATCTCTTCATTATCTACTTCTACATAAATATTTCCTGGCTCATTAAAAATATGATAAAGAATTGGTAGAACTCAACTAAATGTAGAAGATAATTTTTCTGCAAGCGTTGGTTCTTTGTATTTTATTTCAAATTCTTCTGAAAATTTTGAACCATTTGATTGTGTAATTTCGAATTCTTCTACTCAGTATTCAAGTGCATACTTCAAAGGATGTTCATCTTTTGGTCCTACGCCTATAATTTTAGTATCCATACCAAGTTCTTTAATAGCGAGCCAAACTCCCACGATAATATCACCACTTCAACATGGCAGCACAATATAATCTGGTTTCTGATCCTTTACTTCATAAAATAGCTCTTTGTAAGCATTCATGCTTAATGGTTCCCAGCTATTTGTTACTGCCCAAATATTTTTCCATAGTAACCTTCTTTCAAATTTATCAAATTCCTCTATAATTTGTTTTCAATCTCTTGGTCTTAATATTCAACGATACTTGGAACCATCTATTGTTAAAACATTTGCCCATTCACTAAGCGATTTTTTTCTCTCCTTTGATACCCACGGAAATACTAAGCTAGTATAGTCAATTTGAGCTCTGGAGCAGTATCTACTAAGACTGTAACCAGCATTTCATGCTGTGAGACAGACTATTTTATCGATATCATTCTCGATGGCGTAGTTTACAATAAATTCACTTCTTCTATCTTTGTGAGTTCCGTAAGGATTAAAACTTTCATCTTTAATAAACATGCGTTCTAATCACATAATTGCACTTAGTTTCTGATTTTCAATCAAAGGGGTGTTTTGAGCTCAAAATGTGATGTGTAGTTGTTTAAAAGGGACAAGACTTCTAAATCATGGCACTTTATAACCGCCTTCTACAATCAAATTACTGTAATAACTGCTGTTTGATGGATCATTAAATGTATTGATCTCGAATGGATAGACATTATCATTTTTGAAACATTTGAGCTGAAGAGTTGACATACAGATGATCGAAAAATGAGATAAAGAGGTTTGATGATCGGGGTATAAATGATTTTTTTAAAATAGCAACTAAAAAAGTTAGGAAAAAAGTATGACAAAAACTAGTATTGCAATTTACTGGCTTTTCATCAGTATATCGAAGAAAGAATTTTTAGATTTTTTGGTAGTTTTATGCTCCATATTAAACAGAATTACTCGCTTCAAAACTACAATACTTTTCGCGTCGATATTTTAGCAAAGCAACTCATTACTGTAGAAAATGAAAATGATGTTTTAGAGGTCTGCAAAAACGATTTTTTAGAGCCAGAAAATTATTTTATTTTATGATGAGGAAGTAATATTCTTTTTACAAACCCTGAAATTTCTACGGTAATAAAAAACGAAATTAAGGGCTTTGAAGTACTTGAAAAAAATGATGATACGGTGGTTATTAGAGTTGGCAGTGGCGAAGATTGGCACCAAACGGTCTTAAGATGTGCAGAATCTGAGCGATATGGGCTAGAAAATTTAGCTCTTATTCCTGGAACAGTTTGAGCCGCTCCTGTCCAAAATATTGGAGCATATGGAGTTGAAGCAAAAGATTTGATCGTAGAAGTCGAAGCAATCGAGCTTTTCACCTGAGAAAAAAAAGTTTTTAGCAATGAAGAGTGTCTATTTTGATATCGTAGCAGTATTTTCAAAAAAGTCCTCAAACAGAGATATTTTATCACGAGTGTAAGCTTTAAACTCTCGTTGCACAAAAACTTGAATCTGAGCTACAAGGGAATTACTGATGAAATCGCTGCTCGCGGGCTCACGCAAGCTAATCTAAGAGCTTCTCAAATGGTAGAAATAGTTTCTCATATCAGAAAAACAAAGCTTCCTGATCATCATACCGTCTGAACTGCTGGAAGTTTTTTTCAAAACCCAATTGTTTCTCTTGCCGTAAGAAACAAGCTTGAAAAGTCATATCCTGATATGCCTCGATATCCTATTGATGACTCAACTGTCAAACTTTCGGCTGGCTGGCTGGTAGAACAAGCCGGTTTTAAGGGCTACTTTGACCACGGAGTCTGAACTCATAAGGCTCATGCACTCATTTTAATTCACGATGGCTCGTCAACTGGTAAAAAAATCTGGGAATTTGCACAACTGATCCAGCAAAAAGTGAAAGACCAATTTGCTGTCGAGCTCGTAGCTGAGGTAAATGTGCTGTAATTCTTGCTCTCTTTTAAAAATTTTTATTCTGGTTTTGTAACAAAATTCTTCATTATAAAAAAAATGAGCAGCTGAGTGGCTCATTTTTTTAGTTTTTGAAAGAAAAAACTCTCTATCATATAGTCAGAATTTTTAATTACTTTACCCAAATGGCCGTGGCACAAAGGTATTTCTACCTCCTAGCATAAAGTGGTGGCTCAGTCCCTACGAATAGGTCCATATCGGCCTCCTGAACAATGGCGTAAAGAGAAATATTGTGTTGCGCTCACAAACCCTTTAGGTTCTTAGTTTTTATATAGTCAAATCATTATTTCAAGTATTTTTATTTGTCATCTCTTTTTTTAATTATTCAAGAGACAATCTATCAATTTTATTTGTTTTAAAGAGAAATTTTTCTGTTTGTAGGTCAAATCGGACTGTTTCTACTCATCAACAATATTCACTATCTTCTTTTTTCTTTAAAGGATATATAAATAAATTTTCATTTTCTACCCTCAGTTTCATATTCCATAAACAGTTTTCAGATGGTAAATCTGCCTTTATTGTGATATATTTTTTTACTACTGATGTTTTATTATGCTCAAATTTACCATAATAAATAATAAGATCAGAGTTCGGTTTTTCTTGGTCAATAAATGCAAAGGTTCAGCTATTTGCATCAATTGATCCATATTTTAGGTATCTATCTTCTAAAATAGGAAGACCGTCAAGCTTTATTATTTTTTCTCCATCAACTTGTTTTCAAATTAGACGCCCTCATTGATTAAATCCTAAAAACCAGTCTTTATCTTTATTTATTTTTTCATAACTTTTATAAGTTCTTGTAACTATATTGTAAGCAGTTTTCAGAAAATAATTTTTATCAAAAAAATAAAGCACTCAGTCGTAATACGATGGATTTCATCAGATTTTTTCAGATTCCAAAATAATATATTTATTTGAACGCTTATCAAAAAGAAGAGCAGCTCGATCAGCTTCTGAGACAGTTGGATTCGTTAATCTTACTAGAAGATAAGTATTTGAAATCTCGTAAATATAAGGTACAAATATTTTTTCGGCTTGATGATCTTTTTTATCACTAAATAGCTCACATAATTTTTCTTGTGTAAGAAACTTTTTCTGTATCTCAAAACAGTCTTGAGCGGTTAGTAAACCATTACCTCAAAACTCTCTTGTTTTAGCTAATCATAAAAGATTAAGGGTTGAAAAAAAGTCAAATACTTTTTCAGATGGTCCAAGTGCTTCCAACTTTTTAAATGACTTATCCAAAGATTTTCAGTCTATTTTTTTAGTAAAAATAAGCATGTCTTCTAGTGTCTTTGGAAAATTTCAGTCATCTAGCGGTTTATTTTCTGAAATTTCTATATTATTTATAGCAGAAACTGTATTTGCTGCCTGAGTTTTTAGAATAATATCATCCTTTCATACAAATCATAAGATCGCTTTCCAATTAAATAATGAAAGCTGAAAAACCTGTTTTTCATTGGTCACTAAATGAGACAAACCAAAAAAAGCTAATGCAATTAAAAGTACAATAAACCTTTTTTTTAATTTAATTTGAAACCTAGTAAGCTTTTTTATATGAGAAATTGCCTTATGTAACATCCTTATTTTTTTGATAAATATGTTCTATATACTCAACTTTTTTCTTTTTTCAAACAAAAAAAACTACCTACGCAATGAGATAGTTTTTCTGGTACACTAGACTAGTATAAAGAGACAAAGCTATAAGGATTTTTAATTTTTTCTATAAGTTAGAATGGTGGTCTATCCCCACGTTCCCGTAGGGATACCTTGTTACGACTTCACCCCAGTCATTGAACCCCTCCTTAACCCGCATGGCGGATCTTTAGAGAGTGTCAACTCCCATGGTGTGACGGGCGGTGAGTGCAAGGAACAGGGACATATTCACGGTGACATGGCTGATTCACCATTACTAGCAATTCCGACTTCATGTAGTCGAGTTGCAGACTACAATCTGAACTG
>CALMTC010000020.1 GCA_937872535.1 uncultured bacterium
GGCTTCAAATTGCTCTCTAGTTGGTTGTTGGTTTTCGAAGTTACCATCTAAACAGATTGCAAGCATTGTAGTGTTTTCAGCACTTCCGACTGCGTGTAGCCAAGTAGTGTGTGGTCTGATTGCAAATATCTGACCGACGTTATCTATAGTGTAGTGATACTGGAGACCAGGCCCTAGGTTTTGATAATGAGACGCTGCTTCGTTACGATACAATGCTACGCTGTCGTAGTCTTTCGCCCTTTGGATAGCGTTATGATGTATTGAAATAGATGTGATTGTTCCGACATTCCTAGAATGCCCAGACCACGGAGGATTCAGGTAAGAGTCTCCAGTTAGATTGATTACTTGACCGATGTAGTTCTTCATACTAATATTGCCTTTCTTTTACTATTATATACCTTATTTTTATTGCTTTTACATATCTTACACAGTCTACGACCAGTTTTAATTCCGTACTGAGTCAGGTTATTAGTAGTTAGTTCGTGACCATACTTGCAGTGGGTCTGCCTAGCCTTTCTACCAGACCAACCACTACCCCTCAATATATTCTCTCTTTGAGTGACAGCTTCTAAGTGTTCTGGATTGATACAGCCTCTATTCCTACATAGATGGTCTATCTGATACTTGTCTGGTATTGGAGATACTGTCTGTTCATATATTATTCTGTGCAGATAGAAACAGGTGTTATCTAATCGTATTTGTGGATAACCAGCAGAACTCTTTGCTCCATCCCACTCCCAGCAGTCGCCAGTATATTGCTTCATATTCCTCCTTTAATTACTTGAAACTTTGGTGTTTTAAAGTAGTAAGTTTTATCTACGATAGGGTTTATCTTGTAAGATATTTCGAAGTTTAGTGTGTATTTATCTGGTGACATATTCTTTGGTGTGTCGATTTGTTGTATGACGTGTCCACAGCCCTTTTGAACATTACTTTGGATATTAGGTAGATAAACTATTACTGTGTCCTTAAAATAGCGTGTAATCGAGCCTGATAAGGTGTCTTGGTGTTTGCAATAATCATATTCTAGTAAGACAGGCTCACCTGCCACAATCTTATCTTGGACTTTCATATTAGTTATATCTAGTACAGGTCTAAATGGTTGGAGTGACCAGAATATAAGAAGCACTATTAGAAGTCCAGATGTGAAAAAGATAACAAAGGCTAGTATTCTAAACCAACCGTGTTGGGTGTAGATTAACTTTCTCATTTTATTACCAGTCTTATTATTGCGGTTAATAACGCACCTCCTATTAAGAGTATCAGCCATTTGCCATAGGCATTGATGTTACGAACATCTGACTGTACATCTTTTATCTTGTCATCTATCTGTTTAATAACTAACTCATTAGTATCCTTGTCCACTTTGCCTTGTTTTAATTCCTGTACATCTTTGTGGATTACTTCTAGTTTATCGTGAATTGATGTTAGAGTAGGGCGTGCCATTACACATAATCACATTCTAGGGTTATGTATGAGTATCTACGACCAGAGGCTTCACCGAATGTCATATTAGTTAGTGTTCCAGTACCACCACCAGTCATAAGTAGATATAGTGTGGTAGCAGAGGTGGGTGCGTAAGTATCATACACATTAGCTGTTGCAGATAGGGTAGTGGAATAATAGACATAATGATAATGTTTTAAGTCGGTTTGGGCTACAGTAGTTGAGCTTTCAGAAACCACAGTGAATATGTCCTTTTCTGCTGTAGTGTTACCAGTTAAAGCAACATACCCCTGCAACACTCTCCTCCACCTGCCTATTGGAGCAAGCAGCTTGATACCAGCCACATTATAAACTGTTGATGCTGTGACTGCCGCCTGTATTATTGCAATACCAGAAGACATTAAAAATACCGACCACCTATCTTTGTCCGATATAAACCCATAAGGAACTCTATGTGTTGAGTAACTTACTGCACTTACTCCACCAGTAGTAGGGATTGCACCACCTTCAGGTGTTTGTACTGTTATGGTAGTGTTAGTAGAGAAAGCAGTTTTAGTGACTATTCCATATTCAGTAGTACCTGTTGGAGTGCCTTGTGCATCTAAAGCGAAGGGTGAGTCTGTAGCAGTTGCAACAGCACCACCGTTGGCTGTGAGGGTGTTGGCGTTGGCATTTAAGTCGGTTAGTACATTATTAAACGAATAAGCACTTATTAGTGAAGTTTCTGAGCCAGTAAGTGTTCGGTTTATAGAAGCTAAGATTGTAGCTTGGGTTACTTTAGCTGAATAGATAGCTACTTGAGCTATTTTACCAGGGAAAGGACCTGTTCCACCATTTTCACTTCCAATTTCTAAATTACCAGCCTGAATAAGTGCAGTTGGGTTTGAACCAGCTCTGGTTACTGAAGCCGCTACATCTACCCCATCAAACATTACATAACTTGTTGTTGTTGTAGCTGTAAAGGTAGACATATCTAGCTGGGCAGCAATATGCACCCACTTGTTTAGTGGAACAGACTGTTTGCTAGATACAAAGCTGTAGTTACCAGAACCAGCATTAAAACCTACCAACTGCACTTGACCACCAGCGAGTATGCCAAACCTCCAACCACTCGTTCCGTTATACCTTGAAGCAATTACCTGTGTATTAACAGCAGCATAACTAGTGACTTTTATCCACGCACTTACAGTAAAGTCATCTGTGAAAGTCATACCTGATACTCCAGCTGAAGCTCTTGAGTAATACTGTGTTGTTCCATTTAGGTCAGTACACTGAGTGGGAGCTGATACTGTTCTAGTCATTTTAAGTCGCATACCAGGGCTTAAAGTATCGGTAAGGTCAGTTCCATTAAACACCATAGAATAAGACCGATTACCTAGTGCAGTTACTGTGTCTGGTGTAGCACCTAATGCTGACCAACCTTCTGGGGTGGCTGTTCCTGCGATTGTTAGATTAGTGAATGTTCCTGTAGTAGCTGTTATGGAATCAGCATTTATATCACTGTGAGTTCCGTCTTGTTTGTGGTCTACTAGAATTCCATCCATTACATCATCCCAGTGAGTTTCAGTGAAGAACATATTTACAGTTTCACCTGCTGAGTGAGCTGAATCAGTAGTGCCTTCTTTACCTCTTACACAGTTAATGAGGTCTGATCCTGAAACTACTCCAGTTACTACTTCTTCAGTAGCTGTACCTGCTCCTATTACTAGGGTTACTGCTGTAGAAGTATCTAGTCCAGTTACTGATGTTAGGGGTAGAGTTGTTCCTGCTGCAAGAATACCACCTACTCCTACTGTGGTTTCAAACTTTCTTTTTGACTTTTTAAACTTGTCAAGATTACTGGCAGCCATATTACACTCCTCCTAGTTCATTTAATTTAGCAAACTTACCGTGATGTTTCTTGGCTGCTTCGTTATATGCCTTAGCAGCAGATAGTTTATCTTTAAAATATCCAACGTGCATATACTTCTCTGAAGTTCTAATTCTTGTTACCCACTTACTATACTTGTTATCCAAAGAAACTCCCTTATACCCAGATTTGTTTGCTTTACTCTGTTTTCGATTACACATATTCTCTCTATGAGTGCATATTCTAAGATTGCTCTTTCGATTATCTAACCTGTCACCATTTATGTGGTCTGTATCCATACCCTTGGGTGTTTCCATTATTAGTTTGTGCATCAGTATTGATTTAGATTTATACTTACCATCTTTTTTTATAGTTTCAGACCTAACTGCACAGTGGTTATGACCGTCATAACTCCACTTCCATTGATTAATATACTCAAAGTCTTCTGCACTGACTATTGCTGTCTTGCCTTGAGTGAGTTCTATTTGCTTGTCCGTTGCTGCTGCTGCCATTATTTTATTCCTTTATATGTTAATAATATCATAATTGTTACGATTTCCAATCTCCTGGGTCTCCAGTCGGTACTAGGTATCCTTTAGCTGAGAGAGTCAATAGGGTGTAATCATCTTCTACATTTTGGGTTGTTATCTTAAATTGTAGGTTATTTACTAGCTTGTTGATCTTGGCACGCTTCTTAACGATTGATTGAGTAGTGTTGCCAGTATTAGTTGGAGTAGCCGAGAATGCTGTAGTAGAGAACTGGAACGTAGAGAACCCTACACTAGACTCATAAGAAGTAGAATCAATAGTCACTGTACCTACTTGTTGGAATCCACCTCTTTTAGGAGTACCAAACACAGTAAAGACTATCTCTCCTATAGGGTTGTTGACTTCGATATAAGCGTACTTTATTTTAGCCCAAGCATTTCTGTCTTCACTAATAGGGATGAGCCCTGAAGTGTAGCGAGTATCGAAAGCCACACCCAAGTCAGAGTTAAAGTTCTCGGATATTTCTATTAGTCTAGCTCCACCTACAGGAACAGCTAGTAAGTGGTTATCTCCGTTCACATCAGAGTATTCAAAGAACCTCTCAACTCCAAAGCTCCACGGACCAGACCAGTTAAGTCTTTCGGTGTCGTTTAGATAGATTCTATTATTAGTATCGTTGCCTTGAGGTACTGAAGTAAACACTTTAGCATCATAGAAGTAAGCACACACATTCTCTATGGCAGAGCCAGTAAGAGATTGAATGTCTGGTCGAATATTTCCACTTATCTCATCAGTCGAGAGTAAGTTGAGCATCTGTGCTTTAGAACGTAGTGAGAACCAACCTCTACGGTTGAAGAACTGAATGTCATTTCTAACCTTAACTACCGATAGTGGAGCATCTGAACCGATTGAACCTACTATCTTAATGGCACTTGGTACCGTAAACGAAATATTGCCTACAGTTACAGACTCTAGGCTTATTTGCCAGATAGAGCCAACACCTTCAGGGTCTGAAGTTAAAACAGTAGCATAAGCTCCACCTCTACCGTCACGATAATGAACCACACATTTAGGTCGTTCTCTACCACCTTTTTCTAGATCTATGTAACCACCACCACTAAAGGGTGAAAATGCTCCTATATCTGGACCTACTCCTGACCAGTAAACTCTCCAGGGGTTGTCTGGGTCGAGTGTAGACCATATTCTATTACCCGATAATTCCATCTGTGCAAAGGTTGGTCCAGTAGTAGTGTCTCCTTCTGGAGCTATCACATAAGTATTAAGTGGAGATACTGATTCACCATAATCTATAAAGGTTACAGTTGCACCACTTGGCTGGTCAACAGAACCTAAATAACAATGTCTACCACCACCGTTATTGTTGTCCATATAATAGATGTTATAAGCAGTAGCACCTGTTACTTTAGTCCAGGTAGAAGTTATGAAGTCAGTGTTAAGAGTCCAGTTGTCACGAGTTTTAGAGATAGTTACTGTACCTGCTGTAGAAGCTATAGATTCACCTACACCATTAACTGCACTCACTCTATAAGATGCTGTGAAGGTAGTAGAGGCTAGTCCTGTTTTAGTGGGTGTTATTGTGCCTGGAGTATCCACTGCTGTATAAGTTTGTAGAGTAGTTGTTCCATCATATCTAACTAGTACGTTCTGACCATTAGCTATGTAAAGATAAGAACCAATCTGTTTAAAGAATGGTTTATCGGTTGTCATAGTCACGCCAGTACAGTCAGACCAGCTCTCACCGTCATTAGTAGAACGCTTTACTTTAGTACCAGAAACAATCACCAAATGATTAACTCCAGCATCAGTGGTATAAGAAGCTCCACCGTAAATAGTATCTGTAGCTGTTACACCGTAGTATTCAGAGCCCCATCTAGGAGTCCATCTACCATCCATAGATTGCATTAAGTTACGAGATTCTTTGGCTGCGTTTTGGGGCAAGAGTGATTCATTTATAAGGGTTACTAGACCTCTTCTGAAGTCCTCTATTTCCATTTTTACACGAGGCAGTGGATCACGCCTTGTAGTGGTTATCTCCCTAGCCATAACTAACTACCGAATGTAGCTCCGTTATTCACATACTGTTGGTCTTCCATTCCAAAGTCTTGGTAGTTAGCAAACATAGTGTTTCTCATCACCATTTGTTTAAGTCTATCTTCAGCTTCTGCTAGTGAGGAGTCATATAAAGCCAAGTTATTATCTGCCTTGTGTAGTTCGGCTACTACTCCGTGAACAATGTAATAGGGGTCACTCATTTCAGGTGTTACTGTAGTCGTAGTGAAGGCTGTAGCACGCTTGTAATAGTCATAGTTAAGGGTCTTACCGTTTAAATCAGAGGTTGGTGCTGGATTCATCACTAGAGTATATCCAGAGCTTGTATCGCCTCTAAAATAACAATACTCATCTGCTGAACTCATAGATTGAGCTTGCTCTGGTTTAATTACTGGATAAGTTTTGTGTACTGTTCCATCAGAATTAAGAACCTTCACGAAACCACCAGGGAACAAAAAGGCTGTAGGTGCAGTATAAGTTGAGTCATCTGTTGCGATTGTTAGTGTAGCTCCTGTAGATACTACTGAAGTATTAGTCCATAGTTCGTTCCAGAGAGTACCCATATTGTTCTCCCAACGATTGACCATTACATTCATTAGTCTTCTGCGTATTAAATAATCATCTTCGGTGGAAGCTGGTGTATCTGGGTCATTCTCATAAAGGGTGTGGATCTGGTCTTGGAGATCCGACTCTGTGAAGGGTATTATTGCCATTTTATTCTCCTTTTAATAAAAACAGACAGGTGGTGTACCTGCCTGTAATGCGATTGTTACTTGGCGTTTGTTTATATTGTATCAGGCTTTAGAAGTCTTGACAACAATCTTCGGTGTTTTGTAACTTTGCTTCTTGGCTTTAAGGGCTGGTATCTTCAATGCACCAGGTTTAGGAGCAACAATTCGTATAGTAGGCTGTGAGAAACTCTTGGCTTTCTTGTAGGCGTTGTAGCTTTTATCGCTTCCAGAACCAAACTCACCTAGTTTGAATCCTAGTTCTTTAAATACTTTACTTTCATCATCTTCGTAGCCAAATGTTACATTGTTAAAAGCACTCCACTCTAGAGGCTGTGCACCTTCTAGGGCTCTACGTTTGTTGGTCCACTCAAAGGCTGCTTTTTTATTGTTCTCAAAGTCTTTAGCAAGCTGATCACGATTATTCTTATAGAACTGTTTACCAGCTTCAGCATTCTTTTCTTTAGTATCGAAGTATTGTTTAACTAAATCTGTGTGTTGTGGGTATTGAGAACCAGAGTCAATATATGCCTTCTTGCGTTCAGTTGGTCCATATTCGTCATTGGCTTCAAAACCTTTAGACTTAATAGCTTCAAAGTATGCTTTTTCTTTATCTGCGAAGTCTCTGTACCATTTGTGTTTAGCAGTATTCATTTGTTTGAGTTCAGTATCGTCACCAGTAGGTAGTGATCGTATCTTTAGTATCTCTCTAATCTGTTGTGGGTCTTTAAGTGTGTAGATAGGGTCTATCGTATAGCCGAACTCTCTGTTGTCATCAATAGCCTTTTCTCGGAGTCTTTCAAACAGCGAGAGTGTCTTGTCGCTATTAATCTTATCCCACTTCTCTGGACTGATAACATCTGATTCATTCTTACCTGTAGCTGGATTGTATGTAACCTTGTTTATATCATTTAATATAGCTTGTTGATCTGGGTTAGAGTCCTTGAAATCTTCTTTTTTCTTATCGTATTCTCTAGATCTAATTATTACACTACCAGGGTTTTCTCCAGCATCTATCTTCTTCTGGAACCTATCCCCTACTGGGAAGTTATTATCTCTTGGTCCTATCCAATCAACGCCTAGTTTTTTAGCTATCTCTAAATCACCAGCTACATTCTGACTACCGAAGTATTCTCTAGCTGGACCTGTAGAGTATTGACCAAATACTAGGGCTTTAGCTATGTCTTGAGGTGTTTCTGGAGATATAAACCTAGCCCTGCCTGTAGGTGATTGGTTGTAACCTCTCTGCATATCAGCTATAGCACCTTGATCCTTAAAGAACTCCTTAACTGCACTACCATCTGGGAGTAGAGCCTGTACACCAGTTTTATTTATTAGTTGGTGTCCACCAGGTATCAATCCTGCTATGTTCTTTTTGACTTGAGTATTTATATAGTTTTCTGGATTTACTGGTCTACCTTCTTTTTCAGCAGCTCTAGACTCCTGCATCATAGCAAAGTAAACGTTTTTTAAACTAGATGTGAATGGTCCACCAGGTATGACACCAACTGCTTTCTCGTGCCAAGTTTTATTCTTATCAGTGTTTCTATCCTCGAATGGGTTGAAGTAGCCCATCATTTCTTCCCAAGTAGCACCTATAGCAGCACTCATCATCATATATAAAGCAGCACTACCAGCAGCATCTCTAGCAAGGTAAGCACCAGCTTCTCTTCTAGTTTGAGATGTTCTATTAGGACCAACTACATCAACTACTTTACTGAGTCTTATGCGAGAGGATTTGATACCAAACTGTAGGAACTGGAAGAATAGTCTACCGCTCTTTGTTTTGTTGATTCCGATAGAGCCTTCTTGACCATACTTAATAGCGTATTTATGGAAGTTATCTAATACATATCTAGTTTTATCGGTACTGGTTAGACCTTTAGCATCAGCATCTGCTTCTAAAGCGTGTAGAAACGCTGCATCCTTAAACTGCTCACCTTTATTAAACATATACATCAATACATTGGATGCTTTATCTTTAGCTTTTATACCCCTAGAGGTGTTGTCATCATTCTTGAACTCATTTACGTCTTCAAATCTAGTTTCTCTAATACCATATTTTTTAGTTATACTCAGGTCTTGTACTGCCATCTTTACACCATAAGCTGCTGCTTTAGGTCCAAGCAGAGCCTGTAGTCTGTTAATTTCAAGCAACTGCATCATAGCACTTCTAGGGTTCAGGGCTAGGTAACCTCTATAGAACGTACCAGTAGTGGCGTTAATGATCTTCTCTCCTAGGGTGCGTTCAAAGTTATCCTGCATCAGAACTCTTTGTGACTCACCATTAAGTAGTTTGTAGAGTTGTTTGTTCTGTACGTCTACAGTCTTTAGCTCTTGAGACAAGAGTTCTCTAGCCATTCTCTTCTGTAATTTAACAAATGCTTCTCTCTTAACAGAAGTATCTACTGATGTAGTATCTACTGTATTAGTAGATTTAAATGCAAAGTCCTGAATAGCCATATCCTTAACACCTTGTGGTAGATTGACCCCTGCATATTCAGCTTGTAGTCTCTCTACTGTTTGTTCGAAGCTAGGCGAGCTTGTTATGACGTCATTATCATCTACTGTATGAAGTTCAGAGAATAATTGGTGACCTACACCTTCTGCTCTATCGAACAGATAAAAGCCCATACCTTGGTAGATGTCTGTATCGTTACCAGCACTATCGGTATATTTAGCTCTTGTGAGTAGGTTATCTCTACTATCTGTCAGCCTGTCTATCTTGAACATACCTTTATCTAGGACTTGTTGAGTTTCGTTCTGTGCCTTACCAAGTATCTTCATTCTACCGAGAATATCGGTCTTTTCTAGTTGTCCAGGATCTTCAGCATTCTTATTGAGTTCTTTGGCTGTACTCTCCTCTAATCTAGATACTTTCTCGGCTTGTTTCTCTGTTATCTCAATACCTCTCTCGGCTTGAGTGTTTACTACTTCACTGGCTCTTATGGTGTGTCTAGCCTTGTATGCAGCTTCTTGTACAGCAAGTCTAACTAGACCATCAAAACTGTAATCTAGTTGATCTAGTGGAATACTGTTCTCTCTAGCTTTAGAGAAACCAAACTCATCTACATCTATCTTATTAACTAATGAACCACCAACATTGATTTGTTGTTCTTGACCAGCCTTAAATTGAGGCAAGTACCATCTGCGTTTCAATACATCTTCTCTCTTTGCGTTTCTAGCCATAGCTTTTATAAGTGGTGCTATATTCTTGTCGTAGAACCGAGCAACTGCTGGGCTAGGGTTAGTACCGTTTCTATCAGCTTCTTGTATCTCTCTAGTGAATTGTTCAGCAGTAAATGGCTGCCCTTCTATAGCTGGGAGTATTTTAGTATCTATGAAACTTCTCATTTGAGTATCAGCATTGGCTATTACTTGATCCCTGGAAGTTACTTCTCCAGTAGATGTGTCTACTATTTTGGCAGGTGTTTGTGTTGGTCTTGGGTTACTAGACTTATACTTGCTTACTTCTTGTTCTATTTGTTGTTGAGATGCTCCAACCTGCTGACCTTCATTTATAATGTCATCTACCCTGTTTTGGCTCCAGCCTTGTTCTGCTAGATATACATCATTAGCTTCAGCTTCGACATCTGTACTTGCATCTGGATATGGCAACTGATTAGCTACATAGGATTGAGCTTCAGCATCTGTTACTGGTTGTTGTTCTGCAGGAGTTGTTTGAGTAGGTTGTTCTGATACTGTGTTAGCTTGACCTTCTGGTGTTTGGTCTAGAGAAGCTAGTTCAGCATCACTCATTTGTCGTTTAGGCTTACCGTATCTCTCTTGAGCTACTGAGGTTACTAATGCACTTATATTATTAGCATTACCCTCTTTATATACTTGTTGGGCTATACCAGCTATATTGGCGTATCCGTAATCTTCTATGAGTCTTTGAGCTGTTTGTGGATCTAGCTTATATTGATTTACTAGATCTTGAGCTTGTACTTTAGCTTCACCTAGTGCTTGTTGATTAGCTGTATTCTGTTGAGGCACCTGTTTGTTTTGTAGTAATTGAGTTATAGACTCTGGTTGTCCTGATAATGGTTGCTCTCTAGTTATATTGGCTTGAGTGTTTTGTAACTGTTGAGTATCTGCTTCACCCATTGGTTGAGTTACTTGAGGCTGTTGTACTAGAGTTTGTGGAGCCTGTGGAGCCACAGGAACTTGTTGAGTTTGAGTGACTTGAGGAACCTGTACTTGAGGTTGTGTATTTACTTGTTCTGGTGTATTAGTCTGGATTGGTCGTTCTGATACATTAGGCTCTGTTACTGTATTGTTAAGATTAGCTAATTCTCTATCTAATTGATCTTTAAAGTCACTTCTCTGTGTAGAGTCTTGTTGTCCGAATGTTTGGTCAATTTGTTGTTGGTTTTGAGCTTTTTGAGCATTATAATTAGATCTACTAGCTACTCCACCAACTCCACCACCAACTAATCCACCTATTACAGCAGATTCTAATACGCCATCTTTAAGACCTTGTTGAGGGTTGTATACTTTATTCTTTGTAAGGTTTTCAGCAAACTGTTGAGAGCCTTCAGTACCACCTTCAGTTAAGAAGCTCTTACCAGCATCTTTGAGTATTTTTTTAACACCACCACTAGCAAAGTTATCCACAATTCCAGATGGTGACAATACTCCTCTTGATCCTACCTTTTCTAGAGCTGCTTCGGCTGGAGCATATAACATAGCTGTAGTGGAGGCTTTACCTGTATCGCCTGTTTCGTTATATGTTTCTCTACCTACTCTACCCATAGCCTGTGTATACCAGAATGGCAGGGCTGCTGGACCAAGTGCAGATGCACCAAGACCTATAGCTGTTTGTCCTGCTATATCACCAGATTTAGAGTAAATACTGTTCTCATCCTGTTTCTTAATTATTTCTTTACCACTATCACTTATAAAGTTACTCACTCCGTATAGTGCTTTGTTACCAGCTTCACGTTCAGCAGTTATCTTGTTAGTGTTTTCTTCACCGACTAAAGCTCTGTATATTGGTGCTTGAGTGTTGTTATATACAAAAGTATCGGCAACTGCTAGTGCAGATGGAACATTGGCTATTGTATTCACCCCCTGCTGATAAATACCTCTCTGGAAGTCTGAAACCCTATCTATCTGTTTTAAAGGTTGAAACTCTTTACCCTGTGCAGATTCTACTGTAGCTGCTATTAGCCCACCAGCAACACTCAAAGGATTAGCTGCTGTAGTTGTTCTAGTACCAGTCTGTAATCCTCTTTTAATTGGATTAGCTAGTGATGATAGATCGCCTTGTAAGAGTTTCTGTGAGTCATTAAATTGGTCTTGTTTAGAGTAGCCCAAATTATCAGCCAGATTACTTGTTTCTCTTACTGTTGCGTTTATAGCCTGATTGGTTAGGTTTTGAGATTGTTGCCGAAGACTATTGTTGAAGTTACCACTAGCGTTCTGAGCTTGTTGCCAGTTCTGTGCAACCTGATTAGCCACTGGTCTAGCTTGTTGTAATACGTTATTAGCAACTCCACCAACGGTTCTTGCACCTTGGTTGAATAGGTTGCCTATATTACCAACTAGGCTGCCAAACCCTTCTTCGAGTTTCTTCTTTATTCCAAAGAAGTCCATCTAAACTCCTTACTCGTTATATTTCTTGTATAGTGTTGGATTTGCTACTTGTAGAGCTTGATTTTGAGTACCGTTAGTAGCGTTGAATTGTGTATTAGGAGTTACATTATTTAGGTTGTAAGCTCTTAATTCGGCTGCTGCTTTAGCGAAGTTATCCTGTACTGCCTGATTAGCACTCATAACTGTAGCTGATACATTAGCTAGTTGGGCTGCTGCTTGTTGAGCTAATTGGGCTTGTTGTTGAGATACCACTCCTGCACCTAGAGATGTTCGTTGAGCATTAAGTTGGTCACGAGCTACTTGGAACTTATCTGCGATTGCAAATACTTGGCTTCGTTTCCAGCCATCTAGTTCAGCTATTTTATTCTTGTAGTCACGTTCTAGTTGAGTAGTTGCTAGATCTATATTGCCAACATTAAATTGGTAGTTATCTACTAACTGACCTCTGTTTTGACCTTCTAGTTGACCTAAAGCGTATTTGTACATACCAGTTGCACTAGAATCACCTGCACCCTGTACGCCTAGTTTTTGAACACCAGCTTGGTAAGAGTTACGAATATTATTAGCTAAATCACGAATAGACATATCCTTTTGTCTAGCTTCTGTTACTCTCTGTCTGTTAAGATTTTCTTCACCAGTAGTCTTATTGGCACTAATACTATTTAGCCTGTCGCTATACTGGTTGTTTATATCTCCGTAGTATCCACCTTCTCTAGCATTAAGTTGATTCATCTGTGTATCGAGTGCAGCCAGAGCTTGAGCTGAGTAATTAGGGGTTGGAGCCGCAACCCTAGTTTGAGATGTACCTTGGGCTGGTAGTAATCTACCAGGCGTACCAGCACCTTGACCAGTTGGAAAGTTACCCAATGGTGCTGGGGCACCAGTAATGGCGTTAATACTACCTTGGTATGACTGCATTAGTGAACTCGGACCACTTGAAGCACTGCTTGGTTGTCCACCGTTACCGAGTAAGAATGGGACTGCTAACATAATAATTTCTCCTTGTTAATAAAAAAGACACCAAAAGATTGATGCCACTCAACGCCTGTAACGCCCTTCTGGAGTAGTTACAGGTATTTGTGTTGTCTGAATAAAGTTTATGCTAATAATTAGTTGGAGTCAAGCGACCAATTCTTACAACTTTAACACCAGGCTGGTCTTGAATAATACCGAAGGGGTCTATTACTACAGAGTCGGATACAAACTGATAAGTAGAAAAGTCTCTGTGAGCTGTGCATATAACATAAATACCTTCAGAGAATATATCGTTTGGTTCTAGGGCTATATCATCTGAATAAGGGTCTATATGCTCACAACGTATATTTAAAGTTTCTAATATTCTAGCTAGTAATAGTGCTGGGCTACCTGAAGTTATATTAGTACCTGGTTTGAAAGACTTACCAAGTAATACAACATTTAAGTCAGGATTAGAGTCTATCTCTTTTATTATTACATCGGCGATAAATCCCATATGTTTCTCTCTAGCAGTCATTAGTGCATCAAACAAATCATAGGATAAGTCTAATCTTCTAGCTAAAGCAGATAGAGCAATGTTATCCCTTGGGTGACACCCTCCACCATCACCCACGCCAGACCTTAAATATCTGGGTGATAACAACCTCTTACTGGACATAGACCAAGCTCTCGTTATGTCGTTTACATCTGCACCTACTTTATGAGCTATTTCACCCCAGGTATTAGCCAGTACGGTTTTAGCAGTAATAAAGGTGTTATATGAAACTTTTATACACTCGGCTGTCGTAGGGTCAGTTACTAGCATTGGTGCGTTGTTAATAGTCTTGTAGAACTCTGTCATTACTTCAGTCTTATCGCTGTGATTAGAGCCTATTAAGTTGAACTCTGGGTTTAAGTAGTCCTCTATGACAGTACCCATAGCAATAAACTGTGGAGTATAGATTACATCCATTATTGGTTCTACTTCTCTTTTAATAGTTCCAGGTAGAGTAGTGGAGATAATAGCTACGAGTTTAGTTTTGTCTATTTTGGCTATCTTATCTACTGCGTTTATTAAGAATGAGTAATCAAAATCTACTCTAGTGTCTGGTAGGTGATGAGCTCCGTCATATTCTTCTTCGTGTGGAGTTTGAACTGCCACAAAGACAATGTCAGAGTTTTTAACTACTTCTTCAAAGGATTGGAGTTCTAGTTTGGTGTCTTTAAAGTATTCGTGTATATCAGCTTCTACTGTGGGGATTTGTTTGTCTTTAATCCATTTAGCCACGTTTGGGTTGACATCATAACCGATAACTTTATAGCCCTTTGACTCAATAGTTAAGGCTACTGGTAAACCTAAACGACCAAGCCCTATGAAGCCTATACACTTGTCCATGTTTTACCTCTTTTTATATCATATATAATATATTTACTAATCCCGCTGTTTCTTGCCACTTCTATAGCAGACATACCACTCTTTAGCATGGTCTTTATGCTTCTAGCTATAGGTTCGTCAATTTTGGCTTGTGGATGGCTAGAGCCACTATGTTTTGGCGGTATAGAAACCCTACCACGCTTAAAACCATCAAGACAATTCTGGCTCCTAGTAACATACTCAAGATTATCTATAGAGTTGTTTATTCTATTACCGTCTTTATGGTTAATATCAAAACCGTGTGGTCTATCTCCTATAAACGTTGTAGCCATCAAACTATGCACGGAAGGTCTGACGAAGTTATCTCTAGAACCTAAGGATAGCCTGACCCTAAAATAACCCTTATTGGTGAGATGTGGTTTTAGTATGTGTCCAGCCTTGCAGCCTGGGGCTGGTGCATCTCTACGTACCCTAGCCCTATTGGATATAGAGTAAGAGTCAAATCCTGGTATTTTCTTCCAGTATTCCTTTCCTAGCCCTATGAATCCGATTGTTTTCATTGTTTCTCCATTAATACATACCCTTGTATATCTTCACTTATATCGTTGAGTATATCATACCCCAAGCCTAGCAGTATAGGAACAGCCCAGCCACCTTTACCAGTCATCTCACCATCAAAGTAGGTGTCATCAAATAATATCCTAGAACCTTTATCACTCATATCGTATATCTGCAGTGCTTGGTCTAGGTGTGCCTGTTTACTGTTATCGTTATTCATATTGTAGCCATACCTCTTATACTGCCTTTGTTGAGCTTTTATCCACGGAGCATTCTCAACTCCTGGGAATATATAGTCATAGTTATCTAGATAAGCAAAGCGTACATTAGAAGCAAGATGTTCTAAAAATACCTCGCCACTCATCCGAAGCGTACCCAATCTAGTAGGCTTTATGTCTATTGAAAAGAACGGTATTTCTTTACTCTTACAGAACTTCTGTAGGTATTTAGTAGAACCTTCACCTCTTTCAGCTCCTATCTCAACTACACAGTCACCGTCTCGGAACTCCATATCTTCTATTAAAGTATACGCCCTAGCACCCATCTAACACCAAATGCGAGCCATTTCTGACTATAACCTTTCTGCCCTTTGAGAGCTTGTCGTAGAAGTCATCATCTATTCTGGTAATGTGGTCTGGTGTTCCATCTGGGATTATTGGGTGATAAGCTACCCAGTTAACTATGATTATTCTGGCTTTTTTGGGTATTACACTCAATATCTTATCTAGCTGGTCACTAGGTATGTGTTCGATTGACTCACAGAACACTATGGTATCTCCACCACCAGGGTATTTTCTAACTATCTTTTTACCTTTATAGAGCTTGTTTGCTCCTTCAGATGGGTCAACTCCCACTACTGTATAGCCCATATTCTCCATTTTTGTCTCCCACTCACCAGTACCACAGCCTATAGAATAAATAAGTCCAGGATCTCTAGGTTCTACCTGCTCGTCACCAAAGAACATCCAGCCTAGTGAATAACAGATACAAGCTAGTTCATCTGGTCTTAATAAGCCTTCTCTTTTAAAATAGAACTCTATCTGATCTCTCAAATAGTAGTCTTCGGTATAAATACTTAAATCCTGACTCATTTCATCACCTTTCTTAATTTCTCTACATCAGCTTCTCTTTCTGACTTCTTGGCTGCATATATCTCGTCTACTCTATCGTTAGCGTGTCTGGCTAGTCTTTCTTCGTGAGTTTGGTCTTTTTCAGCCTTATTAAACACATAGTGCATATGTTCAGTCTTAACAGCATCTATATAAACCCTTCTATCTAAAGCGTTTGCTACATCATTTAACCAAGTGTCATTGAAGTCACTACTAAAGTATGGTGGTACAAAATAACCCACAGCATCTACCCAGTTCTTGTGGATAAATCCGTGAGTACCAAAATTGCTTCTGTGGACATCACTCATATCGTCACCGTGTACAAATAGTATCTTATCTTCATAGCTACTAAACATATTTTTTATAAGTGCATCCCAGTTATCGCTTCTAAAGATTATATCGTCTCCCATATGTCCGTAGATTGGTCCTAGAGCTATGTCGTAGCATTTGTTCCACATCTTGCTTAATACTATTCTTGGACCTCTAACATATCTCAATCTAGGTAGTGAGAAGTCATAAGAGTCATCATCATCATCCACATAAGCTACTACTTCAACAGCCTTTGGTAAATTAGCTGTAGCCATAGCTGATTCATAGAATCGCTTTAAATTATCTGGTCTATTTCTTGTTGGTACTAGTAGACTTATCATCTCCTGCCTCCTTTAATTGTTTAATAACATCATCTAGCGTGTGTTGTAGTGGGAAGTCAGGGTCTTTGTTCTTCCAGTATTCAAGTGATTTAAATGTATTCAAGCTCCAGTCGGTTGTTTTTCTGATTGAGCTGTTGTCTATGCTTTCAGGTATTTCTTGAAGCCACTTGTCTGAACCTGTAGCATCAGCAAAGTATCCCCACGGAGTAGTTAAACCAGCTTTAACGTGTCTCCAAGTAAGTTCAACGTGTTCGTAGGCATTATGAAAGTTAGTATCGTGTAGACCTACTTCTTCTAGCCCTGGCTTGGTAAAGAATGACCAAGCTCCTACACAGGCTGGGTAAGTAGATATAACAGGCGTTGTATAGCTCGCACCGTAAGCGTTTCCAGGTCCGTGGTGGGCAAACATCATATGAGAGATTCCAGAGGCTCTAGCAGCCTGTATATAGCCTCTAACAGCCTTTTTATGAACAGGTATAATGTCATCCTCTGCAATTATGATAATATAACAGCCTTCATCTAGTAGTTTCTGCATTAGCCAGTTCTTTGCTTCGGCTACACCCTTATTCTTTGGATTGTGTTCTACATTAACTTGCCAAGGTAGAGATTCGTACACTTCAGAGTAGTCTTCGGTTGAACCATCATTATAGACCCAGATAGTATCGACTTCACCCATTAGGTGTTTGGTTACGCCATCCATAACTCTCTTTAAGTAATCAGGGCGATTGTATGAAACAACCCCAAGACCAACCTTAAACTTCTTTGAGCTTGGTGATTTTTTCAAGACCTTCTTGGACTTTTTTGTAGTTTTTCTCAAGAGAGAACTCCTCTATTACTCGTTTTTTAGCATTATCTCGTATCTTCTTGCGAAGTACAGCATTTTCAACTAAAACCTTAAACCCATTGTACCAACTGTCGTAAGTGTTATCCACTAACCAACCATCAGTACCGTGCTTAACTGTATCTTTGTATGGTCCGTTATTAGATCCTAGAAAAGCAGCGTTCATCAAAGAATATTCTTGCCACTTAATATTAGACTTACACCTAGTAAATGGAGTGTCTTCTAGGGGTGCTAGACCAATATCAAAGTTTAGTTCCGAGAATAGTTTGTGCCATTCTTCGTGACCTCTCTTGCCATCCATATATTCATATCGAGCCTTTGGTAGGTACTTATCTAAATACATACCAACAAACTTCACCTTTACATTCTTGTATTCGTGCATTATATCTCTTAGTGCCTCTGCCATATTGGTTTTGTGTAGATCGGCATAGTGAGATGAGCCACCAGTATAGCCAATTACTATATCGTCACCATTATCGTAGCCTGGGTTGTGGTAGCTCTCTGTACTGATAAGATTTGGTATAACTACTACGCTATCTTTAGGGCGATAAGTTCGCATCTCTCTTAATACTTCAGCTAGTGGTTCAGTGGTTGTAGTGATGTATTTGTAATCTATTGCTATACCCTTCATAAACTCTAGGTACTTTTTATCTATGGCAACGTGTATTGGATTTAAAGGGTCAATCTCGAATATATTATCATCACAGTCCATTACAAACCGAGTCTTTATCTTCTCTTGGGCAATCATTGTGAATGAATGAATAAAGGGATTCGTATAATAGCTACCCCATACTAGGTCGTATTTAGAGAAGTATTTTATTCTCTCTAGCATCTCTTTATCGGTAACATCTTTAGCCTTTTTAGCCTCAGGGAAGATGCCTGTAGTTTCATCTACAGTCCAGTCTAGATGCTTCTTTAGTTCGTTGATAGGATTATGTATACGCCAAACCTCGACTGGCGATATTGTGTTGTCTTTTCTAGCTTCCGTTAGATTGTATGAAGCAAGTAATTTCATTGCTCATACTATATCATTTGCTTTTTAGCTTGTCTATCGTGCTTTGTTTGCCCCAGTCTTTTTGAGGTATTTTAGCTAAAGCCAAGTATATGTTGTACATTTTCTGCTTGTATTCTTCAGTATAGCCAACACCAAACTTGTCGCTTATAAAGTCTTGCATAATATTCTGATGTTCTGGTAATAGTTTTGAAATATCCATAATTCTCCTTATTGATAAGCTGTTACAAACCAAGAGCCAGAAGCATAATCTACTACAGTTACTGAGTTACCCTGTGCATTTAATACAAAATTACCAGCACCCCAAGCAACAGCACTATTGATAGTGTCTGTGCCATCGGCGTCTACTGTAACAGTATTAGCAGAATTGTCTGTTTTAACAGTTGTATATGTTACGCCCGAGCCAGTAGCGGCTGGTAGAGAGCCTGTTCGTGCAGCTCCAGAGGCACTAACCCCATAAACTTCGGCTGCACGAGTGTAATTAAAATCTGCTGTTTTAGCTATTGGTATATGGTTCTGTGTGGTTGAGTAAACCTGATTAACATTAACGCCAGAAGAAGTTAATCCAGAGTTAGTCAATGGATAATCTGTTGCGTCTTGTGCGGCATCAGCTAATACATCTACAAATATAACTGTGTTGGTACTTTTGAAAGTATTGGCTATTGGTCTAGAGCCTTTACCTCTAGCAAGAATAAGCTGACAGGCAAAAGCCGATGAAGTTACATCAACATTCTCAACTCCACCACTTAATTTTGTCCAACGGGCATTATTGTTTAAGTCTATTATATATTGTCCAGAGCCAGTGAACTTAAAAAATGGGTATGTTGTAGAGTGGCAATGTGATACCGATTCAAAATTATTTACGACAGGAACACTATCGGTCACAATATTACCAGTTGTAGAAGTTGATAATATTCGTATATCACTTATTTTTCTATTCACCCAACTCGAAATTGTTGTGTTGTCACCAAAGGTCAATGTGTAACCACCAGAAGTATATTCGAGACCATTACCTTTGAGCGTTACATCATCAAGATTATAGTCTCCTGCGGGTACTGTATA
Organism: uncultured bacterium; assembly: GCA_937872535.1. GTDB lineage: Bacteria > Patescibacteriota > Gracilibacteria > Absconditabacterales > Absconditicoccaceae > CALMTC01. The sequence continues at coordinate 19,742 of CALMTC010000020.1, forward strand.
ATCGGCTTCAAATATAATTGTCTTACTGCCTGATTGTTTAGTGATAGCAGTCATCAAATCTGACCACGAATTAAACCTATTGCCAGATTGTGTGCCAGAGGAGTTAAATACAAATACCGAGTATGATTGTGGTTTTAATATTGTTGCTTTTGGCATTACACTGCAGTCCAGTAAATTATTTGATTATTAGCCGAAGCTATGGCGTATAAGAGGTTGGGATTGTTGACTTCTAAAGTAAGAGTTTCGCCTGCACTTAATGGAAAACCGTCTGTACTTGCTGTTGTACCTGCAGTGACATCAGAATTGCCAACATAAATAATTCCAGTATTGGTAATGTCTGCCTTTACGGTTACGCCAAACTTGCAAGCAAAAGATGTTGAGGTTATTTGCTCTGCAGTAGTGTCTATATCTCTATTACTTCCGTGGTCGAGTGATGAGCTTACTGCACTTGCTACATCTACATCACCAATATTATTAGTACCTGCTGGCAAAGCCCCTACTACATCTACTTGCATTTCACTACCAGATATAGCGTTATCGATAGTTTCTACTGCTGTCTTTATGGCTGCACTATTAGCTTCTGTCCAAGTACCTGATTGAGTGGCTGCAACTGTACCATCTACAGTGATTGAATTACCACCATCTTGAATTGGTACTGCTGCTGCACCTATTCCGTTGTCTACTGTTACATTATGTCCATCTGGTAATTGATTAGCTGCTGTTGCAAGCCCAATAGTATTGGCTGTTACATCTACATTCTGTGTACCTGTTGGTGTAGCAGTTACTGTACCTGATACTGGTACTGGAGTGGCTCGAAGCTCGGTATCAGTCAAAGCGTCTGTTTGCTGATTGGCTGCTGTGGCTGCACCATTTAATGTGCCGAGATTTGCAGTTACTGTACCTGATACTGATACTGGAGTGGCTCTTAATTGTGTATCAGTTAAGGCATCGGTCTGTGGAACTATTGTTTGTAGCTCGGTGATAATATCATCCTGCTTAGTTTCTGTAGCTAGTCCTGTAGTATCTACATCAACTGTGCCAGAAGCTATGTTGACTTTTAAATTACCGTCAGAATCTGCCTGTAGCCTATATAAAGCATTGGCATACTCAGCTAAACCTACAGTAGATAAAACCTTATAAACTTCATCAAAAGACCAGTTTTGAACTGCTTGTTCACTTCTTCTAATCTCAGGGCTTTGTTGTCGGTCTGGTTTTGCCATCTATCTACTCCATTTGGCTGAATTATTTTTTGCTTCGTTTATCTTGTTCTCAAAGTTAGCGTATTCGTTTAAACGAGTTAGCTTCATAGTAACACGTTCAGTAGACTCTACACCAGATAATTTCTCTAATTGCTTGAGCTTTTCTCTTACAGCTTTAGTGGAGTTTTCTAGCTTACCAGTAGTAACTAACTCATTTAAATACTGAGTAACAGCATCTATCTCATTGTAGGCTTCAGGGTCTTGCTTGTAAGTGTCTTTAATCCCAAAGTAGTCCACTAGATAAGGAACACCATTATCTATTTCATACCCTACAAATAAACCATCTGCTGTACCTTGTTGGGTGCTAGTTCTGTCCTGCTTGACCTCTACGGTCTTTTCTTGCTCAGGGGCTGTAGCTACCCTAAAAGGAGCTACGGTACTCTCTGTGGCGTTCTGTGAACTCTCTGATGTCATTTATTTCCTCTATGTTACCTTCCCTATGTGCCTTTACAAGTGCTTCTCTCATAGACTTTATTTTTTTATTCTCATTAACGATATTATCTTTGGCTCTTAATAATTGCTTACGTTGGAGTTCGCTTAATCCTGGTCTACGCAGCTCCTTTTCTATCATCTCTAAATCGTGTTGTCTATCCATAAGCAGATTATACCACATACCAAAACACTCCCCAATAATGAGGAGTGTAATGGCTGAATAGTGTTAACTAGAAGTCAAGCGTTATATTAACTACGCTGTAGCTCCTGTCTTCACATTGATAACCCAATTACTATTAAGCACTTTGGCAACGTAAGAACCAGCCCAAGCGATAGTTGAATATCTATCAGCAGGGTTGCTAGTATCTTGTGAACCAGGTGTCTTAATGTACAGTTTTGGACTATCAGTTGCTAGGTCGAGTACACCGAATGACTCTTTACCGTGTATCAAGTTAGAGTACACAGTTACAGTTGAGCTAGTGGTGTGACCATTGTTTGTAAGCAAGAATCTTACTCCAAACAGTTCTCCAACTTCACCCTTATAGAGGTCTTTTACATCACTATAAGTTTTAGCATTAACCCAAGTTGTATCACCAACTAGGTCGTACCAAGTGTAAGGTTGAATCTTACCAAGGAAGAATCCGTCATCATATCGCATAGCGTTATTACCTTCTAGGGTTCTAACAGCTTTTTTGATTTCAGATACACTCATAGTGTTAGAAGCAGCTACAGCAGAGATAAGTGAATTACCTCCAGCTAGTTGGTCTGTTCCACCAGTTACGAGTTCGTTTCTACATAGTGTGTCTAGTGACTCACCCATATTTTGACCGAATACTTCTATCTTTTCTTTGTTGTTTTTGTCGATTGAGGTTGTACTCAAGAATCGAGCAATTTTTGCTTGGCTACCACGTTCTGCAAGTGTTGCAGATACGGTAGAAGCAGTTAAATCTGTTTCTGATGGGTTTGCACCTTCAGATAGAGCAGCAGTAGCTACAGCAAGAGGGGTGTATCGAGTAAAGTTTACGACCTTACCTTCTCCTACTGGTTGGCTTTTACGTTGTCCACCTTCTTCGTGGATTAAACGCTTCATTGCACGAGCTAAAAATACTCTTTCGTAATAGGTTGAAACTTCAGCAGATAACAGAGTGGTTGTTTGAGCAGCCATTTAATTTCTCCGTTTTCTAGATGCTACTGGTTAAAACCGAGTTGTTCTTCCATCTCTCGTAATGAGAGTTCTTCAAAGCCCTTCTTTGGTTCTTTGCCACTTGTAGCATCAGGTTTAATTGATGTTTCGGCAGCAGCTTTTGCAACAGAGGCAGAGGTTTCAGCACTTGAGTGAGCAGATTGACGTTCAACTATATCCATAACATCTTCGACTATATCTTTTAAACGAACATTTGGGTTATCTTTACTGAGCTTTTCGTACATACTGGCGACTTTAGAACTAATCTTACTGTCGTGGTTTGCACTATCTTCATTCAAGACATCATACTTCCGTTCAATATAATCTACATCTCTTTCAAAGTTGTCTGCACGTTCTTTGAGTGCTTGTTCGTACCTTATTTGCTGGATTTCAGCACTGGCAGCAGCTTTTGCTTGTCTCGCAACATCTTGACCATACTGATCTACAGTAATTTCTTGGTCAAATGGAACTTGAGGTGGTGTCTCTACGGTTGGCTGCATTGAGCTTAACCTTCTGATTTCTTCCTCTTGCTCTCGGTGCTTTTGAGACATTTTAGCAAATCTACGTTCTAGACGGTTTGAACGCTTCTTTACTGGTTCCTCCTCGGACTTTACTTCTTCTGGCTCTACAGCTACCTCGTCACTTGCAGTTGCAGATTCTTCAGTTGTAACTTCTTCAGATTCTGTTTGCTCTTGACTTGGGGTAGTCGAAGTAGTTTCTTCTACTTCTGGTGTGGTTTCTTCCATACCTTCTCCCTTTATTAAATGACTGCCCACGTTTGACTTATGTCAGGCTCTTGGCTACGCCTTGAAATAATATTTCTGATTTAGTTATAACGCATATGTTACTGCTGTGTCAATACAGCTTCTATAATAGGGTTACCGTCTTCGTCAATACCTTTTAAGATATTTCCAGGCTCTATATAAAATGAGTGTGGGAATGGACAACTGTCGCACTTAATCTCTGTACCTTGCTGTATCCAAGAGTGACCTTGCATACTAGCCTTGGCATCAGCCCACTTTTTATCTAACTCCTCTTGGGAGATAGAAAACTCTATCTTTTCATCATTTTTTTTCACGTTTTCTAATCTCGTTAGCTGTCTGATTTACCAAGTTTAATATACCTTGTAATTCATCTGCTACTAAATTAGAAACAATAAACTTCTGACCTATTTCTTCTAGGTTCATTTTAGAGGTATCGACACCAGACATCTTTTTGTAGAACTCAACCTTATCTTCCATTACTTTAACTATCTCTAGCCATCCTGGGTGGTCAACTAGATTAGCTATTTGTTTGTCTTTGGTTTCTTCTTGGGCTTCTACTGGACTGTCTTGAGTGATACTAAACTCCAGTCCTTCTACTACTATGTCGGTATTCATACTCTCCTCCTTTAACTAAATAAATCTTGAGCTATTTGAGCTATCTCTGGGTCTTCTATGTTTAATGGGTTAATGTCTAACTTCTGTGGGATATAAGCCATCTGTCCTGTTTCTGGATTAGCCTGTACTGGTATGGTGTGTTGGTCTACGCCTTGTGGGTATGCCATAGATCCTTCCATAGATCTGTCGTGTTGCATCTGCTCTGGGCTCATAGGCTCGGCTATTGATGGAGCTGTTACATCTCCGCCTTGTCCACCAGCCATTTGCTGTGGTGCTGCTGGATTACCTTGAGCTTGCATTTGAGCTTCCATCATTTCTTCAGGACTCATTTGAGTAAGAATCTTATCATAACCTTCTACACCTGATGTAGCAAAGATACGTTTCATATGTTCACCAATATCATACTTGGTGCCATTCTTGGCTAACTCTTGGTTAAGACCAGGTATTTTAGATACTGCCACCAATAGAGCTGTAAGAGCTTCTGATTGTTGGGCATCATCTTTTCTACTAGTTGAGTTGGCATCTATGTAATAACGATAGCTACAGTCTTTACCTAGGGCATCTGGCTTAATTGTGAGTTGTCCGTATTCACCTGATTCAGATACTTTAAGTATTTCTGCTACATCTGGATATAGTTCGGTTATTTGTTCTACTTCTGCACCGAACAAGTCTAGCTTGATTGGCTTTGGTTGTTTTTTAGCTGTTAGATTAACGAATCCGTCATACAGCTCTTCTACTGCTTGTTCCATCATAAACCTATCCCAGTTATCTCTGGTGTTCTCACGTTGTTGAAGCATCTGTAATGCCTGTGGAGTTTTACCGAAGCCTGGGTCTGAGGTCGATTCTGAATTAGCAGCAGTATCGGTAGTTCCGTTTTGATTAAGCATAGAGCCTATTAAGAACGAATAGGTAGATTGGAAGGTAGATAGACCTTGTGGAGAAGTATTATAAGGTCGGATTGAGTTGGGCATATTTTCTAGCCATCTAGCACCAGGGCTGTAGCGTACACTTGAAGGTACGATTCCGTTGGGGTTCATAATAGTTGGAGGGAAAATACTCATCTTCACACCATCTAGGTAAAGGTTTATGAGTGAGTCCATAGCGTACTGGAGAGTTTTACCTCTTTCAAAGTCACCTAGTCCGTAGATCGAATCTACTAGAGGGAAGCAGTATTTGAGTACAATAGGTATTTTACCGTTCTTGTGAGGGTTGGGTATATCTCTGATAACTTTGTTGTCGTAGTCAGGACAGAATGTTACCCACTTACCATCTTTACCAGCTTCGTAGCGAGTTACTATTTTAACTTGAGCAGATTTACCTGTTTGGGTTTTAGGGTCTTGATCACGGTCTTGTTCGACATAGCTTTCATCTCGTGACTCTTTTTTAGAGCTACTACCTTCTTTGGCTTTTTTGATAATTTCTTTTAAGACAGACCTATTCCAGTCGCCTAGTTTAGAGTCTAGTTTATCTTCTAGCCATCTCACTGATACCATACTTTCAACGTGGTTATAATCAGAGTCTTGGATAGATACTTTACCCCTTTGAGGAATCCAGTTACGAATAGGTATCAACCAGCAGTCTGGTCCAACATACTCATCATCAATACGGTAGTCGTACATCATTGGCATCACTCCATAGACCATTGAGTATAGATCCCACATTCTTAACTTGGTAAGGTGGGTGAATTGTGAATTAGCGTTAGGTTGGATATATCTTTGTAGGATAACATCCATTAACATTGATTTGCCTTTATCTTTCATTGTAAGGGCTTTAACCACCCCACTAGGCATTTGACCCATAACTCTACCAGCTCTCTCCCATATAATAGTTGAAAGTCTAGAGTCAGTTACTTTAGATTTGAATGATAGTGAGTCTTCTACTTTTGAAATGAGCATTGACTCTTTTTCGTCAAAAGTGTCTACCACAGTTCGGATAGCATCTTTATCTGCTGAATAATCTTTATCGATTTGTTTTTCCATATAATTCTCCTTGGTTATTTATCCGTGGAGTCCCTCTCCTGTGGTTTTACTTTACTATACTGTTTATCCTTAACTTGGTCAACATAATCTACTTGCATATTCTCCTGCTTAATAAGTCTGGTAATCTTGCCCTTATGAAATACCACAGTAAAAGAAATAGACCCTGAATAACCTTGTAAGTAAGCATTCTTAATGATTTGCATTATTAAAGCAGCAGCGTTGGCGTTGTCTTTGGGTTTGTGTGACTCGTAAGCGTGAATGATTATCTGGTGGGTTTTTTTCGTGTGGCGTTTAACAGTGACTTGAACATCTCCAAAGTCGATAGTTTCAATTAACTTCTGGATGTCATTGATGTAGGTCATCGGTAGAATCCGTTATTAAATAAGTCAGACTCATCATAGAAGTCTTCTTCTTTGTTTAGTTCGTACTGGAAGAACAATTTTAGGTATCTAAGGGCATCTAGTCCGTGGTCATCTTTAGGGGTGGGGTTTTCTTTGGCGTTTTTCTTAGCATCGTCACTAGGGTAACGGTATTTCTCGAACTCTTCTATTAAATTGATACAGGTAGAGCTGACATATAATTTAGGTTTGGGTTTTCCACTTAACTGTTCTCTGGGTTTTAAGGCTTCTTGGATTAAGTTAATACCTGCTGATACAGAGTCTTTTCGCTTAGAGATAGGGATACAAGGGATACCTTGCTGGTTTAAGTTAGCGATGTGTTCGGCTTGAGCTGAATCTCCTACATAAGTCATTATGTTTTTACCTGCTGCTTTTTCTTTTATGATTGAAGCAATGTCGTTAATGGTTTTGCCTCTTTCGTAGATTTCATCAAAGACGTACCAGTTCTGGTCGTAGTCTATTAAAACGTAAAGCACAGCAGTAGGGTTAGTGAAACCAAAGTCTATCCCTACAACGTAAGAACCAGTAAGAGGAACCTTATCAGGACTAATAACGTGAATAGCTCTGTCGAACTGCTTATAAACCAAACCTTCCATCTTTTTAAACTCTGCCATATACTCTTGGGCGAACTGGTCTGGAGAGTTCTCACTCTTAATACGGTCTATTTCAGTGTTTGAGATGGTAGGGTTGTCATACGGTGTGGCGTGTGAATAGAACCATCCAGGGCGACCTTTTTTATGAACTAGCTCAAATCCCCCAGTGTCAGTCTTTTTGTAGCCCTGGGCGTACATATAAAGTTCGTAGAAGTGATTAAATCCATTAGGAGTACTAATGAACATAGCAAACCCTTTAGTGGATAGCATCATAGGTTCAAAGACTAACTTCCAGGCATCAGGATCGTGATAAGCGTATTCATCGAAAACAAATCCATTAACTTCAGCACCACGCAAGAGGTCGGCATTATCGGAGCCTTTAAGTTCTATCGTAGAGGGTGGTTTAGTTTTGTCGTGCTTGATTCCGTTAGCTTGGTCTTCGATATAATTTAGAGTGACTGATAAATCGACGTTGTTGTTTTCTTTAATAAGTTCTTGAGGAATAAGAGTTCTGATGTATTGTTTCCAGTAAATGTCTTTGGCTTGCCGATAAGTAGGAAGAACTATCCAGTATCTACCTTGTCTACGCATAGCTTCGTATAAGACATATTCCAGAGCAAACATAGACTTACCTGTTCTCCGACCCCAGTTAAGAACTTTAAACCTAGAAGGGCTCTGATGAACTGCTAATTGCTTTTTATGAGGTGTGTATAACATTAGCTGTACTTACAACCTTTCTCTAAACACTTACCGAACTTACCTATAATGTGTCCATTCTTACAGGTGCCATTAAAACTGTCCTTTAGTTTTTTCTCTTTGAAGTTACTAATCTCTGTGGCTATCTTTTTCTCGTGATGCTTTACAATGTTTACTTCCTCTGACTCCTCAGGTGCTTTCCAGGATTCTAGTACGAGCTTAAAAACTGTACCATCTCTTTCGATAGTTAAGTCACCTTCCTCAGCTCCTGCCTCTACATAGTCAAAAGCTGTCTTTAAGTCGGCTCTAAATTGTCTTAGTGATTGGTATTCCATAGTGTGTACACAGTATACCACAATATTAGTCAGTGTGTACACGCCCTATGTGTACACCTCCTATATTTTTTTAAGTACCTAAGGCTTCTATTGGCTTCTATATCTTTGGGAAATATACCTGTGGAAAGGAATCATATAAGGAGAAGAATCTATCAGTGAGTAAAGGAATCCCCCACAACAACAACATATTATATATATAGTAGGAGAAGAGTGTCTTTTAAAGGGGAGAATAAGGGGGATATACCCTACCCCATACCTGTAAAAATAACTGTACTAGTGACGTGCTGTAACCTGTTAATCTATCTGTTCAATAGGTGCGTTCACCTTACCCAATTCCACCTTAACTACTGATTGTACCTGCTTACGTTCGATCATATAACCTTTAAGCTTAGCTACTAGTTCTATTGCTTTAAGTCTTGTATCGTCTACACTCTTAGAATCTACTTTATTCTTATCTACTATTAACTCTGTTAACTGTTGTTCTAAGTGTTTTAACTCTAAATTACTTGTATTGGTATATTCATCGAGCCATTTTATAGCTTTAGTGCTTGATAGGTCTCTTGCGTAACTATCACTATAACCTGCTTTAACAGCAGACTTATAAATGTTGGCAAATGTTTGGGGTTCTGATACATCTAGATAATAATGCATAAATAATAACTGTTTGGGGTTGCCTTGCCATTGGTTTGGTTGCTTGTTCGATAGTGGCCTGTCTTTATGTTTGGCGATCCCTACTCGTTTGTCTATTGGTTTACTCATAATTATTATTATTCGGCCTTAGTGTTTGGTTGTCAAGTTTCTGATCTTGGATTATTACTCTTATTATAGCATTATTACAGGTGTAATTGGTGATTATTAGTAATTTGTTTTGGCTCTATAAAAGCAAAATGTGCGTGTTTATTGTATATGCATAACTTTATGTATATATATGTATTGACTTATCTTATGCATTAGCTTATACTAAGAGTGTAGATAGTGAATAGCAATGTTAAGAGTCAAGCACACCAGAACGGCTAAAAGGTAAAGTTCACTACTTATGAGAGAGTATCAACTTAAAAAGGATTAATTATGACTAAACAAGACAAGATCAAACAATATAACGATAAAACAGGTTACAACATAACAAATATTAAAAATATGACCAGATCTGATATTGATCTATATTGGCACAGTCCTATATTTTCACTAGATCAACTATACAAAAAGCCAAGTATTGACAAGATCACAAGTTATAAAGCTATTCTAAATAAATACAATCCTAAAGAAATAGTATCAGTACAGGGATCTTGTCATAGTTACAGCGTAATGCTAAAAGCAAACAATGGCGATTATTTACACATAACAAAAAGCAATAACTATTTAATAAATATTAAGGATTAATTATGGAATATACAAAAGATCAAATATGGGATTATCTTATATATAACGAGATTGCAAGTAAAGAAACATTGATAACAGTTACAAACATAAATGGCTATAATATTGAGACCTTAAATGATGTCTTGTATTCGGCTACTGGTTATAGAGATATTGAACAGCTAGAAAGTGAGAAAGAATAATGGAAGTTATACAATGTATTTTTTGTGGCGATAATTGCGATCAAGAGGTTTGTTATGGTTGCCAAGATACAGCAGATACTATGGGATTAGATATTGACGAATTAATGGAGGTTTTATAATGCAAACAATAGCAGATTTTAAAAGAGATGTACAAAAAGATAATTACAAGCTAAAGCTTGTTGAAAGGTTCGGCGAGACACCAAGCGAAACTATGCGAGAGCCTAGAGAGATTATAAAAGTACAAACAAATGCAATAGTATTAAAAACTAATAATAGTAGTGGTCAAAGCTACCTAGATATACCAAAAGCAAGTTTGTGCGAATATGACGGCAAAACATTGACAATATATGCTAGTGGTATAAGAGATCTGAACGAACAAGAGCAAGCTTTTATGGATCAATGGCAAGCTATACAAGATACACCAGAAAATCAAAAACAATCAGAAATAGATATTTTAACCGACACAAATGTTATGTATTGGAAAAAGAAACAGTATTTTGAACAAAACGATATGGGATATTTACTTGGTCATAACACAATTAGAGGGTTGAGATACGATTTTAATACTGGCAAGATCAAAGACGATAAAATAAAAGGCGATATTGAATTGAAATATGAGGTTATACAATGAATAACAAAACGATCTATATAGTATCAAGCCTTGTAATAGTATTTTGTCTAGCATTTTATGTAGGTGAACAATCAGGTTTTACAGACGGCTATTGTCAAGCAAGCAAGCAAACAATTAACGGCACACTAGAGCAAACGTGTGCAGATATGAAAGGTATAAAATAATGGAATCAAACTACTGTTTCACTTGCGAGCATAGCTATGCAAGTATGGCAAACTTAAACCGACATTTTAGAACAGAAAAACACGACTATTACAGTAATGCAATAGCAAACAAAGCAGAGAAAGAATATTCAACAAAAAAGAAAGGAGTAAATAATGAATAAGCAAATAAATATAACAATAGATTTTACACAAGAGGACTTGGAGGATTTAATCAATGGTGAAACTTTTGACTGGAACTATGAATCCGAAAATGGCGAAATGGTAAATGTACACTTATATAATTCGGATCTGGAGGAGGAGTAATGGTACAAAGTTTTAGAGTATTTTTAAATGATCAACAAGAGATCGGAGTATCAGACGATTATGCAGGTTGGAATAGACTTGTAGAGATACATAGAGAATATGGCGATTGTAAAGTGTGGATATATGATCGCAATGATGTATTTGGAGTAGGCTATAAAAAAGCTACACCAATGTTAAAAACTAAATTAAGTAGATTGGAGAGTTAAAATGACTAATGTAGATAGACTAACAAATAAATTAATAAAAGCAGGTGCTGATAGGCAACAAGTAATAGATATAGTAAATAGCTATGGCGATCCTGTGGATTGGAACTACCATAGTTTAGATAGCATTATTGCTGAAGTGTGGCGATCAGATCTAAATAGTGGTGATGAACCTGATAATTGGATTATCAACGCTATATGCAATCAATTTAACATAAGAGAGGTGAAGTAATGTTTAACGATAACGATAGATTACAACAAATGGAGGATAATTGGAATAACGAGATAATTGGCTATGATAAGGGAGGTTACTACACCGATACAGAATATGTATCTGATGATGTAGCAGTAGAACAAGGGTTTGAGCCTGAAACTATGCAAGAACGATCTGACGAGTTTAGAAAAGACGATAGTACCCCAAGCGAGCCAGAGCCAGATTTTTTAGAGGGTGTACAGATTTGCAAGATTGATAACTTTGACTGTGAGGCGTGCCAATGATTGATCTATTAATTGTTGGTGGTGTTTTAGGACTTGTAGGACTGTTTATTTACTATGACTAGTGTGTATTTACAGTATGATAACGAAAAGCCTGTTAAGGTGCCTGTACGCAAGCCTGAGGCTATGCCTGATACTGAAGTAGTTATAAAAAACAAGACTTACAGGATCTTGAGTTTAGATTTTGAACCAATAATTGAAATGTTCTGGGAAGAGAAAAAGAGAGAAGAAGATCCCAAGCCTGAAGCGAATTTTCAAACTAATAGTAGAGATAAAATTAGAAGAAACTTGCAGATTTTTAAAGAAACTGGAGTTTACCCCAAAGACTAATTTTTAGATCCTGTAATTCATTACCTGTTCAATGTCATTGATTCGCATATTCAGTTTTTTAGCAACAATAAATATCTCATCATCTCGTATGAGGTTTTTTTGTTCTGACTTATAAATACGATATAAGAAACGTATAAACTCTGGGTCTTGGTGGTTTAGCCAATCTTCAAACATAGTTTTATAATAGCACTATTGACAACAAACACTAACGAGCATATGATTGTTTTAACCAAGTACAACATATTTGGTTCAAATTAAATAGGAAAGTTATTGACACGGAGGGTGTCGGTCTGTTAAGTTATACTTAATATGTTGTACTGTTAGCCCTCGCAAGTCGGGGGCTTCTTTATTTGGTGGGTTACATTAAAACTTCGACAGTAGTTTCTAGTGATCTGCTGTATAAATCAAAAAAGACTACTTGTAGGCAGATGACAGTGCAGGCAACGCCGACCACCTGCGACCTGCGACCTCACTTGCTTATAAGGACAATGTAAATGAAGTATAAAATACCACTAACAAATCTCTAGGATATATGAGGGATAGAAGGTGGTATTTTTAATTACAAAAAAAATAAACAAAAAGCCTGTGGCGAGAGAGTATGAGATCTAACCACAGGCAACAGTAATTATAACATTAAATAAAGTCAAAAAAAGTATATGCAAAAGCATTGACAAAGGTAATGCAACGGAGTATACTAAGGGTAGAATTAAATAAGGAGAGAGTATGAAAGACTATGAAAAGATTATTAAGTATCTAGAAAAGGCTACAGGGCTATTGGAAGGCAATACAGGTGATAATGTTGACCTATTGCACGCTTACGCTAACTTACAGTTTGCCCTTATGGACTTGAGAGAGATAAATTACGAGCAAGACAAAGAGATTGCAAGTATGGGTGAGGACTATACGAGAGGCTTTATGGGTATAGACCTAGACGAGAGTTTCGATAAACTCACTATTCGAGGTAAGAATGATAAAAAGTAAATTAAATACTACTTTAGAGAAACAGATTACAGCTACTATTCGAGCCGAGTATGAAGCCGAGAGTGCTAAACACGAACCTAGTGGAAAATTATCAGCAGGACAACTAGGCAAGCCTTTACTAGAACAGGTACTCAAAGTAATTGGTGTACCACAAAGACCAGTAGAGGACTATGCTTTAGGACTATTCCGTAGAGGTAATTCTGTAGAAGACAATATTTTAGGACTCTTAAAACCAGACGAAACTCAAGTAGAAGTAGAGTACCGAAATTGCGTAGGCATAGTAGATGCTATAAAAGACGGAGAAGTTTACGAAATAAAATCAGTAAAGAACTCACAATGGCAATACCTAGATCCCAACAACGATAAAAAGCGTAGAACTCCAGACGGTATGCAAAGCGTATACGGTGGCGTTAAATACGCCCACGCCCTACAAGGTGCTTTATATGCCCTAGCGTTAAAAAAGCCCTCATTTACGGTCATATACGCTTCAGCAGACGATTTAAGAACGCTACCCCACACAATAGAAACCAAAGAGATGCAGAGAGAGGTAGATAAGATAATCAGCGAAGTAGAGCAAGCACTTCTAAACCATAACCTACCAAAGTGGAAAGCTAGAGAGGATTGGCAAGAAAAATACCCCCAATACTCAAGTTACCCAGACTGGATTAGTTTAGATCCTGAACTTGCGATGACCAAACTTAAAAATAGTTACCCAGACAGTTACAAGAAATTAATAAATTACAAAGGAGAAAAGAAATGAGAACAGCAGTATTAGTAGTAAATTACATAACAATAGGTTTAATAGTATTGGCAGTTATGGGATTATCAAGTAATGGAGAACCAGTCGAGGAAAATATACAGGCTTTTATGGGTCTTATGTATCTAATGCCAGCACTTATATTGTCAGTAGTGTACGCACACCTAAACTATAAGGACAAGAAATAATGGACAAATACACTAAACTATCAGCTTTAGTAGATGACACCTTTACGGTATTGTCATCTAAAGGCTACAGTTTTAAGAAATGGGATAATGATGAAAGAAAAATGCTTACTAGTGACCAGTGGCAAGAAGGCTACAAGAAAACTTATACCCTAGAAACCGACAAAGGTACGCTAGACGTAGGATCAGGACAACTAGGTAATCTTTTAGAAGCAGTCTTTTACAATGGTGAAGCTAAACTAACAGGCACAACCTATGAAGTTAAGTCTAATGGTAAACAAGGTATGGAGATTAGATACTTCTTTAATGTTAAGAAACAAGACATACAGGAATCACCTAAAGACGAGCCACAAGACGAAGCACCAGAAACTATTGAAGATGACATCGATTTGTCGACTATCCCATTCTGAAAGGATGATTTATGAAAACATCTGACGCAATCAAAGGTATAGTAGAACACCGAAAGAATATTCACGAAAATAATTACTGGCACGACCCTGAAAAGTTAAGTGATACTATGGCACGCCTAGCTACTTATAATGCTTATCTAGCTGATGACATAGCTAGGCTACACAGACAGGCTAGTGAATCACAGCTAATAGCCTTTAGAGAAGCACGTAAACTAGATATTGGTGTGACTGAAGCTGAACGACTATCTCGTGGCGAAAGTATAGCCGACAGAGAAAAGTACGAGAATATAGTTTATATTTCTAAAGCAACAAATAATCTAATATCGGTTCTACAGTCAAGGTTAAAAGTCATAGCAGACTTGCGTAGACAGGAGGGAATCAATGAATAGAATCAAAAAAAGAGGCTTCGGTACTCACAAAGACCAAGCCAAGATACAAGGTGCTAGAGGTGGAGCCAAAGGTAGAGGTGGTGGAGTTACTGGTGATAGTAAACGAGCTTCTCAAATAGCTCACATTAGATGGGAAAAGTGGAGAGCAGAACAAGCTAAACAAGAAATCAAAGAGGCAAAGAATGAGTAGCATTCTAGTAGAGATACAAAAGCCTATTTGGGGTGGTGGATTCCCACAGATAGGAGTAGCCGAGTACAGATTACAGGGTGCAGATGAAGTATTGGTAGATATTCTCTACACTCGAAAAGACGGAACAAGAAGTTATCCAGATCGCTACAAAATGAAGACATCTAAACTTACCAGTTATCCAATACAGGTAGTTGGTGGTGGAGTTAGATTATATGTAGCACCACTAAAGGATTGGGAGGTTATACATAAAGAAGTAGAGCCAATCCCAGAGCCAGTAATAGAACCAGATCCACAGTTAAGTATTGAGTTAAAAGAAGAATATATAAATAACGATATAAGGAGGTAGTATGCCACAGACAAAAACAGGAGCCCAAAAGGCTATGCAAACATTAAAAAATAAGTTCGCTACAGAACAACAATACCACGAGTGGAGAAAAGAAATCGGTAGAAAGGGTGGCAGTATGGGTGATCCTACTAATAAAGGATTCGCTAGTGATAGAACCAGAGCTAGTGAAGCAGGTAGAATCGGTGGTAAAGCAAGTAGACGAACAGCTATTAAACAAGTAGAGGCTGAAGCTAAACACCAAGAGCAACTCCAGAAGGCTTGGAAGGAACAAAAAGGACTATGAATATAAATACCAAGGAATTAAAAGATTGGTTAGTAGGTAAGACCATAGAGGAAGTAGATTATGACAAAAAGTTAGAGGTACTAGCACTAGACCTAGACGATAAAACAACACTAATCATATCTACAAGCACAGCAGCTAAGGCAGAGATAAGACAATGAAGAAGTTTACAGGACTAAAGTGTGCACATAATATAGAGATAGCCGAGTATGTGAATGGCGTGAGGTACTTGAGATGCGTAAAATGCCAGACTGTACGAAAGGGGTGAGATGAGGGTGATAAAAACATTAACAGTAATTGGTCTGATACTAGCAACAGGTTATATATTCGGACTAACTATTCTAGCTTTACAACTAGCTAGTGAGAGAGCCTATTGTAGAACACAACCACTAGACCAGATGAGTAGAACTGATTACCAGTATTGCTTGGAATTGAATAGTGGGTTGAGATGAGTGTGCTAGAACTATTTGCTGGCACAGGATCATTCAGTAGGGTTGCAAGACAAGCTGGGCATAATGTATTCACAAGTGATTACGATCCTAGCTTCAATACTGATTATTGCATAGATATAATGGACTTTGATATAGAAAAACTGCCATTTAAGCCAGATGTCATATGGGCTTCACCACCCTGTGAAACATTCAGCGTTGCTAGTATAGGACACCATTGGACTGGTGGAAAGGGTGCTTATGTGCCAAAGACTGAACGAGCAAAGAAAGGTAAGGCAATAGTATTAAGAACTATTCACTTAATAAACAAACTAAAGCCAAAGTATTGGTTCATAGAAAACCCTAGAGGTGTACTTCGCAAAATGCCATTTATGCAAGACTTCAACAGATATACAGTCACTTACTGCCAGTATGGTGATACTAGAATGAAGCCTACAGATATATGGACAAACGCTAATCTTGAACTAAAACCTATGTGCAAAAATGGAATGCCTTGCCATATATCAGCACCAAGAGGGAGTAAGACAGGGACTCAAGGCATAAAAACATATAGAGATAGATCAGTGATACCTAGCCAACTATGCGAACATATTATTAGCCAATTAGAAAGGACAATATGAAACTAACAGATAAACTACAAGCCCTAGTCGATATGAGTAAAGTAGTCCAGATGGAACGCCACGGAAGACCAGATTGTAAGAATTGTAATGTAGCAGAATTATTACAGGAGATTATAGATGAAGAAAGGTTACATAGTGAAATTGTCAAAGTTACATAATACTCCGAGAGAATTAAGTAGAAAGGTTACATAATGAAAACTATACGAGATATATTAGACAAGATTGACTATATTGTTGGTGAACGAGAAGGAGTAAGCCTAGATTTGGGGTACTTGAAAGATGAAGATTATTCTTTAGACCAAGCCCTAAAAGAAATACAAGAACTTCTAGTAGATGATATGCAGGGAAAAAAGAAAATACTACCAAGCGAACACGGCGATAACCCACTGAAAAATTCAAGTGAAGATTACTGTATGGGCTACAACCAAGCTATACAAGAAATAATTAAAATAATAGAGGGGTTATAAATGATTAAAAAAGATGATTGGCTTTTGAGGAGAGATACCAACGCTTCACATTTTATAGTTTTTCTTATTTATGTTCCACTTATGTTTATATTTTTCATAGTCATAGGAATATTGATTAAAACATATGTGTAGAGATATCAAGTTAGTTAAACAGGAGTATAAATAGATGGAAGAGTACAGATACAGAAAATACACAACAACAGAACTTATAAAACTTCTCCAAGATAATGAACGTGGAGCAGTATCTGGTCGACCCAGAGAGATAACTTTCTGGGTGAATGGTAAACCTTATGACTGGTTAGTACCAGATGCTTGGGGTGACGGATTGGTTACAGACATTGGTTTATACCTGAAGAGTGATAGCCAGATTAAGCAATTAAAAGAATCAAACCCACATAAACCAGTTAAGGAGTAAATAGATGGAAGAGAAGTATAACCTTGTAGAACACTATACAAACAAAATGGCTACAGATATGGCTATTGTCCAAGACTTCCTAGAGTATTTACTTATAGGCGACCCAGTTCCGTCTAAATATCACTATACTTCTAACTTTGGTAACGCTTACTATAGAAAGGCAGATAAACGCTACAAAAACTGGAAAGAAGCCCAAAAGTGGTGGGATAACTTTGTAAATGACTTTGTATCAGAGAGCAGAACACAATATGAACAGAAAGGTAACTTATGACAAAAGCAGAACAACCAACACAATTAGAAAAAAATATAGCAAAGATATTCAATGAAAACTTCCCTGAACCAGTAACAGGTGACTTGCCTGGCTACGAAGAAGCTCTCCTAGCCCTTATCGACCAAGAAGTAAAGAAAGCTAGAATAGACGAGTTGAATGAACTAAACTATCAGATAGCCAAGAATAGTTGGCATAAGGAAAATGCTTATAAAATGTACCCTTATATATTAGACCGCATTGCTGAATTAGAGAAAGATAACAAATGAAAAACTGGGGTCAAATACCACGCAAGATTAAAGTCAAGAAACGCTATACACTATCACCGTATGTATTGAACCTCACAGAAGAAAGTAAGAAGTGGTCAGAGTTGAGTAAGCGATTGAGAAAGAGGATGGTACAATAAAACAAATGGAGGGGAACGCAGTCTGTGGTATACTGTATATATGCCAAAGATATATAAAAGAAACTGTAATCAGTGCAATAAATACTATAAGTCTACTGCCAAGAAGTTCTGCTCCTGGGAATGTTATACTGCTAGTGGTGATAGACCTATTATGTCCCCTGAGGGTAGGGCTAGAGTATCTGAATCTAAAAAGGGAGATAAGAACCCAAACTGGGTCGGTGATAGGGTTAAGCTACACGGACTCCATAGGTGGGTCGAGAGAAGGATACCTAAACCTAGTCTTTGCGAAGACTGTAAGTCTGAACCACCGAGGGATTTGGCTAATAAGGGAACATATAATCGTTCCCTGGATAATTGGGAGTGGTTATGCAGAAGATGTCATATGACAAAAGACGGAAGGTTAAAAAATCTAAAACAGTTTCACAGCTCAAGAAAGAGCTAGATAAAATATTTAGTCAGTATGTCAGGATAAAAGGTGCTGATAGAAATACCCAAATTGGGGTATGCGTGACTTGTGGGATCAAGAAACCTTGGAAAGAACTCCAAGCAGGTCACTACGAGAAACGCGGCAAGAACCAATTAAGATACGATGAAACTAATGTCCATCCCCAATGCGTAGGTTGTAATGTATTTCAAAAAGGCAACTACACTCGTTACGCTAGATATATGATAGATATGTACGGAGCTGATTACTTAAAAGAACTCGAAGAAGAAGCCAAGAAGATTAAACAGTGGAAAGTATACGAGTTAGAAGATTTACTAACCGAGTACAAAGCTAAACTCAAGGCACTTGACAAAGATAAATGATTTGCTACAATACTAACTACTAAAGGAGATTTAGAGCAAGCACCACTCAGTAATTCGTAGCTCGATATTATGAAACTCATAACAGTATCGTTTGCAGTTTTGTCCCTAATCCCACAGTTTAATTACCAACCCCAACCAGTAGCCACTACTACGTCTGATAGTCTGGCTATTTTTTATGTTCAACCTGTAAAAGAGCAATTCCCAGATAGAAGCAAAGAAGCCGAGATAGCTAGACAAGTAGATGCTCAAAGAGAACAAGCACGATTACAGGCGATTGAAGCCCAGAAACAAGCTCAAGCAGTACAAAGTACCATAGTAGCTCAAAAAGCCCCTGTAGTAGCCCAGAATACGCCTGTAGACAGTAATTCTGCCAAGATGTTTATATATATGAAAGAGTCAGGCAATAACCCACAAGCTCGTAATAGTGCAGGTTGCTTGGGATTGGGTCAGGCTTGTCCAGGCTCTAAACTATTAGCAGTCTGTCCGACACTAGATTATGCCTGTGAAGATGCGTTCTTTACTAACTACGCTTTAAGTAGATATGGAAGTTGGGAGGGTGCGTTGGCGTTCTGGCAATCGCATCATTGGTGGTGAACGAAATCCTATTCGCAATCGTAGGATTTATTATTGGTTGCGTGTTAGTTTACTTGTGGTTATAAGGCAAGACCCCCGACCAGACTTCGTTGTCTAGTAAGGGGTCTTTGTACTTCATCGGTAGGGGTGGCGTTGCAGGAACGGGAGCTTCTCCAGTACCCAGTCGATGACTTCCAGAAACTTGGTCATTTGCCTCTCCTTTCTGCTCGTTGAACAGCACGATGTCGCATCAATTCGTACCTGTGCTGTTGTCTCTCACCTTCTAGGGCTTCGATTTTGGCAGCCAACCGAGCGTGTTCAGGAATGAGTATCCCAAGCTCGGTTTCGATACCGTGAATCTCAAGCTCCAGAGCTTTGATACTCACTTCTCTGTCCATCATAACAACTCCTTTATGAAGTCGGTCACGATATGGATTAAATCGTATCGCTTTGGAATGAGCTTGAAAAGATGAAGCGTTATAACAGCCCAGACAAGTATCACCCACCATTTATGTAATGGGTGAGTAAAAGCGTTGTAAAAGGCATCTGAAAGCGTTTCAGGGGCAAGGATATCCCACGCCACTATGTACACGAACATCACCAGCCAACCCACGTTACCAGACATCACTCCCCCAATGCTTCGTCTATGGTGTCTAGGATATGATCTATCCTAATGGAATGAGGCAAGCACCTACCCTTGCAATCCTTACAAGAGTCTATCTTTCGGTGCATCTCTTCTTCACTAGGCATTTTAGGTGGTGTAGAGTTTCGATGCAGCTCAACGTGTTGCTCTCTAGTGACCATTTGAATATGGCAAGAAAGCGATCTAAAAGCCCACGCCACTTTAGATTTACGGTATGCCTTTCTCGGATACCAGAGGTGGTGCTTCTCTTTGCGTTCCATCTCAACCCCCCATTCGATTTGTAGGTACTAATTCCACGATACTCTCCAGTAATAAAAAGTACAACCTCCCAAGAGCCTGAGAGTTGTTTAAGTATGCTTACGATTATGTAGTTCAAGCACGGGGTACTAGCTCTTACGCTTAATATACTACTTTTTATTGGCTATGCCAAATACGCCTAGTGCAGTTGCAACACTTACTACTAGTTGTACTCGCCAGTCTTGTCCGTACAAGGCATTGAGTCCTGTAAGAACTACAGCTATTCCTGCTACGATTGCTTTGTTATATTTTTGGATGTTTTTCATTTAAAAATCCCCTTTATCTTATTTAATATTTCAGTTACGATTGCTAGTATCTGTTT
>CALMTC010000021.1 GCA_937872535.1 uncultured bacterium
GCACTTCTGTAATAAAAGTTGGAGAATTTGTTATAATTGTTTTTAGGAACTCTTAATTCGCTTTGAATCTTAACCAGTTTATCGTGAATTGACAGTTCCTTTTCCTTTATTTTTTCGGGTGTTTGTTTCACCGCTTTTTTCTTTTCCATTTGTTAGGTAATTAATAAATAAATTATACTAAATATTAAATTAACTTACAACTCTAAATCTCTCATTCTGTCATAGTCATCGTGTTCGTCCTGCTTTTTCCAAAAGGCAAAAAGTTCATCTTTTGTAAAACCGAAATCACATTTCTCGCAATGATAAACGTCATCACTAACTTCTTCTATTTCATCTCCACATTCTGGACAATGTTGCCAACCTTGTTTCGTTATCATCTTTTAGAAAATAAAAGGTAAAATTCTTCCAATCAACTATCAAATTCTCATCTGATTCGTTGACGACTTCAGCTACTGTTGTTTCGCTGAAATTTCTTCCGTATATTTTTTGCATTTTGTAAAATAAATAAATTAAATTAAACTATCTATTGTATTATTTAATAATTGATATAATCAATTATACAATATATTATACAAAACGTCAAGTCATCATACATAGAAAATACCTTAACTATCTAAAGCGTCAAAATTGTCGTTTATTCAGGAAATTTCTTTTAAGAAGACATGATCTCGTTCCAACAGGACACACTCATTGTATTATGTTTGCAATGGTCTATTATTTCTACTAACTGTTCTTTGGAATATTTGTGCAATTTAAACCTGTTTGTTTCAATCCATAAAACTTTGTCCTCACCAATTTTCCCAATAAGTCCTTGTCTGTAACTTATTATGTTTCCTCCTTTAAATCTATTACAAGACCAACAAGTATTGTTCACATTATGTGGGTGGTATCTTAAATAACCAGAACTTCCTTGACTAGCGTAATGAGAAGCGTCCATCTTTTCAGAATATCTGCCACAAGCTAAACAATTAAAACCATCTCTTTCTCTAACCCATTTATTAAAAGCTCTTTGAGCCACTTTTTTTAATTCTTTTAAATCTTTCTTGAGTAATGTTTCTCTTTTCATTTCTTAATTAAGTTTTCAGCTTCATTTTTATATTTCTTTACTAATTCTAACATTACTGAATCGTGTCTTTTTTGTTTCAAATAAATATAATCATCAATATCTTTTATCTTTCCTGCGTTCTTTAACGACAATATGGAACTATGTAAACTCTCAGGCAATCCACTACTAGATATAATTCTTAATATTAGCCTTCCTTTACCTTTTTTACTACTAAATTCTAATTCTGTATCAGTAAAAGTGTTATTTAGAAATGTTGTTTGCATTGTTTTGTTTTTAATATTTATGCTTAAGACCTTGAGCTAGAAAACGGTCGTACCTTACAGAGTAAAGCAATGTCGTATTTCGCTTTCATTCTTCCGTTTTTATGTCGGTGAAAGCTATCTCTACTTCAGCCCAGTCCATTGTAAACTGAGGAGAGCGGACTCTAGAGAAGTACAAAAGTTCCCCGCTCTATCACTAACCAAGATTCAGGTATCAACCTCTAATTTTCTTCAATCCTATATGCTTTGAGACCATCGCTAGTTCTTTGGCTCTCCTGCTCTGCATAACTAGAATGCCTTTTCTTATGTTTTAAGTGGTCAGCCGAGACTTAGCGTCCTTGCCACTTTTAAGTCTAGTACTCTGCGTAAAACACGCATAAAAAAATCGCCAATTAATAGCGACTTGTTTCTGCTTGTTTCTTTCTGGAGTTTTGAGTTTTGAGTTTTTTCTGTTATCATTTATTATTCATAATCTGAAATATAGAATAAGATAAAAGCCACTCTTAATCAAGTGGCTTTTTCTTTTTTCTCGTTTTTCTTTTGAGAACACTTATGAAAAAAGGACTCTGCCCGTAGTCCTTTTCTCTTACCCATTCACTTTTTTCTGCCAATTAATTGTATCAATCGTTAATGTAATCGCCAAGCATTTCCATTTCTCCGTTAATCAAAAACAACGCTGTTCTTGGGTGTAGAACTTCTCCCATTACTGCTGTTTTTTTTACGTTCCAACTTTTGCCATCGTCTCTGCTTCTTTTGGCAATCCAGCCTGATGTAGTTCTGTAGGCACTCCATATAAATTCATCATTGACTCCCCAATCGAAAATAGTAGCAGGTCTTAAATGCTCAATCATTTCAAATCTCCATCTCGGAACTTGGTTTAATGTCTCGTTCATTGTCTGTATAGTCCTCTCATTTTATTATCGCACGGTACGAGCTTTCCAATCCAAACTGGGTGATGAAGTTTATCTCCGTTTTGCTTCACCTCCTCAAAGCTCCAAGCTAACTGTCCTAAATATGGTGGCTGATAATATATGCTCCAATCTTCAACATCTCCTTTGACTGCACACCATCTAACAACATTTCCTGTCTGTTGAATTGGGTAACCTAAAGCGTCATCGAGTAAAATTCCTTGTGCGAATATTGAATCGTTCTCTATCTGTCTGAACATATCTGGTGTCCATTGATAACCTCTGCTTTCTCCTTCCATTTAAAAATATTAAAAATTAAGATTATCAAAATTTATGTAACCAAGTAACCTCTCTTTCAGTTTTTGAATGGCATACTGGTTGTGTTTTTTAATCAGTCCGTTTCGACCTTCTTCTCGAATATGCTGATAATAATGATGTTTAGTACACAACGTGATTCCGTTTTCTGGGTCGTTGTACCACTTGTTATCTCGATTATGGTCAAGATGACTAGCTTCAAGTCCGCCAATACATTCTCCGTTTCCTTCTTCCACGCACTTGTAACCATCTCTTTTAAGAATTTGTTCTCTAACTCTTGAAGTAAATGCGAATTGACTTAACAGTAAGCCAGTTACCGCCAAACCACCGTAAAGTAAAAGAGAGCCGAAAAGCTCTCTCTCTGGTTCGGTACTTTTGCCAACCTCCGTCATAGACCAAAAACTCCTACAATCAAGTTAAATAGCCAATACGCTATTGTTCCTCCTAGTCCGTAAAGAAAACCTGAAATAATTTTGTTCATTTTGTTTCGTCTTTAAGAGATAGAAGTAACCAAGTCAGAAGATTGGTGATAATACCTAACACGATTGATAGATACTTAACCCAAACTCCTTCGATTGCTTCGATGTCTTGAACTAAAGTCGCAACGATTAAAGCTATTCCAGAATAGACAATAATTTTTGCGGGTGTAGGAATCTTATCGAATCCTTGTCTTGTGCTTTCTAGTAGTTTCATAATTAAAATTAAAAAATAAAATTAGCGTTTAGTAATTTTGTCGATTAGTCCTTGTAAAAACTCAGCAAGTGAAACTCCTTTGTTCTCTTTGTTCTTTTTAATGATTTCATTCAGTCTTGTAAGCTCCTGAGCTTGAGAAGTTACTTTCGTTCTCAATGCAATAAGTTCATTTTCATAACCTTGCATTTTTGGAGCTACATTGTCGAGTTCGTTGTTCGCTATATCTAACTTCAAGGTAGTATCACTTAATTCTTTCTTGATACCTTCTAGCTCGATTTTTAATGTATTTTTTTCTGCTCTGAGACTTTCTATTTCTGGTTGGCTTTCTTCGACCATTGCTTTGTATTTATTCCTGTCTGTTGTAAGTCCTCCGATACTTGCGTTAAGTTTTGAAACTTCTGCATTTAAGAATTGCTCAACTTTGCTCAACCTTTCAATTTCTGTGTCTTTCTCTGAAAGTAGTTGATAGAATCTTGTTACTCCGTGCTTCACATACCACAAGAAACCGTCCATAGTTTTGTGTGCGTTTGCGTCTGCGTACTTTTGGAAGAACGCTAGATTAGCTTCTTTTCCGTAATTGTAGTCCGACAATGGCATACAATATTTTTCTGTTGAAACTGAATCTGGTAATTGTTTATCACTCCAACTTGACCAAGACTTCCAATGTTGTGAAGAAAATCCTGCTGTTAATCTTAACTCGATTGTTCTTTCCATATAGTTCAGAACGCAATCCCAAACTCCGTTTACTTCAATCGCTGTGTGTAAATGTAAAGCTCCTCCTGTTGCTAAATAACCGATGTCAGTTCCTTTCTTTACGAATCCTGTTTTCTCTAACATTGCGTGAACGAATATTATTCTGAATCCGTTTCCTCTTGCATAAGAATACGACTGATGTCCTAAATCATTTTTTCTGTAATAGATTTCCATATCGCAAGGAGCTATCACTCGTGTTCCAGAAGTGGGTACGCAGTCAATCGCTTTTCCTCCTTGTAATGCTCCGTGAGGACTTTGGCTAATCGTAAAAACATTTCCTGTGAAAAAATTTCCTAGTTTCATATCGATAAATAATGACGAAATAAAAAATAGACCTGCACTAGAACTAAAAAATAAATTCCTGCGATTATGATTAAGTCTCTAATTCTGTTCATTTTTTATAACTTCAAATTCATCTGTGTAGAACATATAATTAACTACTCGGTCGAAGTACATTTCATAACTCACCAAACAACCGTACCTGTATTTCCCACTTGGCAAAGTAGAAGGAATTTCAATCGCTTGAATAAAATCTCTAGTTCCTTTTGGCTGATTACTAACCGTTGATGGTGTCCGAAATAATATTCCATCTTCAAAGAAACAAGACAGAGTTCCTTGTCTGTCCGAAAGCTTTTCGAATTGAACGTGGTATCTCAACAATTCTCCATCTTCGATTGTCTTGTCTTCGACTAGATAAATTCCTCTACCCAATGGGTCTACTTTCTTGAATCTCACAATCTTAAATGGGTACAGAGTTATAATTCCGTAAATTATCAACAATCCCAAGGTCCAAACGATAACAAACATCGACAGATTGTCGATTACCTTTCGTTGGTTTAATTCGTACTTAATTTTTCTCATAATACTTTTCATTTTATCACGTTAGAAGTAATTGCAATTACAACCGCTGTTAATATAATACTGACAACTCCATATACTAATTTTTGAATCGTTGAAAGGTCTTTGTTCATCAATTTATAATTGGTTTCATTTTCTGTCATTCGTTTTTCTAACAAAACAAATTCCTTCCTAATGTCCTTGATGTTATCTGTGTTTTCTTTGATTTCTGTCTTGTTCGTCATTCATCTTTGTTTTGAATAAATTTATACTATCGATAACAAATGACAACCGAAACTGGTATAACCTGCTGTTGTCGTCTGTGTGCTTCCTACATTATGATAATAAATCGATTGAATATAATCATCTTTGTATAATAATTTTGCTCCTGAAAATGCTACTGCACTTCTTCTTGTAGTGTTCAATGGGAATGTGTATGTATAATTTACCGTTCCTGTTACCCGTAGGTACAAATCAGCATCAAACGTTGATGTGACTGGTATTGAGCAAGTACTGTAAACATCATATATTCCAGTAATAGGAATTGTAATTCTGCCGGTAGCACCGGAAGAAGCGTGCATACCACCATAGTCATAAACTTCTGTTGTCCAATCTAAAGTTGTATATGTATTATTGTTTATTGCTTGTCCTGAACTTTGTGTTAATAAACAACCAATCCTGAAAGGTTTTGTATAATTATATTTAATGTTAGATATTGCACTATTGGCAATTCCTGTATCACCAGTAACTGGGTAAATCGTAAGTAATGTATCTGCAACCACATAAATCATATATTCTGTTTCTGTTCCTGACTGTGTAATTCTGATGTGTTTTCCACGCTCGTACAAACTTGTTGCACCTGCTGGTACTGTTATTGTTGTTGCACTTGCATAAGTCCAAGTGTCATAGATTGGAAACCAACCACTTCTGATTGCTTCCATCACATTTATCGTGTCCACTTGCAGACTTCCACCTACTGTTTCGTCATACCTGTCCAATATCGCAACACCTGACTTTGTGAAATGTGCAACTGGTGTTCCAACTGACAATGTTCCTTCAACAATCGCATTTGTTATTTTGTCAAAAATTCTAACTTCAATATTAAACGACTTGTCTGCATCAAATCCTGTTGCACCTAAATCACCATCAACCGTGTCTGAAAAACTTAAGGCACCATCTGTGTCTGTGACTGTGATTGCTGTCCAACTTTGTGCGCCCCATGCTTCTGTTGTTTCCTTAAATCTATAATGTGCTGTTATTGTGTTCTGTGTTCCACTTGTTCCACCACCAAAATATTGCTTCCAGTATGTTCCTTCAAAACTTAATGTTGTTTCTGCATCAATGTCATTTGTTCTTGCCAATGTCAAACCATACAATGTCACACCTGCATAATCTGCCATGTTTGACATTGTCTGACCTGAAACTGTTGTTGTTAAACTTCTGCTGTCATATGCTGTGACTGCAAACGAATTTACCAATACATTGTCGATGTCCAAATTGACTGTGCTGTCTGCACTGTAATTTTCTTCCTTGTATTGTGATCCGTTTACATGCCTATATTTGACTGCTGTTGCACTGTTCAATGCAACCATTTTGTTTGCACTTGTGACAATTGCCCTGACCTTTGAATATCCTTTGATAAACTTTGCTGTGCTATCTGTTAATGTTGCCAAATCACTTGAAACCAATGTGTTTGTGTACTTGTCCACATTGTCATGTGTCTTTGACTGCTGTTCCAATGTAAATGTTGTGAAGGTTGGTTTGTTTGCTGTCTGATCAATTGATGCTGTTCCTGTTTTGTCATTGTAACCCAAATCTGTTGCATAACCACTGTCTGCATATGTGTTCAACCTAATCCTGCAATTTGCTGATGTAACATTTGGCATTTCTGCATAAATGTCACTAATCTGTCCTGCATCAAATGTGAAAGTTCCTGATGTAACCTGTCCCAATGTCTGTGTCTTAATATCCACATATGCTGATCCATCCCAAATTGCAAATGTCGCTTTCAACCATAAATTTGCATTGTTGGTAATCGTTAAAGGAATGTTATTTCCAATTGTGAAATTTGCTGTACTTGTAACTGTTGCTTTTCTTGGAATTGCATCCAATGTGACTGTTGCACCAAAATTAGTTGCACCAAAAATGTCTGAAAAATCTGTGTAGTCATCATCATTCCAAGAACCGCCAATATATGTGCTTTTTGTTCCGTCTGAATTGTGATAGACCCGAACAGTTCTTTCGTATAACAAAATCGGTGTTGTGTTTCCGATACTTCCATTAAATGATGGGTAAGTTGTGGCATTATCACCGTTAACGCTTACATCACACCGTCCTTGTCTTGTTCCGAAATTATATGCTGTGTTGACCTTCTGAAAGTAATGTTTCGCTAGAACATCTGTGTAGTTTCCTGCAACGCTTTGTGTTCCAAACCAAGCGATAAATGGGTAACATCTATCTGACGGTTGCCATTTGTAAGTTCCATTTATTGTTCCACTTAATGCCATTTATTTCCAATAATAATTATGTTTTATACCCGATACTGTTCCACTTGTAATTCCAAATCTTTTTGCAATATTTATTCCTTTCACACCTTCTTTGCATAATCTTCTTATTTCTTCTGCTTGTTCTTTGGTTATCTTCTTTTTACAAATGCCACTTCTGTACATATGAATTGTGTTTTCCTTGTGACTACACCATTCTAAATTTCCTATATTATTATTCATTTTGTTTCCGTCTTTGTGATTTACAACATCACCCGTCTTTTTGATAAATGTTTCTGCAACCAACCTGTGTGCAAAATACATGAATGTTTTTCCGTTTACACACAAACACAACCTGTTATAACCAAAACTATTTACTACTTTCCTAATTCTTTTGGTTTTTTTGTTCCGCACATTTCCCAAATTACTTGCTTCATAATTGTCGAATTTTGTTTGTTTATATATTTCCTTCATCAGTCATTTATAACAAAGAATGCACCATCATCAACTGGTATAATCCTTAATGCACTTGCTGAATTTTCATACCTTTGAACTGTTAATTGTTCCTGAATTGTTGCTTGTGTAATCAATGCTTCATCTTTGGAAACATACATGATAATCCTGTCACCACCTGCTGTGTCATACACTGCAAATTTTGTGTTGTCCAATAAACTTTTGAAGCTGTTTGTCAAACTTGTGATTTCAAAACCATCTTTGTCAAACCTGTAATTTGCACCATATATTTCGTTTGGTGCAGGTGTCCAACCTGAGCAATCACCAATCTTCACAACCATGTCTGTTAAAACACATGTAATCAATGCACCTGTGATGAACTTAATTGTTGTGCTTGATCCACCTGCTGTGAATTGATATTTGAAAACTGTCCACACATCATCATCACCTGCCAATTCTACATCACCAATCCCTGTTATGTTCACATTTGTCGTGTCTGTTTTCTTAAACCTGCAATAAACTGTGTATAATTCACCTTCAATTGTTGTTAATGTCTGCAAAATATATTGATCTGTGATTGAAATTGCACTTCCACTTTCACTGTTCAATTCAACATCACTTGTCTGCACAATTGTTCCATCATTGTCTGCATCTAATGGATCACCATTTTCATCTAATTCTTGCCATTCCTTAATGTCACCCTTCAACCCAACCGAATTTTTTAACAAATTGACACCACCTAATTGTTCAACCGTTAGTTCTAATGCTGTTGCTGTTTGTTCTAATGTCGCAACACTTCCTGTTAAATCTTCAATATCTTCTGCGTGTTCATCGCTAGTTTCTTCCAGCATATTAATCAATCCCGATAAGTCGCTAACACTACTTGTTATTCCTGACGCAATAATATTTACTTCTGCACTTGTAATTCCTGACGCAACCCAACCTGAACCGTCATATCTGTACAGTAAATTATCGTCTGTATCTAAATACAAATCATTTGTTTCAGGACTTTCGGGTGGTTCAGCTTGTCTTGGAATAGTTGCCACATCACCAAGTTCTGAAACGATTAAATCAATTTCACCTTGTTGTTTATTGACCTTGATTTCTGTGTTCTTGATAACCTGACCGACTACTCCTGCATAAGCTAGATTCGTATAAGTTTTATCAGGACTAAAACACTTCAAAGTTTCTCTCAAGCTTCCGTCCATTACAACCTCGTATTCCATTACAACAGTTTCGTGTCCTGTTCCTGCTCCGTTTGGTACTGAAATTCTGTCTCCTACTTCGAAGTAACCAAGTCCAACCGTCTTTGCTTCGCATGGGTAGAAGTTAAGTCCTAGAAGTTCAGCGAATATTACTGGTAAATGAGTTTCTCTGTCTCCATCAATGATTAAGTTATTCACAATTCGTAATTCTTTGATACCATTTAATGCAATGTTAGCGTCATCTTTTACCAGAATATTATCTTCCTGTGGCATTCTACTAGCAACCAACTGATTGATGTCTGTGTATTTTGGCTCTAACTTAATAGAGAACATATCAGCAAGTCCAAGTGTTTCATCTAAACTCGAAACCTCAACTTGTCTGAAATGTAGTTCATCATCTCCTGAAAAATAAATCGTACTTCCAGAAGCTTCAGCAACTTGGTCAAGTATCTGTCGATAAGTTAGTTTTGATTCTGAGAATAATTCTGAAGCAATCTCTAAATCATCGTTTGGAAAACTTGTTGCATTCAAAGTCCAACCTAATTCTGCACAAATCGCACTAACCAAATCCATTAAATCAATCGGGTATGTTGGAGTTAGTGAGTACTGCTCGTTTGCTAGATACATCAAATCAAAACCTTTTGCTGTCGTTTCTCCTGTTACTTGATTCGTTTCCTCACTCGTAATGATGAAACTTCCATAATCAATAGACTCGTCTGTGTAACTAACAATCTTCTGATAATAACCTGAGATAGTTTCTCCGTCTTCCTCGTAAATCGGTTTCGTTAAATCATCAACATAAGTTGGAATAGAACAACCAATTTCGAGCTGTACCGTGTCTCCTAACATCGAATGGCCTCCCAAGTATCTTACTTCGCATTGACGCATTACACTTCTCAGAAGTCCGCTAGAAGTTGAAACTTTAATACTTTTTAAGTCGTCATCGTGAGCAATAATATCTAGTCCGTTTGTTACAGTTGCATAGAGTTCTCTTGTAGGAGATTTCATTGCTGTTTTGAAGTCTGCTGATACTGTTATCAAGTCATTTTGCTAAATGGAATTAAACTAACACTAAATGGCTCGTAAAGCTCTTTAGTTTTATCAAACAATGGTGTTGAATAATCTCCTGCGTAATAAGTTCCACTCTTTAGAGTTTCCGTTCCTGAGTTCCACCATTGCAAAGTAAAAGAAGCTTGGTCTAATAATAAGACTAAAGCTTTCAATTCGTCTGCTGTTAAATAACCGAACTCGACTACAATCTTTGGGAATATTCCAACAAATGTTGCTCTCAAGTCTCCTGCCATATTCCTATCAGCGTCAGTCCAGAGTTTATTCCTTTCAACTTTATAAGACTTAACTTTTGTTAATGTCGTTCCGTCTATTTTAAGTAGAGTTGTTATTGCCATTAGATTCTTAGTAATTGAGTATTGCTAGACATTGTTTTGTTATTAATAAAGTCTATAAAGTTGTTGTAAATTTCATCTTCTCCAATCTTTACTACAATAGTATTTCCTCCACCACCTATTCTTTCTGCAAGTTTATCAATCCAGCCTGTGTTATTTTCAAGTGGCATTACAACCTCAGCTCCTGATTCACCAATCATTGCCATTGTTGGAGCTGTTACAACTCCACCTTGTGCAAGTCTTGGAATATTCGGTATCGCAAAACCCACGTTTCCTAATCCTGTCCAATCAGGTAACTTAAACCTGTTCAACTTGCCAAAAAAACTGTTCAGCAAATCAATCATTTTGTTAATTCCACTTTTAACTCCACTCTCAACACTTGACCATATATTCACAATTCCGTCTTTGACTCCGTAGAAAGCGTTTGTAACTCGATTTTTTATATCTTCAACCTTATTTACTAGATAGTCTCGCATAATAGCGAAACCTGTTTTTAAATTGTTTATAAAGTTAGAGGCGATATTCCAAGCCCAATTAAAAGCGTTTACTAAAGTGTTTCCTATTCTACTTGCTAAGTCGCTGACCCATGAGCCAACACTTTTTAAAACATTGGGAACTTGTTTCAAAAACTCCACAAACTTTTTTCCAATATCCCAAACAAGCTTAAACGAATCAAGCCAATTGATAAACGCTTCGATTAGCCATTTAACAGCAAATCCTATAACCTTGATAGCAGGATCAAGCCACATTAAGAAGGCATTAACCAAAGCTCCGACTATTATCGTAGAAATCGCTTGTATCATTACCCAAATAGGAAACAGTCTATCCCATAGTTTTTGAAGCGTTGGCATTAAATCAATAAACGCTTTTTTCATACTCTCCCAAACCTTTAAAAGATTGTTCTTAATCTCTCCTGCCAATGTTTTAACTAAAGTAACAAAGCCTTGTACAAAAGGATTTTGCATTATCTCGCCAAACTTTACTTTAACACTTTCTATGAACTCAACTATTCTTGCTTTTAAGTCTCTAAACTTCTGTGCAATTTCTTCTGCTTTTGCGTTTACAATGTTCGCTGTTTCGTTTATGTCTTCAATATCTACCAAACCTCCTTCTCCAAGTCCTCCTCCTAATCCTCCTGCTCCGCTTACTCCTCCTGCTTCTGTTCCTGCGTCTGGTGTTTTTAATACGTTTAGTTCGTCAAATCCTGCTAATCCTGCAAGTTCTTTCTTCAACGCCTTTGCGTCTTTACTTGCCTTATTCATTGCTCCGCCTGTATTCGCTACACTTCCTCCTAACTTATCACTAGCTTTTAAGTTCTTTAACGAAAAACTCGCTAGATTGTTAAAGTTCTTTCCAACTACTGGTAATTTAGAAAGTAATGCTCCTATTACTCGAATCACTACTACAATATATCCAGCAACAGATGTTGCCCAATTTCTAATAGTTAATCCTAAATCTACAAAACCATCTTCTGCACTAAATAAACTTGCTCTGATTGCGTTAAATAATTGCAAAATTCCAGAACTCGCTGTTCTTAAAATCGGCTCTAAAGCACTTCCTATAATTTCTGCTATATTTCTTATAACTTCTCCAATAGAAGCAATTATCTTTCCTGATGTCTCGTAAGTTAAAGCGTAAGCTCCAAAAGCTTTTCCTGCTTCTTCCATTACAAGATTCATTCTCACCTGTGCTTGTTCTTGTGCTGATAATTGTTGTCCGTATTCTCCATACTCAACTGACAGGTTAGAGATTCCTGCCAACATCTCTCTAACTGCTTCTGTTTGTTCTCCTGTGTTTATAAATCTAGTTATCTGTTGAATCGCTTCTCCTGAAGCTACTCCTGCAACTGCTCCCAAATCCTTAACACTCAAAACCAAAGCATTAACACCTGTTGCCGTTTCTCCTGTTCTTGCGTCTACTGCTTTTAATCCGTCAGCCATTTGAACTAATCCAGACAACGCAAGATTCCTTATAACTGAATCTGCGACTGAGCCATAAGTGTTAGCTTCTACTAACTGCTGATTCAATCCTTTTAATTGTTCTGTTGTTATTCCTGCGTTCTTTGCTACAACTTGAGTTGCCACTCCTAATCTTGAAAAGCTACTTCCGTTCTTTATAATAGTCGAACCAACACTTCTTAATGTTCCTCCTATTGCCCCGATTGTTCTTCCTAAAACCGCCGTCGCAACATTAGCTTTCAAAATTGAGCCAACTAGATTCCCACCCATAGATTTACCAATCTTTCCAGTTTCACCTTGTAGCGATTCTAGCTGATTAGTTACCTTTCCTAATACTTCGGAAAACTGTTTCGAGTCTGCACTTATTTTGACCGATAACTGTTCGACTGTCACTGCCATTTAATTTTCGTTAATATTTTTAATAAATCCTCCCATTATTATAGTATTCCTTCTAGCTATTCTTTCCATCTCTTTATCGTCCTTCGCTTTTTCTTCTTCTTTTGCTAGAAATGGTTTCTTTGGATACTTCTTCGGGTCGTGATAGCTGAATGCTAAATACTTCCCAAGTACCCACAAGTTATAATCCATCTCAATCATACTTGCCTCTTTTTTTCTCTGATACGCTTCCAGATACTTTTTAAAATCTGTCGGCGTTGTGTTCCAATATTCTTCTAATTTAAATCCAATCTCTATTGCTGTGGTTTCATACTCTAACCATTGGCTCTTGAAGGTTACACTTTTATTTCTTTGTTTAGTGTCTCCTTGAGGCTGTCCAAGTTTAGAGTTCGTGGTAAAAAACCGTCATTCTTTAACGCTTCAATGATCTCTACATAAAGTGCAACCATATCTCCTGTTTGGAAATATTCCTCCAACAGAGTATAGGTTTCATCTTCGTTCTTCTCCAATCCTTTACTGACTAATAGAACAATATTCCGCATAGAAAATTCACCTACTATCTCTGTAATTGGTTTTCCTGTTGCGTCTTCTATTGACGCTATTGTTCTTGGTTTAAATTTAAGCTCCATAATTATTATTAAAAAATAAACATAGTCGATAAAGGACTGGAGAATTAACTCCAGTCTTTTGAATTAAGCACTAACTTCAGTAGCTGTATAGGTAGGTGCTCCACTAATTCTAATTGAACCAGTAAAACCTCTTACACCATCAACTGTTGATTCTGCTTCTTTCCAAGACTTAACAAATCCCGAGAAAGTCCATTTGCTACCGCTTGTAAATTCGATTTCCCAATCGGAGACTGTTTGAGCTTCTGCCAAAGCTAACATGTCTTCCATATTGGTTTCTGATTTCACGAAACCTGCAAGTGAGACTTCGCCTGCGTCTTTGCTTCCTGCTATAAACTCTTTATAACCACCTGTTGAATCAAGTGTCGTTACATCAATTTCGTCGCTTTCTACACCAACTTCTCCAATAGAAGTTAAGTCTGCGATCGCCACAGGAGTACCGTCTGGGTCGAGTGTTAGTGTTGTTCCTAAACTTTTTAATGCACTCATAATTTTAAGATAAATAAGTAAACCTTAATGCTAAGTGAGAACGACCATCAGGCTCTAATAAATCAAAGCAATCTGTCATTATATAGTCGTTACTCCTTAACATACTTTCGACTTCTGCTAACATTGAGCTAGTTTCACTAGCTGTGTTTGCGAATAAGTCCACGTTGAACTGTATCTGTTGGTATCCAATTTCTCTCTCTAAAGTCGGCTCTATTGAATGTTGTGCAACCATAAAAGTTACACAAGGAAATTCTGCTAGAACTTCTGGTCTTGTTTGATAGACCGTATATTCTAGTGTCGATAATAAATCGTATATTTCCTTTTTTACATTATTCATAGTCCGTATTTCTGCATTTTGTTTTGTATAAACTTTCTCATATCCGCTTTGATTTCAGCGTCTAAATCTAGTACAGAAGCTCTTAAAAAGCCTCTACCATTATTAGATGGTGGCATAAATTTAGTTCCAAATTCTTGATAGACTGCATACTCTGTATTAGTGTAAACAAGTCCGCCATTTTTATAGCTTCTACCTTTGTAAGGTTTTCGCATTATGCTTTCGTATAATCTTCCAGTATCGACTGGTGCATAATCTTTGGCTTTCCGTTGAACTTTTACAGTTGCGTGATTAAACGCTTCTGATAAATCCAACTTCTCTATATTCTTAAATTTGTTAATCGTTTTGCCTAAACCGACAATTCCGATTGTGAACTTTGCCATTTTTTCGCTATCAATAAGTTATGAGAATCAAAAGGAATACTCCTGATGACAATATACAAAACATCTAAATATGAGAGTATAGCTCCATTAGTAATTGCTTCGTGGGTACTTATAACTGCGTCTATGTCTTCTTTGATTCCATATTCTTCACGAACTTCGTCAAGTTTATCGAATCTGACATTAGCTAAAAAAGTTTCGTCTGTTTCTACGACTGTTCGATAAGCAAATCCTTCGTTATCAACTGTGTTGGTAACTGTGTAAATCGTTATCTCTTTGTCGTAAAAGACTTCAGCTATTTTATTTTTAAAGTTATCTGGTATCTGCAACTATCGTTGGTAATCTATATCTCTCTAACATCTTTAGAGAGTTAGAAAACACTTCCGAATCGCTACCATTTAAGAAATCAGCCATCTTGTCTGAATAGTGAACACTTTGTCCGTTGTCAGTAATACTTGTTACTTCTTTCGTATTAGTTCCAGCTAGTTCTGAATTTCGGTAAACACTCACAACTGTTTGTGCTAGAACTCTCTCAAGTTCAGCAGGTAGAATTGCAGGTGCGTCTGCTTCTGTATAGTAGAAGTCTGTTACGTCTTCATCATCTAACTGTAATCTATTCATAAAAATTAATGCTCTCTCTACTACTGAATCCACAACGAAGTCTAATAAATCACCAGTTTCTATTGTTGAATCTAGTATAGCAACATAACTTTTAATGGTTGTTTTTTGTGTAGCTAATTCTTCCATATTTTCAGGTAATTAAAATTAAGCACTAACTTCTGATACAACTGTTCCGTACATAATCAAATCTTCCATTACAGCTTTAGTTCCATAATTGAAGAACAACTGCATAGCTGTTTCATTACTTAAAGGAATTTCTGCTGTTTTGAAGTCAACGATTGCAACTGGTTGAGCAACTGCTCCTTTCATCATTGCAATAGCGTCTTCTGTCTGTCTGTGATTCGAGTAAACTTCTACACCGTGAAAAGTTGGTGTTGCTACTCCTGCTGGATTAGGAAGTGTATCAATATAGCTCTCTAATAGTCCGTAAACCTCTGGAGTTAGAGAAAGTGCAATCAATCCTCTGTCTACACCGTCAACATTGTCGTTGGTTACAGTTTCAACTGCTTGTATTAGAGTTTCGATTTGTGCAGAAATATTTGCTCCACCTGATAAATCAACTTCAGTTCCTTTTGCTTCTGCTTCTGTGAAGAAAGCTCTGTCCAAGTGAGCTGTCATTGAAAGAGAAAAAGATGTAGCCTGTTTGTCTACCATTGCTGGAATACCAAACTGTTCTACATCGAAAGTGTTTACCTCTTTGACGATTTCTTTTCTTTGGTCAAGATTAACTGTTACTCCATTGTTGTTTATTTTATCTCCTTCTCCTGCTGTTCTGGCTGTTCCATAGGTTTTCACCAATGAGGATTCAAGTCGTCTTGCGACTACTGAGCCTGAAGCTGGGTTTCCTGAGATGTCTGTGTTCTTCAGTCTGACCGAGACTGCACCTTTTTGAACTTGGTCGATTAAATTAGCATAGCTTTCGGTAAGTAGTTCTGGAGTTGTACCATCAGCTTTGAAAATGCTAACTGCATTTGTCTGTGCCATTGTTGTAAGTTATCAAAATTAATTAAAAAGTCGAAATGACTTTTGTTATTTTCTTTTGAGCCTTACTGGTAAAATCTTTTGGAGCATTTCCTTTGAGTTGGTCTGCGATTGCTTCGTTTAATGAAGTTGTCCAAGATTCGTTTAATTGTTTAATCCTTTCAAACATCTTTTCTTTGTCTTCATTAATTACAAATTCTGCAAACTTGATTGGCATTTTCAATTCGTCTAGCTTCGCTATTGCGTCTAGCTTGTTTTCTCTTAATTGAATTTCTCTCTCTTTACTCTCTAGATACTCTCGCTGTTTTTCAGTAAGCTCTTTTTGCTTTTCCTCTTGAGATAGAGTTGCTAATCGTTCGGCTTCTTTCTTTGCTTCTTCGACTGCTTTCTGTTTTTCGGATTCAGACTTCGCTTTTTCTTCTGACAGTCTTTCCTGTAAAACTCTATTTAAGTCCTCTTGAGTAAAAGTCTTTGCCACCTTTTTTTCCTCTTTAGTTGGAGCTTCTGGTGTTTTAGCTTCCTGAGTATCTTTTGTGTCTTTCATATTATTCTGTAAAAGATAAACGATTTAACGCTTCTCAGCTATCTAATTAAGTGTATCATTTTTCTGACCAACCGTAAAATTCTTTAGCAACCTTTTTGATTGCGTCATAACTTGCATAGTCTTTTGGCATTGACGTCATTATTCTATTAACTTCTTTTTTCAACGCTTCACCTTTTAATTTTCCAACCATGTTCATCTCTGCATTCCAATCATAATCTCCTCTTATGTCTGTTTTGTCGTATTGATTTTTCATCGCTTTCTCCCATCTAACTTTCCTTGTGTCTTTTAAATCAACTGGAAATCCTTCATCGTTTTTAATGAATACAGATACCCACCTCTCGCCTAACTTCTCTGTTATTTCCACCTTTGAAGTATCAGGTGTAAAGTAATGAACATCTCTGCTGTTCTTATGTGGTCTTGCTGTTATGAAATCATTGTCTGGTAATATCTTGTCTCTGTGTTGTAGTGAATCCAAATCAAACTGCTCGTAAGGCAAATTCGTTTGCTTCATTGGTCTTGTTCTATTGAAACTTGTTTCGTCTGGTAATAACCAAACTACTGTGCTTCTGCAATTTGGGTGTAATGGTGGATAGTTTACTCCTACTTTAATTTCGTCTTTCCTGAATACTCGACCGTTCCTAGACCGACAAGCCTTTGAGGTTCTGCCGTCCATGATACTATAATATTCGTACCTCTCGTAGATATTATTAGCGTCTAGTTCTGCTTGATTGTATAAATAGTTTCCTTCTGTCCTTACAAGCCTTTGAGCTTCGTAATTTTGTACTCCAAATTGTTCTCTTATTCTTCTCGCTATTTTAGAATCACTTTCTCCTGTCGCTAATCCTGCTCCAATTATTAAAGGAACTTCACTTGCGAAAATCTTTTTGTTCTCCCAAATCCTGTCTGAAAAATTCTTACCGCTCCAATCTGATTTAATAACTTCTTCAACTACTTTGTTGTCTAAAATATCTAGACTTCCTTTAACTCCTATGTCGTTATAGTCCTTACTCGCTTGGTAGTGTGCTTCTCTATAAGTGTTTCCCAATAAGTTTCCAATCTGTCTTGTTTCTTCTGGTGCTATTTGTGCAATGCTCCAATAATTCTGTTGGTATAAAGCCTGTAATCTATTAATAATCCTTATCTGGTTTTCTGAATAGACCTCTTCTAGCTGAA
The DNA here is from genome assembly GCA_937872535.1 of uncultured bacterium. Lineage (GTDB taxonomy): Bacteria > Patescibacteriota > Gracilibacteria > Absconditabacterales > Absconditicoccaceae > CALMTC01. The sequence continues at coordinate 17,879 of CALMTC010000021.1, forward strand.
TATCAAACTTCGATAGTTTCTTCCTCAACAAATCTATGTGAAGTTTTTCTTCAGTCTTCGTTAGCTTTTCAAAGAATCCACCTTTCTTGTAAATCTTATCCAAGTCTTTTAAGATTTCTCTCTCTACTCTTTTGTAAACTGGTAACGTGTCTATATCCAAAAACCTTTCAGCTCTAACCATTCTTTTAACAGTTCTATCTCGCCAGTAATTTTTATTTCTCCTTAATTGTGCTTCTGTCATTTAACTGGAAACTCTGTTGGATTTATAGTTCCGAAATTCATATCTGGTTTAATTCCTACTTTCACATCTTCGTTTTCTGCTGTTTCTATTTCCTCTTTAACATCATCAATGAATGATAGCTCAGATAATAAAGTAGCTTTGCTTACTAGTCCTGATAAATTGTTCACCATTTGTGAAGTTTCGAAATCGTTTCTTGGTAGATTCCTTTTAAAGATTACATCTACCTCATGTGTTTCTATTAAAGGCATTGCCTTCAAATTAGCTAGATAGTTATTGTATTTTCTAAACCTACTCTTTAATCCTGCTTCGAATGAACGCTCTTTTCCTGATATGTTTTGCTCGAACGCTAGTAACTTGTATCTAATAGCTACTCCACTTGCGTTTCCTACGAAGTTTTCATCAGACATATTAGGTGTCATCGAAATCTTGTGTATATCTTGCTCTAAAACTCTCCTCAATGTGTCTGCGTCTAATTCGTTTAATTGTTTAGTTAAATACTCCACTTTCGAATCAACAGGTAAATTTGCCATCATTCTACTAGCTTTCATCAATTCTTTTTGCTCTGGTGTTATCTGCATTCCATAGATTAATAGAAGTGCGTCTACTAATTGCTCTTTATCGTTTACTCTATCTGACTGTAAAGTATTGTAGGCGTCTATCAAAGAAATTACCTGTTCGTAATCTCCTTGTTCATCTGAATTGTTTTGATACTTGATAATAGGAACTTCTCCAAAGTAGTGTGGGTCTATTGTATTTAGTGCAATTCTTCCTTTCTGTGTATAGTTATACACAAAAGAATCGTCATAAACCAAAATGTCTTCAAACTCTCCTCTTTTCTCTGCTCGTTTGTAAATAATTCCGAAAACTATTTTGTGTTCTATTGAATCATCGTAAACAAGTACGCAATTTCTTACATCAATATCCTTACTTCTTGGTGAGTTATCCACATTGTAGACTAATTCGTATTGTCTTCCAAATATAGAAACGTCTTTAGCTATCTCTCTGTCTAAATCAGTTATAACTTGTTTGTTATATTCTTCTAATAATGGGTCTAAATTAAACTCTTTACTTGCTTTATAGGTAACAGGATTTCCCAATAAATAACCTACATTAACGTCTGTGATGTATTTTGCGTGATTCACAATAACCTTATTATTGCTTTGTGCTTCAGCCTTAGTTCTATACTTGATTGTGTGATCTCCTAAGTAGTAGTTTTCTAAATTACTTAGTCTTGATTTGTCCTTATCGTTATATGCTATTGCTTCTTCGATAAGTTCTGGAGTTAGCTCCGTTCCTGCTTTAACTGTGAACATTTTGAGAAAGGTAATAACTATATTATAGCAATTCCATGTCAGTTGAAGAATTGAATCTCGCCGTTTCTTATTAGCTTGTGCAATGCTACATATCTTGAAGCGTCTAGTGCGTGATTGAAATCATCTATTGGCTCGTTCGTACTTTTACCGTCTTTTCCTTCTTTCCATTTGTATTTCCTAGCTTCTGAATCTACGTTAATACTCCTCGCTGTTACCTTAACAACGTAATCTCTCAAGATACTAATTCCAAATCTTATAGAATCATTAGACTTGTTTGCTTTCTTAATATTGAATCCTGCTCTCCTTATTGCCTCAATCGCTTTTGCGTCTGCTGGGTCTGCGTATATTTCTACATTCTTATCCAATCCTTGCATTTTCTCTATAAGCTCTGAATCTAATAATCCAGTTTGGTAGATTAATTCGTCTATAATGACTTCTTTGTTGTACATATAAACATCAACCAAAGCAGTTGGTGAATTACTAAATCCAAAGTCTAGTCCTCTTGCTAATAGTTTAGCGTCTTCTGGAACTGCCTCAATCGTACTCCAGTTATAAACGACACCTTGCAGTTTAGCTTTATTTCCAAGTCCATAGACTTGCCACATATAGTCATCTGCTGTTCCTGCCTTCTCGTTCTCTGGTGTTGGTTCGTAACTTCTAATCTTGTCTATAATGTTCTTCGACAGAAAAGGATTGTCAAGCATTGTGGACTTTAAGAACTTTACATCATCTCTTTTGTTTAAATCATAAATCCAATGTAAATCGTCATAAGGATTGAAGTCTATTAATATTTTTCGAGTTGTACGCATTTCTAACTGGTCGAAAGCCTTCCTTGCGACTTCCATTACCTCATTAATCCAAACATAGTCCTGTTTTCTTCCGTGTAATTTAGCTGGGTAATCTAAACCAAAGAAAGCAAACTCAGCATTTCCGATTTTATAAACTTGGTCTTGCCTATTATAATTAATTTCTGGAGTAACTGGTATTTTATAAGTGTTTGTTATTTCCTCAAAGTCTTTTAAAAGTGTCCCTCTAATCCAACTCAACTTATCTCTGACAATTGTTATTGTTATTTTTTCTCCATTTAAGGCTTTAATTAAAAAGAATAGGAATATCTGCCAAGTTTTACCAGACCTTGAGCCACCTTGATTGACTATAATCTTATAGTCCTTCTCCGCTTCCAGTATCTTTTGAAGAACTATCGTTGCTGGTATTTCCATTTATTATTTTGACTGTATAGTTTAGTGGTGAATCATCAGAAGTAACATCTAACTGAGTTTTAGCTCTAGCACCCATTCTATCTAGATAGTCGGTTATGTATTTATCTCTACTCATATAATTAGCAAGTCTAACCTCATCAAGAGTGTACTTTTCAGGATTCTTTAAAATCTTTTCTTTTAACTCGACAATCTTCTTGTAAGACATATCTCCATATTTTGCCATTATGTCCATTAGCTTCTGCTTTTGTCTTCGTTCCTCCCAACCTTTAGATTTCGCTTCTGGTGATGGCTGTCTTGTGGAAGTAAACGACACTAGATTTTTCGTTCTGTCGTACTTTTTTTTCGTGTTTCCTTTCACGTTTCTCATATTTTAATAGCAACTTGATTAGTTAATTTCTCCCACCTGTCAATAATAACATCGCAGTAGTGGGTATCTAATGTTCCCCTATGATATGCCCAGTGACATACGCTGCATAACGTTATACCATTCTCTATGTTGTAGGCACACTCTGGGTATTTAGATAATTCTAATATATGGTGTGGGTGTAGCTCTACCCTTTTCCCTTTCTGACATCTCGCACTACAACATTGACAAGCATAATTGTCTCTTTCAAACACTAGTGTTCTCCAAGCTTTAAATGCGGAATTGGTTCTCATCTTCTTATTCCTACTCGTCTTTCCACCCTCCCATAAATGGGACTTTTCGCCCTTAAATCTTAACCTATAGTCTATATCCCTACATTCCATACTACAATATACTTTTCTACCCTCGTACTCTACAAACACCTTCCCACAAAACAAACAACTAATTTCTATCTTTGGGCTTCTCCTTCCCCAACACTCTTTACTGCAGTATCTAGAGGTGTTACACCTCCTACCGCTTCTATAATAAGACTTGCCACATACTTCGCATATTAAATTTTTGCCATTTTTCTTGCTCATATTTTTACTGCTTTTTTACCAGTAAGGGTTTCCCAACGATCTATAATTACGGAAGAATAGTGAGTATCTAATTCCATCATATAACAAACTCTGTCTGTTTGCTCACAGGCTATTAGTGTTGAACCTGAGCCACCAAATAAGTCGAGAACAATGTCTTCTGATTTACTACTATTTCCTATTGCTTTAGCAGAGAGTTGTACTGGCTTTTGAGTTGGGTGTTTGTATACTTGTCTACCATCTCTATTGAAGTCCCATATATCTGTTTCTGTTCTTCCGCCATACCAACTATGCGAAGCCCCAACCTTAAAGCCATATATAATAAACTCATATTGATATCGATAGTCTTGCCAACCCATTCCGCCAGAACCTTTATTCCAGACGATATTTGCCGAGATATTTATTCCGTTTTGTTGAAGGTTAAAATAAAAACGAGGATAACTGTCCTTCCAATTACAGCAAACATAAAAAGCTCCACCATCTTTCGTAAATGCCACCAATAACGGTACAAAGTCCTTTATAAACTTCTCAAAGTTATCGTCAGTTAGTGCATCGTTTTTAATCTTTCCTAAGTTATTCCTTCCTCTTCCCTCATAGTCTGCGTTATAAGGTGGGTCTGTGAACACCATATCAGCTTTTTGTCCGTCCATTAACTTCTCAACATCTTCAATTTTTGTGCTATCTCCACACATTAACCTGTGCTTTCCAAGTTGCCAAACATCCCCAATCTGTACTTTGCTCGGCAGTTGTTCTGGTTCTTCGTAGTCGTCTTCGTTAACTTCCATTACCAGATCTGGTAACAAGTCATCAAAATTTAACTCTTTCAATATGTCCTCAAACTCGTTAGCTAGAATGTCCATGTCCCAGTCTCCAGAGTGTCTGTTTGATATAACGCCTATCTTTTTAATTTCTTCTTCGGTAAGCTCTCTTTCTGGTACATAAACATCAACCTCATTATTTCCTTTTTTGGTTTCAAGTCTCAATCTCTGGTTTCCTGCAATAACAGTTCCATTAGTATTGATAACAAGTGGCTCAAAGTTTCCTAAAGCATTGACGCTTTTTTCTAATTCTTCTAAAGCTTCTGGAGTGATAGTTCTAGGATTCTTTTTCCAGTTTTTAAGCTCTGAAACTTTCTTTTTTTCTAAATGCCAATTAATCATTTTTTCTTTTTAACTATTCTTTTCTTTTTTACCGTCTTCACTTCTTCCACAACCTCAACTAAATTCATCTCAACAAGTTTAGTCTTTCTAGCTTCTGCAACTTCTAGTTCTTCTCCGATTTCAACACTTCTTTTCTCTAATATATCGAAGTACTTTCTCTTTACTCTTATTTTATATCTCATAATATTAATTAATAAATATTGCTACACCTTTTTCGATTAATTCTTTTGCTCTCATTTTACTCACTTCTAACTCTTTATTTTTAAGTATTCTCTTACCTAAAAGTATATCATTATATGTTCTGATTGTCTTTACTGTTACTGTTTCTGGCTCTATTATTTTAGTCTTTCCTTTCTTTCCAACCTTTCCAATAAGCTCAATCCAAGCTTCTTCTGTGCCGACTGGTTTGTGTTCAAACTTTGGAATATTATTATAAATTTTCTGTATAAATTTATCATCAAACTTCTTTAGTTCCATATCTAAAATGTAACCAGTTTTTCCTTCTTCGATTTGTTCGTAAGCATTTTTAAAGTTCGTTGCAATTACTGGCGTTCCTACCGCCAAAGATTCCATAATAGCAAAGGCCCAGCCTTCAGTATCTGACAATTGAACTGAATAATCAGCGTCTGCTACCATGTGCTCCAAGCCTTTTCCGTTTCCTCTAAACACCACTTCCTGAACTCCTTTTAATTGATTCTTAATCCTATCAACATAAGCTTTGTCTAATCCATCTCCGTAAATGTTCCAGTCGAAAGGTATTCCTGATTCTTTTAGCCTTAAAGCCATTTTTACAATCCTTGAAAATCCTTTTTCTTTTCCTATTCTCGAAGTCGTTATTAACCTCAACACTCTTTCTGGTTTTACCTCATCATCTAATAAGTAGTGGATCACTTTGCACTTTTCTCCGTATCTTTCCTCGAAAGTCTTTGCGATATTTTCTCCTCCCGCCCAATGTTCACTAACTTCTTCCAATCTTTGATACTTGAAGTTCCAATGCTTCTCAATTCCTTGAAAGTCTGCGTGTACCATTTGAACATATTTCTTCGCTTTAATATGTTTTACAGGTCTTTTTCCCCAAGCACTTGAAAAAATACACAAGTCTGTTTCAAAATATTCTCCGCTAAAAATAATCACATTAACGAACTTCCTCATCTTGTTTAGTTCGTTTACATCTCCGCCATCACAAACAAAAGTTATGTCGTAATACTTTGATAATCTTCTGCAGAAATTCAAATTAAAGCTCTCAACTCCTCCTACTGTGTTTTGGCAAGAGTGATATAAAATTATTCGCATATAAGTAAGTAACGGTATTTTATTGATAAAGCGTTCATCGCACTTATTCGATGACTTCCATCTATTAAGATATATTTTCCGTCTTCTTCATAAGCTGTTAATCCTCCATAAATCTTTCCGTTTATCACTCTTAACTTGTCTTCTTTTTCTTCTGAATATCCATTTTTAATACTTCTTATTATCTCTCTGAACTCTTGCGTTCTTCTTAACAAATCTTCTTCTGTTTCCAAAGAATCCCAAACCTTACCGTGTATTTTTAATTTTTCTTCAAGCCATTTGTAGTAACCACTTTCTTTGAGTTCTGTTTTACTATCCGCTAATTCTTTAGCGTATCCCATAAAAGGTATATCTAAAATTGGCTCTAACTTTCCAAATTGTCTTGTATAAATCTCTTTAATTGGTACTAATTTCCGCATTTTCCAATAATTGAAATACTATTGCTAATAAAATTCCGCCAATTCCTAGTTCTAAACTTGTCCAAGCAACTAGCATTAAATAAAATAAAATTATCATCAATCTTCAGTAACATTTAAAAACTTTCCTTATTGATTTTGGGTCGTGTGGACTTGGCGATACTCCGTAACATAAACAATTCTTGTAATACTTATCCACAATTTTATAAGTCTGTTCTTCCGTTCTGGTATGATAAATCGGAGAACTTCCTTTGACTGGGTATTCCATTATCAAAACCTTTGCAAGTTTAGAATAATGCTTAATCGCTCTCTCAAAATCTTCGTAATCTAAAATATGAAAAGTTGATAACGAAATCGCTATGTCTATTTTCTCTTTCCAATCAAACAAATTCATTAATCTGAAATCTGCTTCAGGAAAATTCTTCTTTGCCATTTCTATGTATTCAACGCTTGTGTCTATTCCTGTATAACTAGCAATTTCTTGAAGCTCTAATAGTGGTAGAAGCAATCCTTCGTTGCAACCGATATCTAGTACCGTTTTTCCGGTCCAAAAGGTTTCTGGCTCTGTTATAGCGTTAAATTTAAGTAATATCTTCTCCTCTGTCTGATACTTTGGTGTCATATTAGTATTAAAGATGAACTAGGTAATTTAAAATACTTTTCAAGTTTCTCAACACTCCCAACACTTATTGAGAATCCTTTTCGTTCTTTTATAGTGTAACTCATTTGGATATTTAAATCCTCAAAATACTCAATCAAAGCTCTTGTATTTCTCGGAACTCCTGAACATAGATTAAAAGTTCCATAAACTTCGTTCGTTAGTCCTTCTTCTAATATTCTTACAACATCTGAAACGTGAACATAATCTCTGTAATAATTATCAGGATTATATATCTCTATCGGTCTGCCTGTTAAAAGTTTGTTAATTAACGAATCACTAAATCCTTGTCCGTAAACATTAAAGATTCTAAACACCAAAGCGTCATCTCCTAGAAATTGTTCTGCGTCATATTTTGTTTTTGCATACAGACTTCTCGGATTTATATTCTCTGTCTCTTTGTTTGGTAACACTTCTTTCTGGTCATATATTGAGCAAGTTGAAGCGAAAACGAATTTTTTCAATCCAAACTCTTTTGCTGTTTCATACATCACTTTCGTTGCTTCTGTGTTTACCTGCTTTAGTTTTGCAACATCATCTCCGAAAGTTAATCCTGCTAAATGTATTATTCTTTCTGGTTTTAACTTCTTAATGTACTTCTCAACTGCCTTGCTATTTGTTAAATCCAGTTCGTGCTTTGTTGGTCTTGCTCCCTGAATCTCTAAATGAGTTCCAATTCTTCCAGTTGAGCCTGTGATTAAATTCATAATCCTAACTTCTTAAATAGATAAACAACATCTTTGTCTCCTACTTTGTACTGTAAACTTTTCACTAAAAACTTCTCCAAAACTTCTGGAACTCTTTTCTTGTTCTTAAAACATTCCTTAATCTTATAAACCGAATCATCTTCTGTTTTTTCTTTTACCATATCTAATTCTTCAATCATCTTTTCTCCTTTCCTAAGTCCGACAATCTCTATTCCTGAATCCGATTTAGTTTTCTCTATTAATTTTTCAGCTAGTTCGTAAACAGAATAAAGTTCTCCCATATCCAACCAATAAATCGAGCCTTGTTCTCCTATCTCTTTTGCTTTTAAGATTAAAGAAACTGCTTCGTTCTTGCTCATAAAATACCTGCGAATCTTTTTATGAGTTACTGTTAAATTCTTTCCTTCTTCAATTTGTTTTAGCCAAGTATTAACAACACTTCCGTTTGACTGAATCACGTTTCCGAATCTTACGCTTATTCCTCCTGCATTCTCTACCGCTAGTTCACACAACCTTTTTGTCATTCCCATATACGATGACGGATTAACTGCTTTGTCTGTTGATACCAAAACAAAGTTTTCTGCTTTTGAAAGCTTAATCATATTCATTACTCCACCGACATTATTGTTAAAAGCTTCTAGTGGATTCTCTTGCATAAGCGGAACGTGCTTATATGCTGAGGCGTGTATTATTGTTTCTGGTTTAAAGTCTTTGAGTATTTTTTTCATTGCAGGACTTTTCACGTCTGCAATTTTATAAGTGGCTTGTTTTCCTAACTCTTGTGAAATTTGAAATAGTCCATTCTCATACCAATCAACTATTAGAACTTCTGCGCTCAATGAGATTAATTTTCTTGCTAGTTCACTTCCAATACTTCCTGCTCCTCCTGTTATTAAAACTCTTTCTTTAATGTCTTTTAAATCTACCTTTCTTTCTTCTCTGCCTAGTAATTTTAGTATCTCTTTATCTGTGAACTTAATAGACTTCCTCGATGAATGGTATTTCATAAATTTTGTATCTTTTTATCACATAATATATAGCCATAAGTTCACAAGTCGCACAAACCTGAAATTCTAAATCGTCATATGTCAGAACGAAAGTCCTCATCTCTCTTATGTATTTCTAGCAGTTTTTGAAAGTTTCTGAAGTTAGGCTCTGAAGCTCCGTTCCTCCAGTTGTGAATAGTAGTGTTAGTTACTCCTATTTCTCTTGCAAGTCTTGTTAATCCAAACTTCTTTCCTGTTTGAATATCGAGTATTCTTTGTAATGTTTTTTGTGAGTAGTCCATATTTTATTATTTAATATTTTTAATGGTTAGTCAAGTTTATTTTTTATGTTCTGAATTAAGGTTTCCATTTTAGATTTGTACCAAACATCGAAAGCCAATAACGAGTTCTCCTGTTTCCATTTAACAAACAAAACTGCTCTCAATCTTTGGCTCGGTGTTTTAGTTCCAGTCTCTGCCAATTCTTTTGGTAATTCTTCTTCTTGAATTTCGTTCATAGAAAAAGCCAACCAACCTTGCATTCCTCTTATATCTCTTAAAGCAACAAACTCTGGATTTGAAAGCTCTCTTGTCTCGAAAGTTAGTTTCGCACTTCTGTCTTTTAAATCATTAACCGAAACTAATCCTGCTGGTAAAGTTATTATGTTCATTTTGAATAAATCCTCAAAATTAAATCTAACACCATCAAAGTTGTTGTAATAATCTGTATCACTAAAATCACTTTCAAACTTGTTACTAAAGACGGTTTTCTCATTTGTTTAAATAAAAACTAAACAGCGGTGGTCTTGTTTCTGGAATCCGCAATCGCCCACCAGATTAACAGCCATTATCGTTAGTATCTAGCCTTGTACTCTGTGTGTAGAGCAGTTCTAGACCACACTACCCAACGAAATACGCTTAACTGTACAAAACCACCTGTGTTTGGCTTCTATTTAATCATCTATTCTTTTTTTAAGAGCTTTTTTTATCTAATTTCAACAATTTCCTTAAATCTTCAAGATGATATTTTGTTGCTTTCAATTCTGATGTTTGAGCTTGTTCTCCATATACTTCGTTTATTCCATCTCTGAATGCTTCGATAAATTCTCGGTCATACTCACCCGATATTTTCAATGTCGGCTCAATAACCGTACCTTCTTTAATTTCTTGTTCTTCCAAGGCTACTGGCTTATAAGCAATCCTTTTTCCATTAACTTCACTAAATATATATATCTCTGTGCAATCACTCATCGGATTTCTATGTAATCTTACTGTCATCTCAATCATTTAATAATTTAATTAATATTTAGTCAAGTTTATTTTTATATTTTCCTTCAAGTTTCAAAAACTTAACTAGCCTATCTGCTGAAACCTCTATTTTCTTTCCATTCAATCTACTTATATATACTTTCCCGTCAACTGGTGATGTTTTTTCAAAAGTTATCACAAAAAACCCTTTGTATTGTGTGTTATCAATTGATTTGTCCAATATTATAAATAGTTTCTTCTGTGCATAAGTCATCTCTGCCATATATCTTTTTTCTTCAATCAATATCCAGTCGCCCGTCTTATAATTCGACCAAATAAAATCCAGATTCGAGGCTACATAACCGATAGAAGAATCTATTTCTTCTTGTTCTCTGAGCCATAATCCAAACTCCGTACTATGTTTGTCGTTTCGTTGCCTCGTCATATATCCTAGCTTTAGAAATATTTATACTTTCTTCATCAATATCTATACCATCAAACAAGCGATTTAACCGAACACTCGCTACGCCAGTTGTTCCTGCACCACAAAACGGGTCTAATATTGATTGACCTTCTGATGTTATTTTTTGAATAATGTCCTGCATTCCACTTTCGGATTGTCCCCATTTATGGAATGATTTATCGTTTCCATCACTCCTAAATACATCACCAAATATTTTGCCTTTGTACATATCACCTTTTTTAATGAACATTAACAATGGTTTCCAAGTTGTATTCACATTCCTATGTCTTAATGGTGTTGGCTGTCCTTGTGTTAAATAACAACCAGTCCAGTAATAATCAAGATGTTTTGACATTAGTCTATAAATTTCGTCTAAATAAGATTGTCCACACATTGCAATAAGTAATCCACCATCTTTTAACCATTCATTAGAACGCTTAGCAAGTATTTCATACAGGAATAAGTATTCTTTTGGGTACGGGGGGTCTGTTATTATGTAATCGTATTTTTTAGATAGTTCTACTTTTTCAATATCGCCTATTATAAGATTTGTTCTTTCATTAAGAGGTAAGTTTTTTGCACTTTCAGCAACCTCAGTTCTTTCTTTTTTAATTCTTTCACTTGATTCCTGTTGTTTAATTTCTTTGTATATTTCGTTTATGCTTTTCTCTTTGTTTTCTAACTGTTCTCTCCTTTCGTGCGTTAAGCTATTTTGAATCTTCTTTACCTTCATTATCGTGTCGTGTGATAGGTTTGCTAGTTTCGCTACTTCACGCTTAGTGTCAATAACCTTGTCAGATATCTGACTACCTTTTTTGCCTCTACCTTCTGATAGTTTTAGATTTTCTTTTGCCTTCTCCGTAAACATATCCTCAAACTCAAGTGCTAATACTGCTCTTTGATATGCTGAGATATTTCTTCTACCCAATTGATTTTTGATTACAAACATAATCGCATCTTGTTCACTTTCAAAGTGTTCTTCTTTGATTTGATATGGAATATTATGTTTTATACAAATCACATATCTGTTATGTCCATCGACAATAAAGCCATTCCATACAACTAGTGGCTCTCTGCAACCATACTGAACTATATTTTCTTCTAATTGTTTAAACTCACTTTCTTGTAATTCTGGGATTTTGTTTTTAAATTTTGGATTTATTTTAATTTTCATTTTATTTTATTTTTTAATCCTTGAATAATAGCTTCCATCTTTGACTTATACCAAACATCAAAATGCTGGTAAAGTTATTATGTTCATTTGTTTAAATAAAAACTAAACAGCGGTGGTCTGTAATACGGGATTGCACCGATTCACCCTGTTCTGCAGACAAGGTTACCTCTTTTCCCAATCAATTACATCAAGTCTAGGTGTACACCCATCTTGACACTTGGGTTTATCCACAAACCACCTGTGTTTGGCTTCTATTTTTTAAAGAACTAATGGTGACGGTCGAGGAGACAAATCCCCATCTTCAGGTTAATGAAACCTGAGAACCCCTTTGGTCTTGTCTGCGTACACTAGATTTATTTGGGTGCTCCATAAGTTCATGACACTTTTGAGTTTAACTTGGGTCACTAGCCAACATTCAGACATTGGGAAACCGCTACCATTAATTCTCTACTTCTATTTAGTTTTTAAGAGCTTCTACTTCTTGTTGTTTGATACCTTCCAATAGTGTCCTTACTTGTGCTAATTTAATTTTTGAATATTTTATATCTTCTTCTATTCCCATCTCAGAAAGTTCTAGCCACTCAATGAAAGCGTCTTTAAGTCACTGATGTGTAAGTTTCTTCATCTCAATCATTTAATAAGTTAGTTAACTGGCTTAATTCCTTTCAATCTTTCCTCTACATCTGCCTTATCGTACTCCACCCCACCTATTCTGATGGTTTCTTTCTCTTCTTCCCCAAACCTAGCCTCACCCTTGTAAATTAACTCTACATCATCATCTATCTGTATATACTTAATTTCTTCCCCTTTCCATCGCATTCCAAAGAAAGACCCTGCTATTATTTTAAGCTTTCCATATACCCATGCATCTCCATGTACCCATGCATCTCCATATATCTGCGCATTTCCATATACCAATGCATTTCCATATACCAATGCATTTCCATATACCAATGCATTTCCACATACCCTTGCATTTCCAGATACCTGCGCATTTCCACGCACCCATGCATTTCCATCGTGTGACAAGTTTTCTTCCCTCTCTACCCAACCACCTAGTTCACCTTTTTTTACATTGCCAAAACTTACTTCTGCCTTAATCTGAAAGAGCGTTATTCCCGCCTGTTTTTTTTCATTTCTCGTTAGTGAAAATTTCTTGTTCATTTTTTGTATTTAATAAGTTAGTTAGTTTTTGGTTTAATTAAATAATACAAAGTATCGTTAATATCCAACGACCTGCTCCATTCTCCACATCTACACTTATATGGGAAGTTGTGTGAGCCATCGCCTATTAAAAATTCTTTGCAATAACTACAATATGGTTTTAGCTCTTGTACTTGTTTGTATGAAAACCTTTGCTTTTTGGTCTCTATTGGTCCTTTCTTCATCTCAATCATTTAATAAGTTAGTTGTCTTTTCCTAATTTGAATTTTGTAACTTTTTGGTCTTTGCCAACCTTTAATTTGAATCCTTTCTTTATCGGTATAAGTTTATTATCCTTATAAAGAAATCCCTCATCTTCTTCCATTTCCCATTCGTTTTCTTCAAGACATTCTTTATATCCCTCTATCTTCCCTTGTGTATAATAATGCCTTATCAGTTCCTCTATCCATTGCCATACCTTGTCGTGAATTTCTAAATAACTTCCAGTTCCAAGACCTTCGTAAATACTCGGAAATGTTGTAATAAATTCCTCTCTTTTTTCCGCTATCTCTTTGTCTGTCATAACTGCTTTCTAAAAGAATTAATAAACCTTTCTCTTTTTAATCTCTTCTGGTATCTAGCCCACTTCCTATTTATTTTCATCGCAGTATACCTAGCGATAATATCTTGTATCCAATCGACAGAACAACACTCAGCTATACTTGGCAATTCGTACTTAAGCAACATCTCTTTATCTTTGTCCGTCATCTCAAACATCTAATAAGTTAGTTAATCCTCTGGTCTCATTCCGAAAGTTCCGTATTCACCTATCAAATCTTCTTCCGTTTTCTTTTCTACCTCATCGACTAGCTTCTCTATGAGAAACATAACGTCACTAGAGTCTGCCTCTTTACCATCAATATATATGTGTGAGCAATTTCCATTAGTACCAACTTCTCGGTCTTGTATTCTTCCCCTTATCGCCTCAAGTTGTTTGTCCGTCATCTCAATCATTTAATAAGTTAGTTAACTTCTCTCTTTCGGATAGGATCTTGATTTACCTTCTTGGTAATATCAAGTGTTGGTACTTTTTTAGTCCCCTTTGCTTGTTCTGTTGGTAATCTCCCTTTATTATTGTCTCGATATTTCTCAATCTCTTTCCAATTATGGAATGGGTCTTTTTTTATAGTTTTGGGATAATACATATGTTACTAAATCTTATAGCTTAATAGTTTTTCTAGATCTGCCATAAAGCTCTGGATATCATCTCCCGAAATCGTTATAAAATATTCGCCATTTATTTCTATGGTAGTGTCAGCAACCTGTCCGTCATAATATTCGCTTATCAATGTGACTTTAGTGTCCCTTATGAACTTATTAACCTCGTGAATTTTCATCTTTTATCTTTTAATAAATTATATTTGTTTCTAACCAACCCTTGCTTGCACCATACTTTAAAGCTCCACAAATAAATACATAAATATTTCCGCCACTCATGTTCAGTACTGTAGCTAATTGGTGAGAAGTAACTGCTCTATGAACCCAAGCATTGGCAAGTTGTACCTCCTCAAAGGTATACTTCTTGTTATATGAATAAGTGCTTGTTTTAACCTTTTGAGCTTTCTGTATTAAGTTCATTTGTTTTCTGATAATAAATTAGGGTTTTGTCCATGAAGCAACCTATGATGTTCGAAGCAAAGCCAAATTACCTCAAGTGGCTTAGTGTAATCCTTGTGGTGTGCCTCTGCCTTATTTCCACATTCTTGACAACCTGGTCTCTGAATCTTTTTATCCCTAATATAGTGGTTTAAGTCCCTCCTCGCTTTCATTCTTTCTATTCTTTCATTCTGAGGAAGTCCAGTACCATACCTGTGTTGCTCCTCTTTTGGAAGAAGCTCTTTCCTAAACTGAGAATAACAACTCGTAGAACAAAAGTGTCGCTTATATCTTTTCTTTGTGGAAGGCTTAATAAGTGATACCTTCCCACACATATCACACTCGGACTCAACCCTATTAGAATTAGCTCTACCTATTTTATCTTTCGTTTCCTGACTATGCTTGTGTCCTTTTTGAAAACCTTTTATACCTTTTGGCATTATGTTTCGTTTACAAATTAAACTCTATCCCCTAGGAGGTGACCATCTTCGTAGATGTTTCCGATTACTTCGCAATGTTCATAGTCGGCAGACCTAGTTGAAAAAGAATGAAAACCGCTACTTATCCAAGATGATGTTTTAGCCTCTATTCCGAAACCCCCAAATTTATTTACAACCTCGCAACTCCCATACTCAGAGTGTTTTAATATATCCCCCTCGTAAATCTCTTTTCCGTTCTTGTCTTTGAGGCCTGTGTATTGCATGAGGATAGCATCTTCTCCGTCAATTATTCTCCAAGCTGTTTTTGTGTTTATCATTATAAACTGGACTTCTTTGGGTTTCATCTCAATGCCATCCACGGTTATTGTGTTTGGATTGCGAAATTGAATGTCATCAACCTGTATCATTTCGCTTGTACCAAAGTCCCAAGCCCTGAATTTTATCTCTCTCATTTGTCTTTGTTAATAATTAGAGCTGTGCTTGATACAACTTTCGTACCAGTCGAAGTCGTTATTGTAATCGTAACCGTTCTCCAGTAACCACTGTCGTCTGGTTTCTGCTATCTCTTTACTGTGATCTTTTTCTGCGTAGATAGCACAAAGTTCTTTTGTTTGCTTTTCAAAGCCCACATTGAGAAACCTGAATACCAGTGAAGCGACTCCAGTAAATCCGACAATCGCAATCACTATTAATATTTTGTCCATTTTAGTAATCCTCATTTAGCTTATGGTTAAAATCTCTGTTAATCGTATATACTTCTTTCTAATCTGTTCTGATAACTCGAATATCTTTTTTTCTTTCTCGCTTCCTTTTTCTTCAAACTTTCCTTTGTCGAAGGTTTCTCGGTAAGACTTTCTTACTTTTGCTAATCCAAACTCGGCTTCTAACACTCCGTTCGTATTTTCTTCAAAGTTTAAGTTTAAATCCTTTATATGCTTTTTAACTTTCTTCTCAATCGCTTCTAGCTCTTTTCTTTTAATAATAATCATCGACAAGGCTTCTGTTATTTCTTTCGGAGTAGATTTCTTTAAATCAATTATTTCTCCTGTCTGCATATTCATTAATTTGTTCATCTTTATTCGTTAAAAATTAAACTCATTAATTCCTCGTCTGAAATTTCAACACTTTTTAAGCTTTCTTTCTTCTTTTTCGCTTCATCAATTACGCTTGTAAACTGTTCTTTTGTTAAAACTTTTCCTGCTTCGGTTATTTCTGGTTTCAACTTTTCTAAGTCTTCTTTGAGGATCACGTTTTTAATTTTAATTCTCAATCTTGAAGCTAAAACTTCATCTCCTTTACTAATCTTTTTAATTACTTGCTCGTCTTTTTTCACTTCTTCTTTATTATCTCTGGTGTCTGCGTCTTTTGTATCGTCTATTA
>CALMTC010000022.1 GCA_937872535.1 uncultured bacterium
TCTGCTCATAACACGAGGTCTTTCCTCTTCAATTGCTATCAGTCCCATGATGTGTTCCAGTCATCCATAGAATTTGTTGATGTGCTGGAGGAACATCCCAAGATCAAATCACTCGATGCGATAAAAAAGATATTTTTCGAGTTTGTTATCGTGAATCATTGTTCTTGCATCCTGGTAGGCTTGGACTCTCGTCATGAAGTCATCCAGGCATATGAGATCAATCATGTTGTATAATGCCTTTTTGACCTTGTCGTCCATTCGATCTTGTTTGTGGGTGATGGTGTTTCGAGCAGTGACAAATTCGATTCATTCTTTTTCGACCTTCGTCATTTTTTCTTTGAAGCTCATTTCCCCCTCCACACCTCCCCCTATACTATTTAGGGGGATGAGGGACTCTTCTCCCTCTAAATCTTTTTTCTTAATCTTATTCTCTTTCTTTTTACTATGCCTGGCTTCTGTCTGACTCGTGCCTGCTTGCTGTCCGTTTCCTGATTGTCTTGTGTCTGGTTGATGTCTGTTATCTGTCTGTTCGACAAGATACGGTGCAATGATATCATAGTTCGCAAAGCGGTAAACGCTCATTTGTTTCCTGCCTGCTTTGCTGTCTGTTTTTATAATGAAGTTGTATCGTACAAGGTTCTCAATTGCTCTGGTAATCTGTCAGGATTGGTTGGCATCTAACCCGAACATATGGTACTCGTTACGGGAGAGTTTGAATTCTCCTTGTTGCAATCCCTCAGGACTTTTATTCGGATACTTTCGTACTCTTAATGCACCCGTCATCAGGATTGCTAACCGTAGAGGATGTTGCAAAAGCAACAGGACTCTATGATCTTGGCTATCGGCTAGTACCTTGATAAAGTAGTGCATTGACCTAAGTGGAAATAATAAAAAAAGATGCTTGTCCTTGTGGAACAAACATCCAGTTCATCCCATGAGTGACTTTGGAGATAGAGATAGCGTCACGTGTGAGAAGGTAGACTTTTTATAAGTCCATGACGCTACCTCCTCACAAAGTATTGATCATGGATTGAAGCAGAACCTCTGAGATAGAAATGAGCGTTTGTGGAAGGCTGTAATACTATCTGAGTGGTTGCTGAACCTTTCGGCTCGATTGTTATATAAACTTTTTACAAACCATTTACAACCGAAAAACGGCGATTCGAAGATAGTCCTACTGAGTGGGGTTAACAGGACGGGTGGTGGTAAAATCTCTGTAATCATAGGTGTATAGAGGGATAAAGCGGTTCGAAGTTTCTTGGTGTGACTGTTATCTAAATAATCTTTAAAAGCAAGTTATTATGAGCTTTCTAATTGGTATTTTACCCAATAAGCACCTAGAGATTGGAAGATTATCTTTGATTTTTTATGTCTTTTATGATGGTTTGTGAAAGATACATTTGAGAAAATACAAAAAATGCAATGAGAAGTATTTTCTCAATTACATCTTCAGTGATTTTTTATGTCATTTTTTCAATCTTGCCTCTAGGGAGGTAATCGGTTTGTAAAAAGGACACAAAATCCCATTTTAGCCAAAGCAAACCTTCGAGTGAGTATGATAGATAAGAAAGCTGGCTTA
Source organism: uncultured bacterium (assembly GCA_937872535.1). GTDB lineage: Bacteria > Patescibacteriota > Gracilibacteria > Absconditabacterales > Absconditicoccaceae > CALMTC01. The sequence goes on from CALMTC010000022.1 coordinate 1,580, forward strand.
CTTATTGATCATACGCTGAGTAGTCCCTGTAATTAGTGAAGCGATCGACAAAAGCCTTGCATTCCACCAACGATTTCTCTATAAGATGTAAGTAATCAATGGGTACGTTATGTCTAGAACTTTTCATGGGTTCTGGTTCGACATTAGTCCTGTTGACCCAAAAAACTCCTCGGTTGTAATGGCTGGGGATTTTTTTATTGAAAATCAAAAAGTAAGTTGATATATTGACTTTGCTAGAGAGAACTCACTCATTAGCGCAAAAAAATACGCATATGTCTAAGTTAGAAAAGGTTATGGGATACCAAAATCCTAGCGTTGTAAAACGATATGCATCTGAAAATGGTTTGTCCATTGAGGAGGCAGAAATACACTTTGAAGAGTGTAAAAAATTCTTGTACCTGTGTTCAATCACAGACCGGAGCTTGTCGCCCTCCAAGGTATTGGACGAAATTTGGCATACATTTATCCTTTTTACGAAGGATTATGCCAACTTCTGCTCCCAGTATCTTGGATCATTTGTACACCATTTCCCTGATGTAGAACAAACTCCTAAAAGCAAACAAACAAATCGTGATGCTTTCTTGTATGCACGAACACTTGCTGAAACTACTTTCGGTTCGGTCTATGAACCAGTGTGGCGAATCACTAGTAACAAGGTGCTGACTGGAGATTGTTCAGATTCTCCGAATTGTGGTGGTTGTTCTGATCTTGGAGGAAATTATCACGGATGCAAGGACTAAAACGAAAAATAAAAGGCTTTGTTTTTACAGAGCCTTTTGCTTTTTTTGAGAAAATAATTATACTATGTGTGTTTAAAAATATATTGACTATTTTAATTTTTTAAATCATATTTTCATGAAAAAACTTTTAGTATCATTGTTCGCTGTTATGTGAACTGTTTTGATTTCAGGTTGTTCTTTGTTAGACAAATCATCTTCATCTATTGATAATAACTCAGGTTTAAATCAACAACTTTCTTTATTGCAAGAGCAAATAAGTTGATTAAATAGCCAAATTCAAGAATTAAAAACAAAAAATGAAGAATTGATGAGTTGAAATAATAATTTACTAAAAAGAAAATATCGACTTAAAAAAAGAAATGAAGCTATAAAAATAGATTCAACAGAAATAAATACTTGAATTTCAGCCTATGTACCAGCTAATAATACTTTTATTAATGATAAATTTAATGAAATACTGTATACGGATAATGAGTACAGATTTAAAATTTATACTACCAAAGATTGTATAAAACATATTCATATAGAAAAAGAGGAGGCACAAGAAAATATAGATCTTCCTATGGGATATGCTTTATATGCAAAATGAGATGAATATCATTATTATCGGTTTGGTATATTCAATAGAAAAAAAATTCCAAAATCTTCTGATTCGCTGCCAGGAATTGGACAACTTCTCACTTTAGATAACGATTTAATACTTGCTGATTCTGCACAACAATATGCACCAGAAAATTTACCAAATAGTTGTTATCATTCAAATGATTTTCTTCATTTTGAAAAATTCTAAAACATATTTTTAATATACATGTTTGCATAAAAACATAAGTCTGAATATAGAAAAGTCTGTTTTCTCATCGTATCATTCATCAGTTTGAATAAGGTTGATTGTTCCTTTCAATTCCAATAATTCCTTTGTATCATAACTCAACAAGCCTATCGATAACCACACACAACTCATCAGGTGGGATCGTTCAATAAAAGAATGCTAGGAGCCTCATGTCCGTATCTCTGACTGAGATAGAAGAATTATCTCCATCTTTTCAACCCTCGGCAGTATCAATACCAAACAGACATTTTTCTCCAGGCTTCGCATAGATTCTGAGCTTTGGAAATTTCATATCTTCTTGGTATTTCAACTTCTCTAGGTTCTTTACGATTTGGATATTGAAAACGGTATCTCCTGTCGTCAAGAAAGCCTCCTCAGGTGTGCTTGGATATTCTTGAAAAACATCTCTTCACAAAAGATCGTATTGTTGCAGATACCATTTCTTTTGTCATTCATCAATAGGGAGCTGTTCGAGGTGTCTGAGTTCACTAGGCAAGACAACAACTTCTCAATTTTCGACAGGAGATCTGTATTCATCGGCAAACCATCAACCAATAAAGATCGTTTTGAATTCTCGTATTATATTTCTTGAACTGAGCGAGATAAATCTAGACCAATCAAATGTTCTAGGAGAATCTGGTCATATTTTACGGATCATAATTTTGAAATAACTAGTTGTAAATAGTATTTTTATATGTCTGCCAAAACAAACTACACTCCCTCAACTTCTTAATTATAAGATCCAAATGGTTATCTTTTGGTTCGATCAAAATCCTGCAAACCCAAAAAAACGTTCAGTCAAAAGATTGAGCTTTTTTTATTTGTAAAAAATCTATTTTAAATTAAAATTAACAGCTGTTTTATAATTAAACTTTAATAATGGCAAAAATTCTTTCACTAAATAGAACTGATCGATAAAAGAATTTATTTTTTCCAAAGAGATGCTTCGTATTGGACACAACAAAATCAGCCATATAGTCCAGCAGTGAAACCAGGTTCAGATCGAGAATTTGAGAGATTTTTCCTGGACCGTCGAAGACTACGGCCAAAAAGAAAATTGGATTACGGAAAAATATGACAGCTCGCTTCTCCAGAGTGTCTCGCTTTTCGTCTGCCCGTTTTGACCATTCCAGCTCGTCGCTCACACATTTTTATCGTTTCATTTTTCTGACGGCAAATCACTCTGCGTCAGCGTCGAAATCCAAGCCCAGCAGTGAGAAAGCTACAATTATTTCAAAGCATTTCTCAACGGCTACCGCTCCATCGTAATCTGGTGAACAGAACGCGACATCATAGGCCTCAGAACAAACATCAGAAACGAGCCAGTCATTCGCTATCCACTCCACATCCGCCACTCATCCATAAAAAAATTATTCAAAAATCTCATAAAAAATACTAATCTGGTGAATGAAAATGATACTCGTTATCTAGTCGTCAGAAACAATTGCACCACAGCCATCTGGAACATTGCTAGAGAAATATTTCCTCTTCCCCGCCGACACCGAAGTCTCTTCTTCTCAGCTTATCTCCCAAACTACCTCGGAAAACTAGGTATCATCAACCTCTCAGAATGAAAAAAATTATAGTCTCTTGGTCCCTGAGCTTGTCGAAGGGATCCACCCTCTCACTCCATTCACTGAGTTTACTAACCGAGGTTGGCTTGTCGAAGGGAAGTTTCTTAGTATTGACTTAGCTTTCGTGCTTAATTTCAGAAATCTCAATAGCATTCTCCTTACAAAATCTTAAAAATCAATCAAGATGTTTTGATCATTCGATATAATGAATGATTGTTATAAGCTCAACTGACTCAAGTAGTCAAGTATGGAGAAAATAGTTGCAAAAGAGTTCAAGTATATAGTCTGACTCAATAAAATGGCAGTTTATAACTATGTTTTTACTGGTTTTAGTAGCACAGGTAAAAATAGTTGCAGATCCTAATGCTTCTAAGTAAGGTCTTGTCCTATGTGTTTCATCAACTATAAGTTCATCTTTATCAATGAGAAACTTAATACTTTTCTCATCGACTGTATTGTGAAACTTAATACTAATTTCTGCTATTCAGGGACTATCTTGATACTCATTTTCTAGGTAAAGATACGATAACATAAGTAGTGAAAAAAATAAAATTTATTTATACTGAGCTCCATGAAAAACTTGAATAAAGGATTTGAGTTAAGATCGAATACCAAAACAAAGTGTGGATGAGAGCACTTACGCCTGTGGTGAATGGATCAGAGTATGAATATCAGGTTAAGAAACTTAAGGTCCAAACAAAGTGAAGAAGTTTAAGATTTCGAAAGCGGCGTAGTGTACTATTGAGATAGTATGAATTGCAATATTTCATTGCAAGTAGTTTTTCTTATCCATTTTTTGCTTTTCGTTTTATTGTGAGTATAATCCAGAATAAAAATTTTTTTAAGAAACAAAAAAAATAAAATTATGGCTTTGTCACTAGATTTTTTACCTCAAATTGTTCCAACTGCTTCAGTGGCTCACTCCAAGCAATATTTTCAGAATGTCAGCATGCTTCCGAGCATTGGTTTTGCGAATATGTTGACTGCAGACACTTTTGTAGATACTTCGTTCGAGATCAAGAGCCCACTAGCCATGAAATGAGCTTTAATTAGCACTTTTACGAAAGACAGCGTCATCAGTGATTCGTTTATTTGTTATGAGATTCCGCTTACGCCAAAATATCAGACTCAGTACCCAGTTTTTGTAGAGCTTCATGAGTCAAAATACCGATTGCTCAATATTTTTCGAGGTATGGTAAAGGGAGTTCCTTGGATTCCACTCATTGTATTTAATATCTTGTTGCTACTTTTGCCAGCTCTCATAGAATCAATCTTAAGCGCATTCAATATTTTTGCTTTGATGATAGTCGGGATATATTATATTGGCTCAGTTATCCAGTTTGCTCGTAAATTCGTGAAATCGGAGACAGTCTCGATTCAGTGACAGAGTGTGACTTATGCTGATATTGGAGATATCTTGGTTTTGGGAGATAGACAGGTAGAAGCCATGATTCCATTGAAAAAGTTTGGCGTGACTGCTTTGAGTATCTATCAAAATACTCTCTATATCAAGCAGTCTTTTGCCGAACATGATTTTATGCAGACGATCAGTTCGATCAATTTATCAGCTCAAGAAAGAGAAAATCAAAGCATGGAAGCTATGAAACAAACTATTGAGTACCTGCTTTCTGAAAATGTGAGGACAGCTTTATTTTCTGACAGTGCCGATGGATCTCAATAATATAAAAAATTATTTTCTGCAACCAATCCAAAATCTTCAGAAATTGAAGCCACTTTTTTCGGTAAAACCAGAAGAAAAAATTTCATTGTTACCAGAAGACCAGATTTGCTGTCAAGTGACAGCCGTTTCGTACAGAAAAATAGTTGATCGCCCAAGTGCTCTTGGAGATTGGCTTCTGATAGACGATTTTTTCAATGAAGAAAAACATTGTATTTATGTAAATCACTCTCTCAAGACAGTAATTCTTGGCTATAGAGGAACGATAGTCACGAACATAAAAGATCTGATGAGTGATGTTCAGATTATATTGTGAGTTGCGACGATAGACGAGAGAGTCAAAGAATCTTTGATGGTTTATGACTCACTGAGAGAAAAATTTCCCGATTATAAAAAACGAATTTGCTGACATTCTCTAGGTGGAACGATTTGCTATATCGTCGCGAAGCACAGAATCCCAGACCGTTGCACCGTTTTTAATCCATGATCGTCTCTAAATCAGCTCTTCGTCCAGATGCTCACCAACACCATCCAAGGCTTGCCACGAACCCAGCAAGTCTACACCTACAAAATTCTCTGAGATCCGGTCTCCCTCTTCAGTTTCGTCGGCACTACCAAAATTTTCACCGTCCCCAAAGTCGACCCACTTGCTCTCCACGCACTCAATAATTTTGTCTCTTCTCTCCCATAAATTCTACATTATAAAAAATAATTTTCTGGCTAGAATATTGCCATTAGAATCATATAGTAGCACCAAATAATAATTTATCATATCCATTTTTGATGACATTTGAAAATCTAAAAATAGTTGCTCCAATTATAAAAGCTCTTTCATCTCAGTGATATACTACTCCGACACCGATTCAAGAAAAATCCATTCCTATTGTTTTAGAGTGAAAAGATGTGTTTGGCTGTGCTCAGACAGGGACTGGAAAGACAGCTTCTTTTGCGATACCTATCCTCCAGCTTCTTTATAATGTTGAGCAAAATTCGCCAACCAGCAAAAAAGACACCAAGAGAATTAAAGCTTTGATTTTGACACCAACCAGAGAGCTAGCGATCCAGATTGGTGAAAGTTTTTCAGATTATGGTGGGAATACTGGTATTTCTCACACAGTAATTTTCGGCTGAGTAGGCCAAGCTCCTCAGGTAAAAATTCTCCGTAGATGAGTTGATGTTATCATAGCTACGCCGTGAAGACTTCTTGATCTCGTTAATCAAAAACATATAAATCTGGCTTTTATTCAGATGTTTGTTTTAGATGAAGCAGACCGTATGCTCGATATGGGGTTTATTCATGACATCAAAAAAGTTCTTGCAAAACTGCCAACTAAAAGACAATCACTTTTTTTTTCAGCGACTATGCCACCAGCCATCATGGAATTAGCTCATACGATTCTAAAAGATCCAATTAAAATAATAGTTTCACCAGTTTCCTCAACTGTGGAAACAGTTAAACAGTCACTTTATTTCGTAGAAAAAGTAAATAAAAAAGAATTACTTATTCATCTCTTGAAGGACACTTCGATTGAAAGTGCTCTCGTTTTTACAAGAACTAAGCACTGAGCTGATAAAGTATCAAAAAACTTGATGAAAGCTGGTATTGCGACCGCTGCGATTCATGGAAATAAATCCCAGACTGCCAGACAAAATGCTTTGCAAAACCTCAAGAATAAAAAAATCAGAGTTCTCGTAGCTACTGACATTGCTGCTAGATGAATCGATATCAATGAACTTTCTCATGTTTTTATATATGATATTCCTACCGAACCAGAAACTTATGTCCATCGTATTTGAAGAACAGGAAGGGCTTGAGCAAAATGAGTCGCTATAGCATTCTGCGATCACGACGAAAAAAAATATCTCAAAGAAATTATCAAAGTTATCAAGCAAGAAATCCCTGTCATCGAAGATCATCCCTATCACTCAAAATGATGAGATGCTCTTGCTCCAAGACCAAATTTATCAGCTCATTCTCACCAAAAAAAACCCCTTTCAAAATCTTCAAAACGCTATTTTCACAAGAAAAAATAACATTCTGGTGAAACAAAAAAATGTGAAAAAAATAACAAACAGAATTGTTATATGACTAAGGTGTCAACCAGGCATCTTTTTTATAAATGAAAAAACTGCCTTTTCAGACAGCTTTTTGAGATCAGACTCAAGACTAGATAAACATAAATCCTTTAGCGATGAGAAACAAACCTACTAAGATCATAGCTACCAAAAGCCCAGTGAAAAGAGAATTATTTTTGATAAAATACTCTCCAGCTTTGATTGGCTGAGCAGGCATCGCTATAAGAGCTGCTCCTTTAGCCAAACTCATCCATCCAAAGATCGTGATAAGCAAAGTTCGATCTCGAGCCCAGATATTGTGGATGACCACCATAACCAGTCAAAGGATTACAGTAAAAATCCCAGTCACATACATGAGGCCACCATCTTTCATCATATCAGCCAAGATTTTTTTATATCATTTTCCAGAAAACAGTGCTGCAGTATAGACGATCACCATAAATAATCCGAGAATTTTAGCCAGAATATAAGAATTTTCCATAGTTTTGTTAAGGAGTAGAAAATAAAAATTGTGCTGTTTATTATATTGTTTTTTTCGAGTTTTAGCAAATTTTTCCAGCAAATTAGCTTTGATTTTATAAAAAACAAACTATACTGCTTGAGATTTATTAAAAATTACCGCATGGATACGACACTAATTCTCATCGGCCTCATTCTCAGTATTGCTGGTATCGCCGGATCTATCTTGCCAATGCTGCCAGGAATTCAGCTTAATTTTCTAGCACTCTTGCTCCTTCATCGAACTACAGCCTACCAGTTTTCTCCATTGCTTTTGCGAATTGCTTGATCTGTGACTGCTATTCTGATGGTTCTAGACTATCTCCTTCCAGTCTGGTGAACGAGAAAATACGGCGGTACGACACGAGGCAGTACAGGAGCTACGATCTGAACCATCCTATGATTTTTTCTGATTCCATGAATTGGCATGCTCATCTGACCATTTATCGGAGCTCTAGCGGGCGAGCTTTTGCACGGTCAGACTATGAAAAAGTCTTTCAAAGCAGCTCGATGATCGCTTATCTGATTTGTAGCTGGTACAGGAATTAGACTAGCTATTGCTATTATTTTTACGATCATATTTTTGAATAAACTGTATTAATTTAATGAATATCTAAAAAAATATTTCTATTCTGCAAAATATTGTTTTTATAAAAAAACTGCCATTTCTAGCAGTTTTTTCTTCAAAAAAAGTCTTTTATTGAGCGAGTTTGTAGCTCAGTTTTCCAGCATCTCAGCTCAGTTCTACAGTAATCATAGTGCTCACATTCCCAGCAGAGTAACTGATTTGAGCGGTCATAAGGTGAGTCCATTTGATAGAATCAACTACCGCATCAGTTTTCCCAGCAATTTCACTGATTTTGCTCTTGAGAAAGTTTTCAAGAACATTTTTAGTTCTATAGATCTCGAGCCCTTCGTGAACGATAGAAAAAGTTTTTGCTTGTCTTGGAGTCATCAGTGAGGTAATCAAGATATTTTGGACTTTAGCAAGAATTTCTTCCATAGTTTGATAACGGAAATTGTAGTCTTTCCCTTCAAATTTAGTATCCAAGATTTTTACAATCAAAGGATAAGCTTTATTGTTGAGAGGACCTTCTACTTTACACTGTCCAGCATAGAGCAGGTAAGCGTTTTCAGCATTCATAGTACAGACATTGCTATAAGTTTGTTTCGGGTGGTAGCAAGGAGCTTTGATACACTGTATCTCCACTGCTCCACAAACTGGCGCATATTCTTTCGTACACGCTACAGGAGCAGTGTCTTCGAGATTGATTGGCGCTTCACATTCTCCAGTATACAAAAATTCAGCTTTATCTGCTTTGAGACCACACATATTTCCATATGTTTTTGGAGCTGGCATCACCTGAGGACATGCCATTCCAGCTGGACATTCTGCCATCGGTGGCTGTCCACACATCGGTGCATACTCAAGAGTACAAGCTACCATTTCTTCTCCTCTTACTCCTGAAAACAAGAGAGCCAAAGCAAAAATCCATAATCCAATTCTTTTCATCTTTATTATCAAAAAAATATAAAGTATAATCGCTATTCACTACGATCTGAACTTTAAATCGTGACAAAAAAACATAAAATTTTTTATTCTGCTTAATTACAATCCATAACACCCCTTCCAGTTCTCAGCCACTATTTTTTGGAGCTCATCTTCAGATTTGCCTAGAAATCCAGCCACGAAGCGATACAGCGAAGGGATCAAAGCTGGCTCATTTTGCTGTCATCTAAATTCCTGAGGTGCGAGATACGGAGCATCAGTCTCCAGCAAAATGCACTTGAGCGGGGCTACTTTGAGTGATTCTCTCAGTAATTCAGCTTTTGGATAAGTCGTATTTCCACAAAATCCCACCCAAAATTTCGGGAAAAAATCCACCAACTTTTTCAGTTCTTCAGGCCCATATCCTCGGCAATGAAAATAAACTTTCAAAAATTTATAATTCTGGATAATGTCTCGTGTACTCTGAAAATCATCCCTCGAGTGAATGATAATCGGTAAATTCAGCTCCTGAGCTAAATCGCACTGCAGTGAAAAAAGTTTTTTTTGAATATCGAGAGTTTCTTTTCAGCTCTCATAGTGTAAATCGATTCCACATTCACCGATTCAGACTATAGCTTCTGGAGCAGAGTTATAGAGTTTTACCAGATCAGAAATTTTTTCAGTCAGATTGTCTTCTGTGATGTTGTGAAAACATGCTTCACTCGGATGGTATCAGATCGTGGCTTTTACCAGACATTTTTTCTGCTCAGCTTGCTGAGAAATCTCGATAGCTCTCTGATTATGCAGCTCATCCAGCCCGATATTCACCAAGCCTGCTCCACCAGCCTCGATAAAACGCCCCAAATAGCTCTGCCATTGAGAAAAAAGTTTATCGTCGTTGAGATGAGTATGTGAATCGAAATACATATTTTGAGAAAAAACCAGAAATAAATTTTTTTATGGGATGTAATTTTTTGCATCCGTGTTTTTTTACATTTTTCTTATAGAGACACAATTTATTGCGTCTATATTTTTGCCCCGTATTTTGAGAAACGATCTCATCGGAGTATAGAAAAAATACCCAGCCAGTCAAGATTGCTTTTTAGATTTTTTTGAGTATCATCCCATCCTAATCACATTTATTTTTCCATCTAAAAAAATGATTTTCTCAATCATAACTTGAGTTGCTTTATTTATGTTCTTGGTGATAATTCACGAACTTGGACACTTTTTCGCAGCCAAAAAATCTGGTGTCAAAGTTCTCGAGTTCTGAGTAGGTATTCCGCCCAAGATCTGCACGCTCTGGACAGATAAATCAGGGACAGAGTACACTTTGAATGCTATTCCTCTCGGTGGATTCGTGAGACTAAAAGGTGAAGACCCGACAGTTACTGAAGATTTTCACGCTAGAGATAGTTTCATCAGTGCGAATGTCGTCAGAAAAACTATCATTCTGCTTGGCTGAGTGACGATGAATTTGCTTTTTGCGTTCTTTATTTTTACACTCGGCTTTCGACTTGGAGTAAAACCACTTTTTGTTGTCCCAGAAAATACATTCCAAAGTTCTGTAAATAGTTACTTAATGCCAACGCTTGGTTTTCTTGAACAAAAAAATTTTATTTCTGGTGACATCGACAAATCTCAGGCTCAGGTTTTCGATATTCTTCCAGACGGACTTGCTGCCAAAGTCTGACTTCAGAGTGGTGATATTATTACTACGATCAACGCCCAAGAAGTGAATAATTTCACGCTTGGTAGGCAGCTCAAAAAACTGATAGGAGAAAAATTTCTTCTCACCTATAAAAGATGAGCTCAGGTATTAACAGCTACAGTCCAGTGTCCACCAGATAGCTGTTTACTTGGTGTCGCATTGGCTCAGTCGGGATCACTCGACATCTTGCCTATCAAATTCGATTTCAAAGGCGCTGTAAAAGCTTCTCTCCAAGAAATCAAGGCTCAAACTATTTTGACTTTTGAATCACTTGGTAGTTTAGGGAAAAATTTACTTTCTTTCGACGGTGAAAAAACGAAAGGAGCTCTCAGCAAACTTTCTGGGCCAATAGGTGCTATCAAAGTCGGAGACATGGTTCTCAACCAGTACGGCCGACTCGAGTTTTTCCTCTTCTGAGGACTCATCTCGATGGCTCTCTGTCTTTTCAATATCCTACCAATCCCAGCTCTCGACTGAGGTAGACTGCTCGGAGTATATATTCAGACCCTCTTCAGACTAAAAAAAGAAAAATATTTCATCATAGAAAACTACATCAACATGGTGTTTTTCCTCGTCCTCATGGCACTCTGAATCTACATCATGCTCAAAGACCTCGTCGTCGCTCGATGAGTTCAAATTCCTTTCATGAGTTAAAAACTCGCCATTGCCTCGCAGCGCTGCAGACTTCAATATCTTGGTCCCTGAGGCTACCTGCCTTCCGAAGGGAAAAAATTTATTTTCTGCAAAAAAAAGAACCCCATAAAAATAGGATTTTTATAATGAAAAACTAGTTTATCAAAAATATCTAAGGAAAAAATTATTTAAAATTAAAACTACTATTCATAAAAAATTTTATTCTGGTTTTTGTAATAAAAAACAGCAGAAATTTAAATTTTATACCGATAAGCTTTAGAAATACTTTATACTAGAACTTTCGAAAGAAGTAGTTTGATAGATGTATATAATTGGTCCTATCATAAAATCTTTTTTGATTTTATTACTGGTCCAATTTATCTTTATATTCATCGTTACGCTCGAATCTAAAGAATCTAAATACAATCGGTATCTCTCTCATCCATAAAAATCTTTTTTACAAATTTTTATGGTGGTCGAGTATATAGTTTTGTATTGTTGTAGTTTAAGAAAAAACCATTGTGCAAGGTTAAGAATGTAAAAATCTCTCATAAAGTCTTGCAATATGAGTGATTTTTTTTATAAAACTCAAATACTCAATCAAATGTGTGGCTGGGAAATCGTCTAATGGTAGGACTACGGACTTTGACTCCGTGTATCTAGGTTCGAATCCTAGTTTCCCAAGACTGTTTCGCAATACTGCATGGTAGAGAAGAGGTAAGTCAGTACGATCAAAATCGAACAGATAAGTGGTAGCAGAAGAGAATAAAAAAGTAAGATGCGGGGTAGAGAAGTG
>CALMTC010000023.1 GCA_937872535.1 uncultured bacterium
TGATTCATAAGAGAAAAGAGCAATATAAAGTAGTCAGGACTTATAAGTTTATTTTCAGAAATGTCAATCGGTTTTATGGTATGAAAAAAATATTGCTAGCGGGCTAGGAAATTTGCTAAAACTACAATAAAGAGGGTAAAAGAAATTACAATCAATAATCTGAGCTTATAAGAGACGATGAAGAGCATAAAAAAACTATAAATAAAAATATATCCTATCGAGATTGCTTACAAGATAGGTTTTAAGTACCAGAATTTACCAGAAAAAATTTTTGAGAAAAAAGAGAAGAGAAAATTAGAAAGATGCTTCCAAATCAAGTTTAACTCATTGATGAGTAATTTCGTACTCCAAAAAATTTTTATAAGATCCTTGAACTTTACATCATTTCTCAATCAAAAGAGAGAATCAGTCAGATGTTTTAATGCAAAGATTAATGTCTCAATGAGAGTTAAGAATGGCGTAAACTCTGAGATTTTTTCTGAGTAAAAGTAGTAAAAGATAATTGAGAATCTTAATGTTTTCAGAGATTATAATCTGATCGCTGCTATAGTTTACCAATCAAAAATCATTCATGAAATAAAGTCTCGAGTTAGTAAGAGATCAATCTTGGTTTATGATCTCGACGGTATGAATCAGATGAGTGGAAACAATATATTCGACATACTGACCAATAGTATTGTGATTAGTCATAATATTTTCTTCTTTGAGTCTCGTAGTAAGAGCATTGTTACTAATACTTTTTCAGCAATTTTTGAGGAGCAGAAAATATAATTTTTTAAGAAGAGAAATATCTTTTGCGCCAAATATTTTGACAATATCTTCGACAATAATCGTATTTTGAAGAGATATAATATAATTTTCTGATAACTCTCTTTGGTTAGTATTTTCGAGAAGAATCATCTCTGGTAAACCACTTTTCTGAAGATAATCTTGGAATGTTCCACCCTCAGGATGAAAAGCACTATATTCATCATAAAGAAAAGGAACCACATGGTAGAGTTGAGTTTGTTTGAGGAAAAATTCCTCTAAAATAGGTAAAATCACACTGCTGGTTGAACTAGAAATGAGTATCTCAAATCTTAGTCTATCATTATGAGAAAGCAGATCATTAATGAAAATATGCCAGTTTTTTACCTCTTGGATCTCATCAAGTAAGATATAAATTTTTTCTCAAGAATGCGTTCATGGTAAAAAATTCTTGAAAAAAAGTTCTGAAAGCTCAGTTCAATCAATATTTCAGATGTAAGTATCTTTTTCAAAATTGATCGAAAAAACATTTTCCAATAGTGTTTTGCTAGCAAAATGTTTTAAAATCCAGCTTTTTCAGACTCTTCTTTGTCAGATAAGGACATTGATAGTATTTTGATTAAGATGAGCAGAAATCTGTTCAATATAAATATTTCTCAAAGGTTTTTTTTCTGGTTGCTGAAAATCTTTTGACTTCAACTGGTCACGCATTTTTATAATTCTAAGGGAGTTTTTTTGTGTCATAGTGGTTAAGTTTTAATGAGGAACTAACTATAAAGCTTGGTAGTGAAAAAGCAAGCACATATTGACTTTTATGAAAAATCTAATGACTTAACCAAAACTCAATGATGATAAAAGCAATCCAGAAGAGAAAAAGCAAGAAAGCTTCTTTTTGCGAGAGTTTTCTTTCTGAGCTCATAAAAAAGAAGAGGAGGAACGAAGCTAAAAACATAAAAGCTCCAGTAGTGTAAATAATTTTTACAGGGAAAGCAAACGGTTGACAAAGAGCTAATATTCAAACGACTACGGTGGCATCAGCTAGGACAGAACCAAGAATATCTCAGACCGCTAGTGAATCGTTCCCTTGCTTAAGAGCTTTGAGAGAAAAAAGAAGTTCAGGCATGACAGTACCAAGTGCTACGATAAGCATTCCAATAAACAAAGAATTAACTCCTAGGAATTCAGAAATCTCGAGTGCTGAAACGACGATAAAGTGAGCTCCAAAAAGTAAAAGGACAATCCCTCCCAATAAAAAAAGAAATATTTTATAGCGATTTTTTTTGTCGACCTCTGTTGGTTTTGTATAATCAATGCTGCTACTATTGAGTGAAATTAAGTAAAAGGCGACTCACATTAAAATGAGAGCTAGTCAATCAATGCGATTATAAAATCAATCAACTCCCAAAATAATTGGTAACAAAAGAAAAAGTGGGAAAATACGATTATTTTTCAAAATTCCAGGCTCAATTTTAATACTCTTACTTGCGAAAAAAATAATAACTGCAAAAACAAGTGTCAAATCGGCGACATTAGATCAAAATAAAATACTGAGTCAAAAAGACGGCGTTTGTTCGATGACAGAGTTGATTGAAACCAATGTTTCTGGCAAGATTGAGATAACCGCCACGATGATAAATCCGACGATGTATTTTGATAAAGCAAAACTTTCTGCCAATAAAACGGCATACTTCGTTGAGAGAGTAGCTCCTTTGACCAATAAAAATAACGACACTAAAAAAATCAGAAAACTCACTATCATTTTTTTCTCAATAAAAATAAAAAATCTCAAAACCAGTATACTAAAAACCCTAAATTTATCAAAAATTACAAGAAAAAATTTATTTTCTGGTTTTTAGTCAAAAAACTTGATTTCATAGATGCTAATCACTAAGAGATAGTCAGAATAGAAATTTTATTTTACCAAAAAAATAATGGCAAAAAGCACTATTTCCAAGAAAGAACTTTCTCCAAAACAAGCCGAACAGCTTTTGATGATACTAAAAAATCGTTTTGAAAAAAATATGAACCGCCATAGAGATCTCGAACGATCAAAAATTCAAGCAAAACTTGAAAAAAATCCTGAAAAACTTTGGTCTCTGAATGAAATGGAAAGAACTGAATGAGAGCCAGATGTCGTTGCTTATGATAAAAAGACAGGGGAGTACGCATTTTTTGACTGCTCGACAGAAACTCCAAAAGGGCGCAGAAGTATCTGTTATGATGGTGCAGCTTTGGAAGCTAGAAAATTAAACAAACCAGCGAGTAGTGCGATCGATATGGCTACTGCGATGGGCATCGAGATTTTGACCAAAGAACAATATCTCTTCCTCCAGGAACTCGGTCAGTTTGACACCAAGACCTCTAGCCGACTCCAAACACCTACCGAGATGAGAAAACACGGCGGCGCTCTCTTCGCTGATCACCGCTATCATCACACATTTTTCTACCACAATGGTGCCGACTCCTACTACGCCGCTAGAGGCTTCCGCGGGGCTCTGGAGGTGTAGCTATTTTCCTGCAGATATAATGAGTTTTGTAAGAATTTCACGATAAGATAGTCACATTAATTCCAAAAGTTTGGGATACATGCTAATATTGGTAAATCCAGGAATTGTATTTATTTCATTGATGAAAAGTTCTCACTGATTACTCAAAAAGAAGTCAATTCTAGCCATGCCACTACAGCCAAGTGTAATAAATACTTTTCTACTAAGTTCTTGTATCTGATCTTTTACTTCTTGTTGTATATGTGCTGGTAGCTCAAAAGTTACACTCTGTCCATCAAAATACTTTGCATGATAGCTATAGAACTCTGTATGATTGATGATCTTTCCAGGTAAAGAAACAATAAGATCAGTCACACCTAAAACAGCACATTCTAACTCTACTCATTGAATGTTTTTCTCGATAAGAACTTTTTTATCATAGAGAAACGCTTCATTGAGAGCATTTTCATAGTCTTCAGGAGTTGTTACTTTTGATACTCCGACAGATGAACCAGATTGAGCAGGTTTTATGAAAAAAGGTACTCATAGTTTTTTTTCGACCTGGTGAAAAGGCGGAATTATGTCTTTTGTTATACTAACAAACGGAACTATAGGAAGATTCGCATCTCTCAAAAGTCTCTTAGCGACATCTTTATCCATACAGATTGCGCTTGATAGGATGTCACATCCGACCACTGGTATGTCCAGTATTTTCCCGAGCGACTGAATGACTCAGTCTTCTCATCGAGTTCCATGAATAATAGGAAAAAGAGCATCATATTTCTTTTCCAATCCATAAGATATTGGATCACTTAAGTTTACAGAAAAAACTTTATCAGTATTGAAATCATTAGCTAATAATTGATTCTCATCTATTCGATATCGTAGTTTCTCTTTTGTTATATACAAAATATCTATCTGATATTTATCTTTATCAATAGCTTGAACGATATTTTTAGCCGACATAAGAGAAACTTCATGCTCTACTCAAGGTCAACCACACAACAAAAGTACATTCATAAAAAATTTTTATTCTGCTAAAACACGACTATAAGTTTTAACAGCCATTTCTTCAAGCTAAAAAACTCTGACTACTGTTTTTTAGGTTTACTATTCAATCAACTCAAATCTCACCTCGCCAGCACGCTTATACGAAGCCACAATTACTCCAGTTTTTGAGATTTTGGACTCAAAGAGCTCAAATGCAGCAGGGATAGTTCATTCGACAAACAAACGCTTTCCGGCTCCGAGCGTGATAGGAAAGATTTTGAGCCATAGTTCATCGACGAGATCGTTTTTGAGAAGTGTCTGGACGAGATTTGCACTACCATAGACCTGTAAATCAGGTCCATCTTGTGATTTCAGCTTTTTAAGCTCTTCTACCACATCATCTTTGATCAGAATAGAATTTTCCCATTCCAACTTTTGATCTTGGTGAGAGACGACATATTTTTTGGTCTCATTGACACCAGCCCAGTTCGCACCATGCTGAGGCCAATATCCCGCCCAAATATCGTATGTCTTCCTCCCCAGCAACAACTCAAACGGCTCCTTCATCTGCTCAGCCATCACCGCTCCCATCACCTCATCAAAATACGGCGCTACCCATCCACCATACTGAAAACCACCACTCGTATCCTCCTCAGGCCCACCTGGCCCTTGAATCACCCCATCCAGAGTCATAAATTCTAAGAGTATAATTTTTCTCATCTTATTTTCTGTTTTAAGTAAAGGATGAATAAGTCAAAAAAATTCTTTTTTTGAAGGCTATGAAGAGAGAACACAAGGAAATGTCGAATTATGAATCTCATTTATTTTTGTATGTCGATATTTTGCCATAAATATGACTTTTTCGACACTTCCTTAAAAATAAATTTCTGGAAACTTCACAAAATTATAAAAAAAACTCTGACCGAAACCAGAGGATTTTTTGTGAAAGACAATCATTTTATAATTTATTTATATAGCGAGGCAAAAAACTCTTTTACATTATTCATATCTATTTTCTTCAATACAGAGTTTTTATATGCATATTCTATTTTTTCTTTTAATTGAGTTCCCAGTTCTTCTTTAACAACAAAATAATCTTCAAAACTAAATGATTCACCATTCTTTATACTCCAAAGACTATCTTTAAAAGTACCTGTCAAAGGATATTCAACAGTTCATGTTTCGAGTAGTTGGATACCTTGATATAATGTTCTAAGGTATGCTACAAGAGCTTTTCTAAATCTTTTTATCTCTACAGTTCAACGCTCAATTTGCCCAAGTTGACTATTAGCATATCATATATGACTTTTATAGATCGCATCTTTATCAAGAAATATATTTTTTTGATCAATAATTTTTTGCCAATCTTCATCAGAAAAATCTATTAAATGACTATGTAATATTTCAAGAATAGTACCATTCCCCTTAGTAGCAAGTTTAAGAAAGTGTAAAAGTTCATATTTTGTATCATCTTCTTCAAGATTCTTTTTGTGAGATCAATGCCATTCATCTTTCCATAATACTTCCATCAACTCGCTTTTCACTATTGAAAAACGATCAAAGTCACTTTTGGGAGTTGATAAACCATGTAACTGCGATCAAACTGTTACTGTAGCAATTGTTTTCATTTAATAAAAATTATATAAAACACATATTTTTGTTTATAATTATATTTTGACATAAGTCAATCAAATTAATCTTTCGCCAAAATAGAAACTCTGACCGAAGTCAGAGGATTTTTTGTTTTAAGAAGATATGAGAGGCTACATTTATTCTGATAACCATGAAGCATTTAATATCTATCTGCTCCTCACTAAACAGCTTTATTAAAATTGAAAATGATTGGCAAATCAATCACTTCCTCATCAACATATTTATAATATTCATCCTGAATTTTGAATGCTTCCGATGGTTTTGCCACACTAACATTTACATAAATGGATTGAGTGACATCAAACCAGTGAAAAGAAATATCTTTTGGTTCAACCCCAAATGTAGTTATAAAATCAACAATCTTCCCCAGATTTTGTTTTAATGCACTATGAGACTCTAAATAATCCAAAATAAATTTATCAGTTATAACTAGATCATCTCTAACAGTAATCGTATTAGTCAAAACATCATATAAAACATGCTTATTTTGATCGTGAATATCGTTTTTCTTTTCAATAAAATCATCGAATAATTCTGGTTTTTCCATTATATAATTTGTTACAATTAAAAAATAATTTTCTGGTGAATGTAAAAACTTACCATTTACCTACTATAGGATTTTTCTTTAATTTAAACTCTTCGATTCTTCTTTTGGTTCAAGGAGATATATTCTCAGGTAAATTATTGATATCTGCCATCATAAATAATTCAATTTCTTCGTCAATCAGAGAAATATTTTTTAGATCAATTTCTTGAAACGAAATGAATAGTACAATAGTATCCATTTTATATTCTTTCATATTTTGATACACTCAAAACAGCTCAAGTTCAATAATATCAAGGTTTAACTCTTCCTTGAGTTCTCTTTTTAATGCACTAACAAATTCTTCTCAATTATGTAATCACCCTCAAGGCAGAAACAAATCATTATGATACTTATGTTTTACCAATAAAATTTTATTGTCATTGATTAAAAATAACCTTGTTCACAATGTTTTAGGTCTAAAAATTCTCCAATATAGATGAACTAATGGATAAAGAAATTTTTTTATTGCTTTTAAAATCATATGTATAGTTTTTACCTAAATATTCCTATCAAAAAACTCTTTAAGAGCTTCCAGATCTTTTTTCTCAGCGTCATAAAATCAGTCAAAAATGATCTAGCAAATGAGGAAAATAGTTCGGATCAGTTATCAAAAAATAAAAGTTCATCCTATTTTACTAGTGTTTCCAATGATGGAAATACTAAAATTCTTTGTATTTGAAGACAGCATAGATAATAACTTGTGAACCATCAAATGTGTAAATAATTCTATACTTAAAAGTTGGTTCTACTATCTCTCTCAGATGTTTATAGAGAGAAATTTCTTTACCAAGAAGTGGAAAATAAGATAGATGCGAATTTATAAATCAAAAAATTGTTTCGGCAACTTTCTCGGCATAGAAACTATTTTCTTGAGCTATAAATTCTCTTATTTGATCAATATCACTCAATCATCTACTTGAAAAAATAACACTATGCATAAGTTTTTTCCTTCTTAAGGAATAGTTTTTTATAGGCTTCTTCTGCTGTGTAGACCTTGCCCGTCTGAACATCTTGCATTCATTCTATAATCATCTCAGCTTCCTGTTTGCTATATCCAGCCTGCTGAAGAGTTATGAGTAATTGTTCTTTGTTGATTGTTTCCATAGTTTTGTTCTTCAATAAAAAATATTTCTCATTCTACTATTTTTTGCGTTGTTTTCAATAGTCATCTCCAAACTCTTTTTCAAAAATCCTTACAAAGCTATCAGCTAACTTTATTGACACCATGAGACATTAAAGTGACTGATAAAAACTATCAAAGTTTTTTAATTTAGCGGCTTCCTTTTTTTCTTTTGGATTAAGTTTTTCCATAACAACATCTTCTCAAGCAGAGATTTCTATCTTCTTTTCCATAACAAATTTTTTCAAAAGAAGGTTAACCACAGTAGAAAAATTTAATCACATATTTCTACTGACTTGATCTACATTATCAACAAGCCCCTTCTCTAGTCTAATATTCTTATTAATTTTTGTCGTATGCATTTAAAAAAACATTATTTAATAAATTTACATACATTGTACATAAAATTACACTAATTGCAAGAATTATTGCCAAGCTCTCCTACCTCATCCCCTCCAAAATCGCTTCTTCCAATTTCTTAGGCTCATCAGTTCCGATTCTGTATAATTTCCCATTTTTCAGCTTGATCTCGACTGCATCAAACCCCGAAACATTGTAAATCCACATCTTTGGCCAAAACCATCTTCTGATTCCCCAGCCATAATACCAGCGATTTTTGACACTTTTAGCAGACGCTATATCGCTCAGCAAAAACTTTTTCTGATAAATCCCATAGCCAAATTTAATCTGCATATACTTCCCACCTACCTTGACCTGAAGTGTCACAAAAGAAGCCAGCGTCAACAAAATAAAAGCCATCACAGCAGTGACGAGCAAATTCGTCCCCGAATCAGGTCACGCAGGCTCAGCCATCGCCGAAAGATTAATCGATGCGAAAAATGTCAACACAGCAAGAGTAATAACGAGCATCAGATAACTAATTTGAGTATGTTTATAGTTCATTGCCCCAAAATTATAATAATAAATCTCTATCTTAAAAAATAAAATCTGGCCTATATCATGTTTATCCTGAAAAATACATTTTACTTGGTCACCGCATAATGGTATCATTTTAAGTTTATAATTCAAGAATATATTTTCGATCAAAAAAGAATTGACTTATTGAAATAAAAATACAT
Organism: uncultured bacterium; assembly: GCA_937872535.1. GTDB lineage: Bacteria > Patescibacteriota > Gracilibacteria > Absconditabacterales > Absconditicoccaceae > CALMTC01. The sequence goes on from CALMTC010000023.1 coordinate 8,662, forward strand.
AAGAGAATCGTCCCGATATTGGGAGCAACATAAAAATATTTTATATGACAAAAAAAATTAACAGTAAACAGGTTAATGTATTGTTCATCTTTTGTTTCTCACCAGTAACAATTGATAAATCTGCCGAATGGGGAGAAAATAATAATCAATTAGGTCCAAATGGTGCCTTTCTCAAAGTGAATGAAGGAGAAGAGATGACAATTTCTCATCTCGTTCAGCCAAACAACGACAATTCAGCTCCTGTTGGATGGGTGAAAGTCGGAAACAATCGCTATTCAAAAGCTCCAATTTGGATTGATGAAGAGCCCCTACCAATGGGGCAAACAGTCCAAATTCAGACATTGGATGGAACCATGAATTATGAAGTTAAAGAAAATTCTTACCGTTGTTATAATGACAAAAACGGAGAAGCTGACACTTCAGACTGTTGGGTACAAACAGAAGCCAATCTTAAGAAAAATTACGATTTTTAAAATCGTTCCTCCACTTTCATCTTGCAATCCGGTATAAAAATGTATCAGATTGGTGTAAACCAATCTTGTTGCTCGTTATTCAAATATTCCGTTTCCGTTGAAAGTTTATCGGTTATTTGAACCGCATTTTGTTTCGATCTATTGCTTGAGTTTTTCCACCCCTTTAAATCATATGATTTAAGGGGGCTTTTTTATTGATGTTTTATTTTGACTTGGGTTGTGTTACTACGAAGTAATTTAAAAAAAGTTGCAATAATAGGATCATTTCCAGCTTTAAATATATAAATTTACAACATAAAAATAAAAAAATCCCAAGCATTTTTTGAGGATGCTTGGGGGGAAATAGTTAGTTAACATCTTGCTTGCCAAGTTCTATAAACTGAGCATTTTTTATCAGGATAGAACTTTCATTGCTACATCGCGTTATGAGACCATTATGCCATTCAGCTTTAGGTTCTTTAGGATTCATATCCATTAGTTTAAAAATTTTTTCCGAGCCAGACGCTTTTTGTTTTAAGATCGAAAAGAGGGTAACCTTTTCAGATTTGATAAAACCTTTGATGGTTTCATATGTGTCTGAATCAACATCTCCTTCCAGAGCTAAAGAGGCTTCGATGTCGGCACATGTGACACGGATTGTACAATTCTTACCATTTACCAAAGAAATAGTACCAATTGAAAATTTCTCAACTGTTTTGGTAGAATCGAGGAGTTTCGTAATAGGTCCCAATTTGCCAATTTTTTTTTCTTCTTTTGCAGAATCACCCGCTTGGGGATTCATTTCTTTAATTTGCATATATATTTTTTGTTATTACTAACACCATTGTTAGTTCGAAGAAGATATCTATTTTAGTTCTTATATCAAGATGTTGTAGGATTTTATTAATTATGACTCAAAATGTACCACCAAAAGTTAAAGTAAGATTCTTACATCAAACTAAATAAATGGAATTATAAACTAAAACATGCAGAAAAGGACAGATAACTCAAGAGGAAAGAGTAAAAAGTAAAAATATATGGATATTTTAGAGAATGATTATCTTTCTATGAGATTGCGAGAAGAATGGGCATAGCCGATACTACAATAAGCAGAGAAATAAAATACTGAATAAATCTTTTATAAAAAAATCCTGACTACTGCAAAAAAATTTTTTATAAACTCGACCACCATGAAAATTGAGAACAATTTGAATAGATGAGAGAGTAATACCGAAGATTTTAGACACTTTAGATTCGAGTGAAGCGAAGAAGATGAAGATAAATTGGACCAGCAATAAAATCAAAAAAGATTTTATGATAGGTCCAATTATATGCATCTACCAAACTACGCTTTCGGAAGCTTAGTACAAAGCATTTCTAAAACTTATCGGTGTAAAACAAATAAACTGGTAACTGCTCCATATATCAACACACTGAGCATATCTTGTATCACCGTTGCTATCGGTCAGCTGCTTGCTGCTGGGTCTTTATGAATGGATTGGAAAATATGGACTACTGCCAGCGCTATGAGTGGAGCTGTTGCGATCGCTAAGAAAGAAGAGAGAGAAACACTGAGTGCAAGCAAAGTATTTTTGAGCCAAAAAAGTACGATGAGACCTGAAGAAACTCCGAAAAGTGCACCAAAAATGATCCCCAAAGCGAACTCTTTTCTCAGATAGTTACTGAGCTTTGCTTGACCAGTTTTAAGATCACGAGAATAAATTGTCTCGGTCTGTGTCCCGATTGCATCAGCGATATAAACGATAAATGGCAGAAAAAAAGCTACTTGCACATTGTGCGAAAGCACCTCCTCAAAACGAGATGTCACAAAAGAAATCCCAATACCAAGTACCAGTCCCAAAACCAAAGCAGGAGCACGAAGTCTCAATAAAGTACCAATACTTTCATAATCATCGTCAGCATAGTGTGGTATTCTTCCAGCCATTGTATTCTTGAGTTATAATAAATTGTTTCACATCCACTATAATCAAACCTTTTCTCAAATAAACAGTTCCAGTGAAGAGACCAAATATTGTTATTGTTTAAAATCAATAATGCAAGAACATAATTTCAGTTGTAAATAAAAAATAATTTTCTGACTACTGATAAACATTTTGATCGAGAAAAAGAAATTTTCACCTAACCTAACTATAAAAAAATCCCCAGCTTTCACCGAGGAATTTTTTAGGTGATCAGGGATTCTAAATGAATAGAAGATAGCTAGAAGAAATAAAGGAATGTTCTTTATTTTTGCAGATATATAAACCCAATAAAAGTCGAGGATAAATATTAAATCTGTAGACTATTTTTTATTTCTTCAAATAGCTCCTCTTTCTTTTTATTCCCGTCGAGCGTGATAATTCTTTTTTCCGGATGCTCTGCCATCACTTGCTGCCATAAACCATAGTTATGAGCAATATTATTCTCTCTGGCACGATGTAAACTGGGATTTCTTTCATTCCTATCGGTATTTCTTTGAAGCAAAGTTTCTTGTGCAACATCCAGGAAAAATGTTGTTTCAATAGGTATTTTATGGGCCGATAAGTCCGGTGTATAGTTATATCTTTTAAATCGATAATAGGAGCTGAGAAGCGTCCTATCAAAGATAACTCGATATTGCTCAGGAGTGTGTGATTTAAGATAGTTTGGCACATATCTTTCGAGAAAAACTATTAGCTCTCTATTAAGCCTATCTGCATTTTGTAACTCAAATGCGATTTTTTCTTCGGTAGTCATATTTTCTATAGAATTATATTCTTGCATGATATTTTTTCGATAGGAATTTTCAGGATCCATCATTCATTGATAGTCACACTTACCTATTCCTGGTCTATACAAAGCTCCTCTCACTACGCAGGACGGAATATTAAGGTTATCTAATAATTCGCGTAAAAGAGAAATCTGAGATCACTTTCCAGAGTTGTGTTCTCCCTCAAATCAAACCGTACGAATCAGTGAATTATTCATTTATAATTTCTCTATAGTAGATAAAAGAATATCTGAGATTTTATCAAGCAGTAAATCTCTTTTCAGTAAAATTTTTTTCTCTCTTTCATTTCAAAGATGTTCGTCGTATTTGAATGTGAGATTATCGGAAATAATATGAAGATAGCTATATCCGATACCTGCTTGGGCTGCATAATAAGCCATTTGTCAGATCTCTGGATCTACAAAATCTATATTCTGATCTCTAACTCCTTCAAGCCGTTCCTGAGTTTCGTCTATCACAGATGAAACAGTTATATGTATTCCCTTTATGATGTCAATATCAGTGGTATCCTCAAAAATATTCTTCCATTCTATGAGACTTCAATTTCTATAACTTTTATTTCAAGTAGCAAGTAAAGTATTTGGTATATAGTCAGGTTTCAATCCTCAGAGTTTACCTATATATATAACTTGTTTGACTCTTTTTTCTGCCAAAATAGCAGTCATACGTCCAGCTATATCTCCTCGAATACTAAATTTACACCCTATAAGGCATACTTTTTTGCTTCCTATCGTGAGTTCAATCCATTGAAAATCGCCATTTCATTTTCGCTGCTTGTCTCATATCACTTTCTTCAACTTATGGACTGTACCAACAATAGCAATGTCATGCTCCGGAATGTCATCAATATTTGTTGATTTATAAAGCCAATTCATACAGGTTTGTTCATAGGGGAGTTCGTATGATATCAGAGCAAGTTTCTTGTTATTAATCTTATAATAGGTCGAAATAAGTGAAGCATAGTGCTTGATATAATCCTGTCCAGGAAAGCACTTAATAACAAGCGTGTCTTCCTCTGGTACTGCTGTTGGCCTCTTCCAGTTAAATATTTTACCAATCTTTTCATCCTCTGAAATAATACCATATCTATCGTACTCTCCTATGACTCTAATACGTTCTCGATCTTTTTCCTTAATCAGTTGATGCATTTTTACTGATGTGTATGGATAGAGGGCCTCTCACATTGTATGATCTGTAATAGTCGCTGTCGTATGATCCAGATATTCAGTCGTATCATACATTCATAACATAGCTTTTTTAATAACATCTACATGTAGCATGTTGGGAAGTTGATCAATGAATATTCGCGTTACTTCTTCATGTTTTTCTGTTTCTACATTAATTGCTTGTGTATCTTCCACTTCACAGATATAGTAAAATCCGATCCAATGTGTATCTTGAATCATCATTTTTTTAGTATCAATCAATTTTCGACTTTTCAGAGATAGGCCAACTTCTTCCTGCAATTCTCTATATAGCGTACTAATGACATCTTCTCCTACTTCGATGGTTCATCCTGGACACATTCGTTTAGATGCTCAAATTTTTTGCTTATCATTCTTTTTTATAAGAAGCACTTGTCAATTTTTATTGACGATAATTCCACGAACAAATCATTTAAACATGTTGATGAGTATATATTATAAATAATTATAGTATATATTATAAATAATTATAGTATATATTATAAAGACCTTTTTAAAATACTAGGGATTTTGTTAGACATTCTATATATTTCTAATACAAAAAATCTTCTAGTCTCTCGACTAGGATTTATTGATTATTAAGACTTGTCGTCGGGGACACAGCCCAGAATAAATTTGGGTCAACAGGATTTTGATCGAACCACAAGATAATCATTTGGATCTCATTATCAAGAGATTGAAGGAGTGTTCTTTGTTTTGGCAGATGTATAAAGCAAATACTTAATTTCTCGCGACAGTGTTGCGAGTTATGTAAAAGTGGTGGCAGTGCCGCCAGAATTGACTGAGAAAAACTGCCTACACTGTCGACAGAATTCTAAAACTGGGGACACTGTCCCCTGATTTAGGGGGCAAGTTAATATCAAATTTTCTGTTATTCTAAATTGCTTTTACCTAAATTACAGTTTTGACATAATGTTTGTAAATTATCAATTACTGTTTCCCCTCCTTTGCTCCAAGGGGATATATGATCAATATGTAATTGAACATTATGATCCTTAGCTGGACTTGCTCCACATTGTTTGCAAGTAAAACTATCACGTTTTAGAACATTAAATCTTAATCTTAAAGACGGGTCTCTACTTGTTTTTTTCTCTTTGGTCCTATCATTTGTATACGATGATAAATTTTGTATTTCATTTTGATTAGTATAATCGATAAATGATTGTAAAGCATGAGACCAAGAGGCAAATCTTCTATTATAGGGAGACTGTGATATTTTAGATGGGGAAAGAGAGAGATCTCTACGAGTAGGTTGTTTCCCTTTATATTGCCAGACTTGAAGTATATTTTCATACAACTCCTCATCTGAATAATTACTAATATTTCCGCTTTCAAGATTAGCGTTTTTGAGGGCGTTATTCCATGTATTAAACCTACGAGACACTGTCGTAACATCATATTTACCATTTTCTGTGTATAATTTCATAGTCAATTTATTTGTACATATTTTATTTGCAACATTTCTCAAATCATTCATGATTTCTTCATCTGTTATAGGTATGTTTTTAGGTGGTGTGTATCTGAATTCATTCATATTTATGAGTCTACCAAGCAGGTAAAAAACTTTTAAGTCGATTATTTTATACAACTTAATGTGTAAATTATAAAAAAATCCCTAGCTTTCACCAGAGAATTTTTTGGCTCAACAGGACTAATATCGAACCAAAAGATAGCTATTTAGATCTTATAATCAAGAAGTTACTAGGGTGTTCTTTGTTTTGGCAGATGTATAAAGCAAATATTTAAAAGTGGCGATAGTGCCGCCAGTTATGTAAAAGTGGGGACAGTGTCCCCAGAATGGATAATAGAAAAAATGCAGACACTGTCTGCAAAATTAAAAAATTGGGGTATAAATTTTTCTTGAGGGTGGGATTGATTAATTTACTAATCAACTAACCCCTCAAGGTAATCGATAACACCTTGAATCTTTTTTGCATGTTCGTCTTCAGATGTGTTTTGGACAGCCAAGCTACCTTTAAAAAAACCAATATGATACTCAATCAATTTAGTAGTATCTACACCATTTTTTTGAGCTTCTTCTAAAACTCTTTTTTCCGCATTTAGCATACTTTCTGGTGAATTACTCATATCGTACAGTTCATGTAATGCAGTATAGTATAACAATAGTTTAGCATTATCATCTTTTGGAATAGAGAGTCACAACACTTTTCTATCAAAATATGAAGCAGCTCAATATAATTGTAAAGCATCTGGAACATCATCCAATATAACAAAAAGAATATCCTTTGAGCTTTCTATAATTTTTCACACTCACTTAACCATGGGAGTTAACCACTCAGGGACATTTTCAACTACTGGCACAGACTCTAACTCAATATATTCTCAAGCAGGAGTTTTATCACTTAGTGAAAAAATTTTTGGCATATTAGGTATAAAGGTTAGTTGTAAAACAACTGCTAATTATAAGTAAAAAATATTTATTTGCAAAAAAAAAAGCTCAATCTTTCGACCGAACATTTTTTTGGGTGATCAGGGATTCGAACCCTGGGCCAAAGGATTAAGAGTCCTGTGC